>NZ_JAKJJY010000011.1:0-170151 GCF_022320955.1 Clostridium sp. YIM B02555 | reverse complement strand
TTCCACTTAGAACCCATCCAGTGAAAATTTCATTAGTCCGCTGTAATAAATATGTGTTTAATTTCGGTAAGTTACCATATAAGTTTAATTCTCGCGCTGGATATCTATATATTTTATTAATTTAAAAGCCACTACATTCAACTATTTTTTGTAAATGTAGTGACTTTGTTATTAATTATATAAAATTTTATCATTAACTTTTTTAAATGTAAATATAAAGAATTATTGGATAAATATCACCTGAATGCAAATTTAAATAAACAAATTCAAGCCTGAATCATCTGTAGCTCCTAAATATGAAGCAACTCCACCAATTTCAACTCCATCAATAAATTCTTCTTTCTTAATCCCCATAAGCTCCATACTCATAGAACATGCAACAACCTTAACACCCATATCGATAGCATTTTTTATTAATGTTTCTAAACTGTCAACATTGTGTTTTTTCATGATTTGTTTAATCATTGCTGGACCCATACCCATCATATTCATTTGTGATAATGGCAATTTTCCAGGATGTGCTGGAAGCATTACATCAAACATTTTTTCCATAACATCTTTATTTACCTTAGGCTTAGATTCACTCTTTAATATATTAAGTCCCCAGAAAGTAAAGAACATAGTAACCTCTTTACCCATAGAAGCTGCTCCTGTAGCGATAATAAAGGATGCTATTGCCTTATCTAAATCTCCACTAAATACAACTAAAGTGGCTCCATTTTTATTAGTAGCCTGTGTTTGAACTACTTCTTTATTTGATAAAACTGCTTTTCCTTTTTGAATATAAGCCACAAAAGCTTTTTCATGATTACTAAATTCCGATTTTAATAAAGTATTTCCTGTTGAATCACACCAAGATTTTATGTCTTTAGCAAAACCTGGATCGCTAGCTTTAACTTCTAAAATATTACCGTCTTCCATATTCTTCATTTCTTCAAAAACTCTTTTTATTGGCCCTGGGCATTGTAATCCGCAAGCATTCAATGTTATATTTGCCTTAACTTTAGTTATATCTAAATCTTCTTTCATAACAGCCGCCTCTTCTTTTATTTCATCTTTATTTTTACATTGATTCTTAATACTTTCTTCCGCCCTTTTTACATTAAGATAAGTCTTAACTCCTCCATCAATATTTGAGCATTCAATTCCATTTTGCTTTAATAATCTACAAGCAACATATCCCCTAAGCCCAACTTGGCAGGTTACATATATTTTTTTATCTTTTGGTATTTCATCTAATCTACTTCTTAACTGGCTAAGTGGAATGTGAGTAGAATTTTCAAAACCACCTGTAACTAATTCAAATTCCTCTCTTATATCCAATATAATCGAATTATCTTTATCTAAATTATCCACTTCATACCATTGAATTATTTCTGTAAGTCCTTCAATAATGTTTGAAGCATAATAGCCAAGCATATTTACTGGATCTTTAGCTGAATTATATGGTGGTGCATAACAAGATTCTACATCTTGTAAGTCAAAAACAGTTAAATTTCCCTTTATTGCAGTTGCAAGTACATCTATTCTTTTTTCAACCCCATCTAAGCCAACACCTTGTGCTCCAAATATTTTCCCTGTTTTAGGTTCAAATAGCATTTTAAATGCTATAGGAAAAGAACCTGGATAATACCCTGCATGAGAACTTGGATGAATATGAATAGCCTCATATTCTATACCTAAACGTTTTAATATCTTTTCATTATTTCCAGTTGTAGCTACTGTATAATCAAAGACCTTTGCTGCAGATGAACCAAGAGTTCCTTTGTATTCTACATTTCGTCCACAAATATTATCCGCAACTATTCTTCCTTGTCTATTAGCAGGCCATGCAAGAGGAATCATAGTTGGCTTCTTATTTACATAGTCCATAATTTCTACTGCATCCCCTAAAGCAAAAATATTAGGGTCTGAAGTTTTCATGAATTTATCAACTACAATGGCACCTCTTTCATTTAAATTAAGATTAGCCTCTTTTGCTATCGTTGTTTCTGGCTTAACTCCAATTGACAATATTATCATGTCAGTTAAAATTTCTTTGCCACTTGTTAATATTATTTTTTTACCATTATCCTTAAATTCTGCGACTCCATCTTTTAATATTAATTCAACGTTTTTATCAATTAAATGCTCATGTATTATGCTTACCATTTCTATATCAAGTGGAGCCATTACTTGATCACTAGCTTCAACAAGAGTAACCTTTATACCTCTAGCATGAAGATTTTCTGCCATTTCAAGACCAATAAAACCTCCGCCTATTACTGTGGCGTGCTTAGGTTTATTATTATCTACATACCCTTTTATATTATCTGTATCAGGAATATTTCTCAAAGTAAATAGGTTTTTAGCTTCATCTATACCTGCTATTCCTGGTTTTATAGGTGCAGCACCTGGAGATAACACTAAAACATCATATGTTTCTTCATATTCTTCTTTAGTTTTAAGATTTCTTATCTTAACCGTTTTATTTTCTTTATCTATTTTCATAACTTCGTTTAAATTTCTTATATCTAAATTAAACTTTTCACTCATCTCTTCCACTGTTTGAATAATAAGTTTTCCCCTATCATCAATAGTTTCTCCAATATAATATGGAAGTCCACAATTAGCAAATGATACATATTCACCTTTTTCAATCATAATTATTTTAGCTTTTTCATCTAACCTCCTAAGTCTAGCTGCTGTAGAAGCTCCTCCAGCAACACCACCAACAATGATTATCTTTTTACCCATAAGAATCTCTCCTTCTTACAATTTTTTATCTAAATACAATAATAGCTAAAGTTGGTAAATTAATTTTTTAACAAATTAAAACTTGTTAAATATCTACAATTTGTTTTTATTATCATCACCTAAACTATTGAAATTACTATCTTAACTAGAGTTTAACTTATATACTTTAACACTGTCTGTGACTTTATCACATAAAAAAATAGCAGGCGACTGTGGAGCCGGAGATTTTTAATATTAAGTTCCGTATTGTGCTTCGCACTCTTTTTATAGGTGCGCATCTGCCTTTTCGAACGTATGTGAGAAAAATGTGCACATTAGAAAAGGCAGCTATGCTGCATATAAGAACATTTTATTAGAAAAAGCAGCTATGCTGCATACGAGAACATTTTATGTAGGCGAATATGATTTGTTTTTTACTCTTTTCTTATACACAACTCACTTAAATAGCCTTTTTCATATATTATCCATAGATTTTACTGCATTTAAATTTCCAAAGAATAAAAAAAGAACCCTAACCATCAATGGTTAAAGATTCTTTTTTGTAACTTAAATTATAATATTTAAATAGATATTTTATTTACATGCAACCTTTATAACTATTTTTTTTACTTTAGAACCTTCGCCTAAAGCACATCCTGGCTTATGTCCATCTTCTGGAAAAAAGATTGCATAATCTCCTTTTGAAAAGGTAATACTTGAAGCTTTTTCAATTTCATTATAAAAAATCAAATCTTTATCAGCTCTTAAATCTTCACATTCCTTTAAACTATGTATTGGAACATATCCCATAACTTCTTCTCCATCAATAATATATTGTATATCTATATATTTTTCATGAGATTCCCATCTTTTATCTACTGCTGCTTGTGTAGTATATTCTTGAACAAATGCAAAAACTTTATCACCATCTATCTCATAATTGCCAACCTTCAATTCGTTTAAATTATTATTGATTATAAATTCAAATGCTTTCTTAAAATTTGGATTAATACCAGTGTAATCTTTAGTATTTTTTATGTTTTCACAAATCATAGCTTTCTTCCTCCAATTAAACTAAATTATATTTTTCTTTACATCATGTATGTAGAAACATTATTTCTATAATATACCTATATATTATAAATTTCAATTATTTTACCAAAAACCTTAAGCAATAATATTCTACATTAAGACTACAAAAGCATATTTTTCATTTTTTTGTTTTCATATAGGTAATTTTAGAGTATAATAAGGGTGAAAAAAGAAACTTGATATAAAAATAACAATTTCATTTTTCTTAACATATTATAGTTATTATAATAAATATATAAGTATACGGAGGTCGTAAAATGTTAACATCAGCTAAAGAAATGTTAAACAAAGCTAGAGAAGGAAAATATGCAGTTGGTCAATTCAACATCAATAATTTAGAATGGACTAAGGCTGTATTATTAACTGCACAAGAAAACAATTCACCAGTAATTTTAGGTGTTTCTGAAGGTGCTGGAAAATATATGACTGGATATAAGACTGTTGCTGCTATGGTAAAAGCAATGATCGAAGAATTAAACATAACTGTACCAGTTGCATTACATTTAGATCACGGCAGCTATGAAGGTGCTAAAAAATGTATCGAAGCTGGATTCTCATCAATCATGTTCGATGGTTCTCACTACCCAATAGCTGAAAATATAGAAAAAACTAAAGAATTAGTTGCTATAACTAATGCAAAAGGACTTTCTTTAGAAGCAGAAGTTGGTTCAATTGGTGGAGAAGAAGACGGAGTTGTTGGTAAAGGTGAAGTTGCTGATGCAAACGAATGTAAGCAAATTGCTGAACTTGGTGTTACAATGTTAGCTGCTGGTATCGGAAATATCCATGGAAAATACCCTGCTAACTGGGCTGGATTAGATTTTGATGCATTAGCTAAAATCGAAGAAGCTGTTGGAACTGAAATGCCATTAGTATTACACGGTGGTACTGGTATCCCTGAAGATATGATAAAGAAAGCTATCTCTTTAGGAGTTGCTAAAATCAACGTTAATACTGAGTGTCAATTATCATTCCAAGAAGCTACAAGAAAATATATTGAAGCTGGAAAAGACTTAGAAGGAAAAGGATTTGACCCAAGAAAGCTATTAGCTCCAGGTTTTGAAGCTATAAAAGCTACAGTTAAAGAAAAAATGGAATTATTTGGTTCTGTGAACAAAGCTTAATTTCAAATAAATTTAAGGAGCAACATTACGTTGCTCCTTATTTTATTTTGCATTATTTTATAAAGCTAATCCAGTCAAATTTACTTCCATTTCCATAATTTTATACCTATTTAAAATATGATTGATCAAAAATATTAAATCTAATCTTGATTTTTCCTTTTCATATATATATACATCTCCATAAATATTTTTTAATATCCAAGAATTTTTTTCATTTATAATAAGCTTATCTAGTATATCGATACTATCTGTTAACGTTAACTTATACTTGCCAAAAAGCCTAAAAATAGTGATTATTTTATCATTAAAGCATTTAAAATCAAAATTTCTCTTGATTCCTGCTAATTTTGCAATATACGTCGTATCATTTATAATTTCAAAAGCTGGTAAATTATCTATTTTATTTTTTTTCAACGCATCATTCAACAAATTTAATATATAAAAAAACATTTCAATCCTCCTTAAAAAATCCCATTCAAATAATTTATACGTTTACAAATAAACTAAATTTTATTATCCTACATGTATTATTCTACACGTTTGCATTTTTCCCTTCTTTTATTTAATTTTTTATCTATTTTTTTATCTATTTTTTTTACTTATTTTGATTTTAAGTATTTTTATTTAAAAATAAATGTATACTAACATATAATAATACTTTCACTATGGAGGTGTCTAAATGAATAATAAATATACTGATTTATTTGATGAATTAGTAAAATCATATTATGAAGGTAATTTCGATGAAACACTTGAACGCATTATGGTATGCCATAAAAAGTCTCCACAAGAAACTTTTTCCATTATAACATCTTTATGTGGGGTTTCCATGGAATTTGATAATAATTATAAATATAATTTAAAAAAAGCAATCACTGAATATACTGTAAATTCAAAATTAATTGAAAAAATAAAAGATTGTCCTGAAAATTGTTCGGAAAATAAAAGTGGAAAATTCCCCTGTCAAGAAGCATGCCCATTTGGAGCAATATTATACAATGAAGAAAATAAATCTACATATATAGATAATGAACGTTGTCTGAATTGCGGAGTCTGTATAGATGCTTGTAAGAATGGACGAATATTAGACAAAGTATTTTTTATTCCTGTTTTAGATTTAATTAAAAAGAACCAAAAAGTCTTTGCAATTGTTGCTCCTGCAATAAGTGGTCAATTTGGAGATAGTGTAACTCTAGATAAATTGCGTGAAGCCTTTATTAAAATTGGTTTTACTGATATGATCGAGGTTGCACTTGCAGCTGATGTGTTATCAATAAAAGAGGCAGTAGAATTTGATAAACATATACATGGTCCAAAAGATTTAATGATTACTTCTTGCTGTTGCCCTCTCTGGATTGGTATGTTAAGAAAGGTATATAAAGAACTAGTCCCTGATTTATCTCCTTCAGTTTCTCCTATGGTTGCTGCAGCTCGAATCATAAAAAGACTTGATAATGATGCAAAGGTTGTATTCATAGGTCCTTGTATAGCAAAAAAAGCTGAAGCTAAAGAAAAAGACTTGAATGATGCAGTTGATTTTGTATTAACCTTTCAAGAAGTTAATGAAATTTTTTCAGCTTTAGACATTGAGCCAGATAAATTAAAAGGCATACCATCTAGAGAATATGCGTCAAGAGGTGGAAGATTATATGCTAGAAGTGGTGGTGTTTCCATAGCTGTTAATGATGTTATTAAAGAACTTTATCCTAAAAAAGCAAAACACTTTAAATCTACTCAGGCTTCTGGTGTCAAGGAATGTAAGGAGCTTCTAAATAAAGCTTTAGCTGGTGAAATAAATGCAAACTTTCTTGAAGGAATGGGTTGTATTGGTGGATGTGTCGGTGGACCCAAAGCCATAATACCAACAACTTTAGGGAAAGAAGCAGCTGATGACATAGCTTATAATTCTGCCATAAAAGTACCTGTTCATAGCAAAGTGCTCGATGAAATTTTAGATAAATTAGATATTCATTCAATAGATGATTTTCATAATAAAGAAAAAGTAAGTATTTTCGAACGTGAACTGTAATTAAAATCAACCCACTTTAGCTTAACTATCAAATATTTAAACTAAAGTGGGCTATCTCTAAATCATAAAAACTATATTTTAAATCCTATACTTCAATACAATCCTTACTTTACTGTTTCTAATACTTTTTTAACCTTTGGAACTACGTAATGACTTCCTCCTCTATTTTTCACATCTTCTACCATCATCACAACTAATAAATTATTAGGTACTTTATTGGTAGTCATTCCTACAAACCATCCTGTTTCTGTACCTGTTGTATCTGTCTGAGAAGCTTTAAGTTCAGCAGTCCCCGTTTTACCTGCTATTGTTAATCCAGTAGTAAAAGCAGCATGTCCTGTTCCAGCAGGATTTTCTACTACTTGAATCAAGTCTTG
Source organism: Clostridium sp. YIM B02555 (assembly GCF_022320955.1). Classification (NCBI taxonomy): domain Bacteria; kingdom Bacillati; phylum Bacillota; class Clostridia; order Eubacteriales; family Clostridiaceae; genus Clostridium; species Clostridium sp. YIM B02555. Next base: position 162,814 of record NZ_JAKJJY010000011.1, on the reverse strand, counting down.
AAGTACTAAATTAGCAGCTTCTTTTGATACTGCATTAGATTTCCAAACTTTATTGTCATGAGAACCACTATATATTAGAGTTGGATTTAGTATATCTCCATTATTTTCAAACATTGTGTATAGTGCACCTAAATGAACTGGATTTACTAAAACTTCTGCTTGACCATAACCACTATCAGCCAGTTGAACTTCCGATTTGAATTCTTTATTACTTGAAAATTGAGAATTATACAATGGATATTCAAAAGGCATTTTGTCTGTAAATCCAAAACTATTTAATTTATCTTTAAACACATCTTTACCTATATCAATTGCTGCCTGTGCAAAATATATATTATCCGAATATACTAAAGCATTTAATAAATTAGAAGCACCCCCATACTCACTTACCCTTGTAACTGAGTAATTTCCCCAACTATTATTCTTTTTCCAACTTAAGCCCTTAATATTCTTATCAGCATTTGGATCTATTTTTTTAGTATCAACACCTATAACAGCTGTTATAGGTTTAAATGACGAACCTGGGACAATAGCTGCTTGAAATCTATTGTATAAAGGCTTATTAGGATCATTATTTAAATTTGTCCACTTATCATTAGACATACCCAATACAAAATCATTAGGATTATAAGATGGTGTGCTAACTAAAGCTAAAACTTCACCTGTATTTGGATTCATAGCAACTGAAGCTGCTTTATCATTACCTATTTGGTTATATATCAAACTTTGCAAGTTGGCATCGATTGTTAATTTCAAGTCAGCACCATCTTTAACTTCTTTACTTATAAGTGACTTTTTTTTCTCACCATCTTTACCTTGAATATAAATTTCAGCGCCATCAATTCCTCTAAGCGTATCTTCAAATGCTTTTTCAAGACCAGCTTTACCAATAACCGAGCTATCATTGTATTCTTGATCCTTATGTTTATCAAGTTCATCTTTATTTATAGTTTGAATATACCCTACTAGATGTGCAGCCTGCTCCCCTAATGGATAAACTCTAGAATCCTTATCATTAATTTTTATACCTGAAATTTTAAGTAACTCAGGAATTCTTGAATCACCATAAGGTATTAACTTTATTGGAATAAACATGTCAGCTTTGACATAAGAAGCACTAATTTGTTTGTTAATATATTCTGGTGAAATTTCAAGTAACTTCGCAGCCTCTTTAATTGCCTTTTCTTTATCACTGGTCAAATTACCTGGAACTATTCCAACATTTGAAGAAATCGAATCAGTTGCCAACTGTACTCCATTTCTATCTAAAATATCTCCCCTTTTAGATTTCATAGTTTTAATTTTAATTTTGTCATAATCAGTGAGATCCGGGAATATATTCTTTGAATCCCACTGTATTTTATATTCCTGTCCTAATTCTCTACTTAACACTATACTATTTGAAAATTCTAAATTTCCACATAATGTATCCATACTGGTTTCATACTCTATAGTTGCTAGGCTTCCATTTTTATTTACATTTTTAATATCAACTTTTAGTTTTGAAACTTCCATTCCTTCATAGATATTTTTATTCCTTGCAATAAAATCATCTTTGGAAATTTTCTGCTTTGTGCCAGAATCAGTTAATTCATACATTTTATCATAACTTTTCTCATTTATTAAATTAACGTATTCTATTAATTTATCTTGTGGCTTATGAACATTATTATATATTAAGAAAGCTACAACACATATTATAAATGGAATGACTACTACAGATGTCCCTATGATGACATAAACATTTTTCTTCTTCTCCATACAAGCATCCCTTCAAAATTTATATTTCTAAAGTCTTATAACTTCAACTTTGTATCCATCTGGATCTGTAACAAAATAATATTTAGGTTGTTCTCCTGGTAATCCCTTTAAAGATGTAACTTCATAGCCTAAAGCAACATGCTTTTCTCTCATTTCTTCAAGATTTTCCACCCCAATAGCAGTGTGACTAAAGCCGTTTCCTATATCATATCCATCTGAATCATAATTATAAGTAAGTTCAATTTCATAATCTTTATTAATATCCGATAAATAAACTAAAGTAAATGCATGCTCAGGAAAATCCTTTCTTCTAGTTTCTTCAAGTCCTAAAGCATCTCTATAAAATTTTAATGATTGTTCTAAGTTTTTAACTCTAATACAAGTATGTAATAATTTAACTGACATATAATGTCCCCCTTTATTCTAATTTATTATTAATAAAAAAATTTATATTCCATAAAATATTTCTATTATAATATAACATATTAATTACAATGTAAAAATACCAAATTTTCGTAATAAATCATTGTTAAAATTAAAAAGCTCTATATTATTGTATTTATCAGTATAATATAGCATAATATTCTTACTGGCATTTTTTAATTTTTACAACATAAGGAGGTTAAATTACTTGAAATTTTTAAAGTATTTACTAATTTTTATACCAATAAGCTTCATTGCTGAATTTTTACATGTTTCCCCTACAATAATGTTTGTTCTTGCTGCTCTTTCAATTATACCATTAGCAGGACTTATGGGTGAAGGAACTGAAGAGATTTCATTTTATTCAGGACCTAAGATAGGTGGATTTCTAAATGGTACTTTTGGAAATGCTACTGAACTTATAATATCTTTTTTCGCCCTTAGACAAGGACTATTCGAAGTGGTGAAATCATCTATAGCTGGTGCAGTAATAGGAAATATTTTATTAGTGCTTGGTGCAAGTATGCTCGCAGGGGGATTAAAATACAAAACCCAATCCTTCAATAAAAAAGTAGTAGAAGTTTCCTCTAGTATGCTTCTTTTTGCCGTAGTAGGTTTGTGCGTGCCTGCATTATTCACACATACTGTAGATCCATCGTTACTAAACACAAGATATGAAGGTTTAAGTATTGTTGTTGCAGTAATTATGCTAATTATTTATGTATTAAGTTTAGTTTTTTCTTTCTTTACTCACAAAGATATTTATTCAGTTAATTTGGAAGAAGAAGGATCTGCTAATCCTAAATGGTCTTTAAAGAAAGCAATTTTAGTATTAATAATTGCAACTGTATTAATAGCTATTGAAAGTGAATTTTTAGTAAGTGGTATTGAATCAGTAACTAAAAGTTTAGGACTTAGTGAATTTTTTGTAGGAATTATCATTATACCTATTATTGGAAATGCTGCTGAACATAGCACTGGGGTAATAATGGCTATGAAAAATAAAATGGATGTAGCTTTAGAAATTGCTATAGGCTCTAGCTTACAAATAATTCTTTTTGTGGCTCCAATCTTGATATTTATTAGTTTGATATTTACTCCTATGAGTATTGTTTTTAACGAATTTGAATTGATTGCCCTTATCGTGGCAGTTTTTATAGCTAATAGGGTGTCCAATGATGGAGAATCAAACTGGCTTGAAGGAGTACAACTTCTTGCTGTATATTTTATAATAGCTGCATCATTTTTTATTTTATAATCTTTAAACTTGAACATAAGTATATAAGGGATGTTTTATAAAACATCCCTTATATACTTCTTTATTTTTATTCAAATATCCCATGATATACTTGTAATAAGTATACGTATCTTGTATTTAATTTTTAGTCCCTCTTTTTATAAATCAACATTTAAATCCATTTATTTTTTTTAAACCAATAAACACAAGAAATTATTATAGAAATGCTTATTATAATAATTAATGGATAGCTATAATCCCAATTATATTCTGGCATTTTTAAATTCATTCCATACCAGCCTACTATTAATGTTAGTGGTAAAAAAATTGTAGTCACAACTGTAAAAAGTTTCATTAATGTATTTTGATTTATATCAACTTGTGCTTGATATGCTTCTCTAACTTGTGTGACATAATCTCTTAAATTATTGACACCTTGATATAATCTATTAATTCTATTTGTAAACATTCTAAAATATTTAATTGTCTTCTCATCAATTAATTCATTTTCATTCTCTTCTATAGTTTCAGCAATATTTAAAAGTCTTTCATAATATCGCTTTAGCTTCAATAACTTCTTTCTTAGAATAATTATTTTATTTAAGTAATTATCATTCTTTGAAGTCAATAACCCATCTTCTAATTCAGTAATTTCTTTTTCAATATTTTCAATATGATAAGTATCTTCCGATGTAAGCTTATCAAAAAATATATAGAGCATTTTACAAAGACTAGTGCACTTTATTTCTTCTATTTCACATTTTGAAGTAATATCATCTAAAAGTTTTTCTTTATCACCGATAAATAAAAGTACATTACTATCCAAAAATATACATACTCTTCTTGACTGAGATAAGATATCCTCTATTTTAGGAATTTTTATAGCAATATAATCAAACCCCTCATAACTTTCAAACTTTGAGGTCCTTCCATTTAAACAATCATTTAATATTTTTTCATTTATGTTGAGTTTAGGTGCTAATTCTCTCAATTCATTAAAAGTAACTACTCCAATAAATAATTTATCATTATTTAATGCTATTTCCTCAATGGAATCTTTATTCAAAATGTCGTTTTTTAAGCAATATATCATTATAAATCACCTGTTTTCTTTATTATGCTAATTAATTTGTCTAAAAATAAATATATGAAATATAAATTTATTTTATATTTCATATATTTAAGTAAATAAGTATAAACATTTTTTAAGTTAATCTAAGCTCTAAGATTAAACAAAATATGTATTTTAAATTTAATGATTTGGATTAGAATTAATTTTGTTTATTGCCTTTGTAATTTCTACAATTATGTCGGTCTCAAATTGTTGTTTAGTACTTTCCAACCTAGCCATTATGTTTCCTATAGGGGTTGCCACATAACAAGGTTTCAAATTATTAAGTGATAACGTAAAAATATCTCTCTTACAATTATCACATTTGCATCCGCCTGATCTCTCCAATAACACATCCATATATTCATTTACCCATATCTCCATGTAGTTTATAACATTATACATTACATCTCTCCCTTATACCCCTAATATTTTTGATATTATTGTTACCCCTAAACAATAATAAAAACATTATAACATCAGTTTAGTAATAAAATAAACTAAATAATAACATTTATATCATTAATTATATATGTTTCTATATGTTATGTATAGTATAATTTATACTAAAAAATTAAATATGGCATTGCAATACAATTAATAATCATATTACAATGCCATATTCTTCAATATCCTTAAATACTTACATCCTTTTAAATATTACCAGCGACAACCTCCAACTTTTACACTCCAATTTCTTAATTTCCTAACATTTCTTTCTTTTTGATATCCATAAAACTCATTTTTCATCTTTTGTCTTCTTTTCATAATATCTTTAATAGTTTTTTCAGTTAATTCTTTTGGAGTCATGAAAATCACCATCCTTGATATCTAATTGTAAATTAATTATATCAACTTGATGATAATTCCATGTATATATATTGTTAATTCTATGTTATATTTATACGAAATTAATTTCTAAAAAAACCCCTCCACACAAAATATAAACCCTGCCCCTAAGTCAGAATCAAGATATTAATATAATTAGTTTAAGAATTTACTATTTCTCCGCCATTTATATGTATCACCTGGCCAGTAATATACGAAGCACTTTCTGAAGCCAAAAACACGTAAGCACCAGCACATTCTACAGGTTGACCTGCTCTTCCCATTGGTGTGTCTGAACCAAACTTTGAGACTTTGTTTTCATCAAAACTTGCTGGAATAAGTGGAGTCCAAATTGGACCTGGTGCTACCGCATTGATTCTTATCCCTGTTTTACCTTTTGCTAATGCTGTTGATAAAGATCGTGTTAATGCAACTATAGCTCCTTTTGTCATAGAGTAATCAATTAAAGTCTCATTCCCCTTATAAGCAGTAATAGAAGCAGTATTTATAATACATCCTCCTGGTTTTAAATGATTTAAGGAAGCCCTAGTCATATAAAAGGTTCCATATACATTAGTTTTAAATGTTTTATCAAATTGCTCATTAGTAAGTTTCTTCATGTCAGTACATTCATATTGTACTGCTGAATTATTAACTAGTATATCAATTTTTCCATATTCATTGACAATATTCTGTATGACTTCATCACAAAATTTTGAATTACTTATATCTCCCTCAATAAGGGTACATTTTCTGTTTAAGCTATCGATTATTTTTTTAGTCTCTTCGGCATCATTTTTTTCATTATAATATACTATAATTATGTCTGCTCCTTGCTTTGCATAGGCAATTGCCACAGCCTTTCCTATTCCACTATCTCCTCCTGTAATTACTGCAACTTTATTTTCTAATAATTTACCTTTATTACAATTAGGATTATCAAATATAGGTATAGGATTCATTATGTGTTCTAATCCTGGTTGTTCATTTTGATGTTGCTTAGGAAAACATGTTGGGTAATTCATCTTTAAAGCCTCCTTGGTATCTATTTTATTATTTAAATAGTCTATCCTAATTTATAAAAAATATTTAAAATAAAAAAAACAAAACTTCTATGAAATTAAAAATACTTAATTTCATAGAAGTTTATAAATTGGTACATATTTACTCTATCTTTTCAATCGCTAAACCTACAAGTCCTGGACCTGTATTAACTCCTAATGCTGGTCCAATAGTACATGCGATTGAGCATTCAACTACATTCGGTAAATCTTTTATAGACTCATATAAATTTTGAACTTTATCAGGGCCATTCCCATCTAAAATCCAAGCTTTACATTTTCCATTTTCTAAATATCCTTTAAATATATCAACCAATTTCGATACCGATTGCTTTGAACCTCTTGCTTTAGCAGCAGTTCTATAAGTTCCATCATCAGCTACCGTTATTATGGGTTTAAGATTTAAGAATTCTCCAATAGTTCCAGCTACTTTACCTATTCGTCCACCTTTTTGTAAATATTCTAATGTATCGATAGTAAAATATAAATCGATATTTTTCCTAAGTCTTGGCAATGCTTCTGTAATCTCTAAAAAGGTTTTACCATCCATTATCATTTTTGAAGTTTCAAGAACAATGGCCCCTTCAGCCATAGTTAATGTTTTTGAATCAAAAACAAATGTTTGTAGTTCTGGAAAGCTTTCACAAACCAATCTTACAGCATTGTAAGTTCCTGAAAAAGCAGCTGAAATTGTTATTATAATTGCATGTGTATACCCTTCTGAAATTACCTTTTTAAAAACTTCAGTTATCTTCTCTATGCTAGGCAATGAAGTTTTTGGTATTTCATCTTCTAACCGTGCATACATCATTTCAGGTGTTATATCTATTCTATCTTCATATTCTTTATCTGAATATATTATTCTAAAAGGCAGCATTTTAATATTATTTTCTTCTAATATTTCAAAGTTTATATCTGAAGCACTGTCTGTTATTAATGCTATTTTCTCCATTTATGTTCCTCCTTAATAATACTATAACTTCGGTACAGTAAACATTTTGTATATCTTTTCTATTTAATTATAACTCCAAGAAATCTTGCAAGTTCCACCGCTTGTATAGGTGATACAATAGCATCCCTTAATTCTTTTCCTGTTAATAAAATATCAGAAATATCATTATCTCTAAAATCTATATTTTTTAAAGATGTATTCGTAAATTCACAACTACTCAAATCACAATTTTTAAATGCAACTTTGTTAAGAACACACTCTAAAAATATTGCCCCCTGCATACTAGCTTCATTATAATTAATATTTTTCATTTTAGAGTATCCAAAATTTAAGTATCTTCCCATAATCTTTTCGAAAAGTACGTTTTGAAGATTACTTTCACCAAAATTAGTTCCAATTAGTTTACATTCTTTAAACTCCACTCTATGTATACTTCCATCTGAAAAATCTACATTTGATAAATCACAGTTTTCAAAAATTACATCTATTAAATCAATATTTTTAAAACTCACTTCATTAAATGTAACATTTATAAATCGGCAGCCATTTATCTCTATTCTTTCCTTATCAAAATAATCTAAACTTGTATTTTGAATTAAAGCATTAGTTAAATAACCTTCATTTATTAGTTCATCTTTAATATTATCCTTTTCTTGGAGTATTGTTTCAAATCTAGGTTTTAATATTTTATTTAAATCTGACATTTATGTTCCCCTATTCTAGGTAAAATAAGCTTAGTCTTCTTACTTTCCTTATAATCAAAATTATATAAACTGCGTTTTTATACTATCTAGTATATTACTTAAGTAGGATGATGTCTAGTTCTTAGTATTAAGCTAACTAAATGAAAAAAGCCTCACTTAAATAAAATGAGGCTGTCGTTAAATTAATTTATCTACATGAATACTTTAATTATATTCTATTTTCAAAAATTTTAGGAACATTTACAATTCCATACCCCCAATATGGGTTAGGAATTAAATCACCACTTCTAATAACTGTACCACTTGCAAGATAAGATTTAATCGTCTGAGCAAACATTCTAGGTTCATTGCCATTTATAATCCCCCATTGAAATATCATAGCACAAATTCCAGATACAACGGCAGCTGAAACACTTGTTCCACTTACAACTGCTGTTTTATTTCCTGGAGCTACTGTTATAGCATTGACTCCTCCTGCAGCAACATCGATTCTATCAATATATGCATCCAAAAAAGAGTTCCCCGAAAAATCTACAAGATTATTATTATTTTGATTATAAGCAGCAACTGTAACTGAGTATATTGAAGTTGATGGGTTCGTGACAGTTCCAAAAGGATCAGCAAAGCTAAAGCTTGTACCTCCAATTGTTATACCATTTTGAGGCATCCACGCATTATATTTACCTGTTGTAATATTGTAACCATATAATCTAATTCTCCAAATTCCTGGTCGTAAATTATAAAATCGAATTCGTATTAATTCATCCCCAGTAGTTTCTTCTGGTAAATAATAATTTGCTCTAATTGATGTTTTTTCAAAAATATAAGTATAAGTGGCTGTATAATTTGTAACAATTGCAATTATACCAGTACTCTCACCAGAAGGCGAGATCACTTCTATAAACATTACATTGGGCAAATCTACCCAAATCTCAATCCACAGATGCGATTGTTCAGGAGATGCAACAAATTCTATTATACCACCTGGTTGACCTTTAATAGTTGTGAATGGTATTGAAGTTCCTGAAGTGTGAACCCCTTTGTCTTTTTGATTACCAGTGGGCGTAACTATAGCTATTCCTTCACTACTTGTTATTAGATCAATGAAACCTGCTAAAATTCCAAGTCCATTATGACTGCCTAAATTGCTGCCTAATGGAAAATATACAACTGTTGGTATATTTGAATTTGAAGCATATTCATAGACATGCTGAAAAGCAGCATATACAGCAGTTATATTAAAAACTGGTATCGTAATTTCTGGAAATTGTGCTTTATAAGAATAATCAGGGATCAATTTAACAATTATATAATTACAATCGTAAGCAACCCCTTTCAATCTTGGATTTTTACCAGTAGCACCTATTATTCCTGCCATATTTGTACCATGTCCAATTTCATCAGTACTAGGCACAATAGCATATGGATTTCCTCCATTTCTATTTGCTATTAAAGCATCATTAATTCTACTTTTGTTATAAGTAACTCCAAATGGAACTGTTGTTGATTCATTATTAACATCCAAAATCGTTTGATCCCAAAGCTCTTCAATCCTAGTATCTCCAGTAATACTTGTAAATTCTTCATTCAGATAATCAATTCCTGAATCAATAATAGCTATATTAATTCCTTTTCCAGTTAAGTTGAGTTCACTTCCAACTTGTAAGTACCTAGCTTGTGAGGCTTCTACAGGTGTAATATCTTGTAACGTATAAAAATCTGATGGTGCAACATAAACAATAGATTTAATATTTGGTTCTCCACCCATATTAATTTCAACATCTTTTATTACTGAAACAATTGCATATCTATCATTAATTATTGTTAAATAATAATCTGGTATTTGAGAAATTTCAGCTTCAATATCACCCCTGTACTCAACCAAATAATTATCATATTTAACATCATGAAAAATCTTTTCAGCTTCTAAACTTTTCTTCATTTAACATCCTCCATATTCTTTCTAGGAATTCTTATAAATAAATCCTTCACATAGTATTCAGTATAATTATAATCTCTATATAATTTTTTATATAAATTTCCTCTAAAACTTCTACTGATAATATTAAATATTCCTAATAAGTCAAAAAAACCATATCCTATTTCCCTGTTAGGATATCTATAAATACGATTACTTCTATCTGCACCAAGATCTAAATATGCTAGAATTTTTTTTGAAAACATAGTCTTATCATTTCCATCAATAACTCCCCATTGTATTAAAAGTGCGCATGCTCCTGCTACAATAGCAGTTGCTGCTGAACTTCCAGAAACGGTAGTTATTCCACCAGACACTTTTGTAGTTAAAATTCCAATTCCTAGAGTTGCTACATCAGGATTAGTAACAATCTCATTAACGTTCGGCCCTTTACCTGATTCAGCTACTAATGAATTATTATTTCCATGATATGCTATTGTAGCCACATTTCTAGCGGTAGAAGGAATCGTCAATGTATAATATGGATCTGATTGAAGAAATCTCGTATTTTCAGGCAAAGTCTTTTTAGGTGGAAGCCATATATGATATTGACCACTAGTTATATAATCACCTCTTAATTGAAAAGTCCATATTCCTGCTTTTATACTACTAAAATTTAGTTCTATTACTTCATGACCAGTAAAAATTTCTGGAACATAATATCTAACATTCATTTGAGTATTATAAAATACAAAATTAATATCTTCACTTTCACCCGCCTTTGCTTTTATAAATTTTGATGCTTCTCCATTGGGTGAAATAACATTAATTGATGCTCGATTAGGCTTTATTATCCATATATTAAATGAAAAATATTTTATTTCCTTCGGTATCCTTAATTCAATTGTCGATATTTCTCCCACTTGTGGTATGTATCCAGAGGCATGACCTTCTGATGCCCCTTCATTACCAACTCCTGCAACAACTGCAATTCCTCTAATTGTACCAATATCTGAAATATATCTAGATACCATACTATTTCCATCATGACTACCTTCAGTCGTTCCAATTCCAAGATAAATAACCATAGGTCTGTTACTTCTTATTGAAAAATTTTTTAAATATTCAATTCCAGCTAAAAGTTCAGATGTATTATATATTGGTGTATACGGCACTCCATTTGCAAGTAACTGATTTTTAAAATTAATCGATTCAAGTAGTTTAACCACAACAAATTCACATTCTGGTGCAATTCCTTTAAATCCTGCGTTAAAACCTCTTCCTCCGATTATTCCAGCCATTTGTGTTCCATGACCAATTTCATCTCTTGATGGAACAATTTCATATGGATTCTGCTTATTTCGATAAGCCTTTATTGCATTGTTTATTTCTTCATTTGAAAAAGTTTTGCCAATAAATACTGCTGTATCAGTAGTGTCTTTAATACTTTGATCCCAAATATTTAGTACTCTTGACGTATCATCTTCCCTAATAAATTCATCATTTAAAAAATCTATCCCAGTATCAACAATTCCTATTAAAACGCCTCTGCCTGTTAAATCTAGATAAGGATTAATACTTATAGCATTTATATTATCAACATTAGAAGGTGAAATATCTTGAAGAACATATTTACTCCTAGAATCAATATACTTAATTGATGGTACATCATTTAGTAGCCTGTCTAAATATTGAGGTGATGTAGAGATAACACCAAGAGTATTTGTTATGATATCACCGCAAGCATAGTCAATTTTATCAATTTCTTCTTTGAATCTGCCTCTATATTGAACTAAATAATCAGGTGAATCTTCATAATAAAGATTACAATTTTTTAAACTTGCCACATATATCTCCTTTGTAATACTCATATTTAATAATATTTATGCATAGATTAAATTATTCATAGTAACAATTTCAAATCTACATTAATCATAATAAATAAATCAGAAATATTTACAAGTGCTAAAATGCTAATAGTTTTATAAGCAAGTATCACTATAAAATATTTCTGATTTTAATTAATTCTTTTATTATTATTCACTAGCAAGTTTTTTATAAATTGATAATCTCTCCATTGCATCCTGCTCTGTTTTAGCAAATAATTGTTCTGCTTCTTCTGGGAATGCCTTTGCAAGTGATGCATATCTAACTTCACCCATCAAAAAATCTTTAAAACTTTCTTTTGGATCCTTAGAATCTAATATAAATGGATTTTTCTCGCCTTTCAAGGCTGGGTTATATCTATAAAGCTGCCAATATCCACAATCTACTGCCTTTTTTTCTTCTGCTTGAGAATTAGCCATTCCAACTTTTATTCCATGACTTATACAAGTTGAATAGGCAATTATAAGTGATGGTCCATCATATGCTTCTGCCTCTTTAATTGCCTTAATTGTTTGATTCTTATCTGCTCCCATACAGACTTGAGCTACATATACATATCCATAAGTCATAGCCATTCTTCCTAAATCCTTTTTCTTTGTTCGCTTTCCTGATGCTGCAAATTTAGCTATTGCAGCAGTTGGAGTTGATTTTGAAGATTGACCTCCTGTATTAGAATATATTTCTGTGTCAAATACTAGTACATTAACATTTTCATTACTTGCCAAAACTTGATCAAGACCTCCATATCCAATATCATAGGCCCAACCATCTCCACCAAATATCCATTGTGATCTTTTTACAAAATATTCTTTATCCTTCAATATTTCTTTTGCAATTTCACTATTTTCATTTTCAAGTACTTCAATTAACCTTTTTGCCCTATCCCTTGAACCATCCCCAACATCTTTATTATCTAGCCAATCCTTAAGCACTTCTTTAGTATTTTCAGATAATTCTCCTTGTAAAGCAATTGCCATATTGTTTGCAATTCTCTCTCTTATAGTCTTTACTCCTAAATACATTCCATATCCAAATTCAGCATTATCTTCAAATAATGAATTTGCCCATGCTGGTCCATGTCCCTGTTGATTAATTGTATATGCCATAGCTGGTGCTCCAGCTGCCCAAATAGAAGAGCATCCTGTTGCATTTGCAATCATCATTCTATCACCAAATAATTGAGTAATTAATCTCGCATAAGGTGTTTCGCCACAACCTGCACATGCTCCATTATATTCGAGCAATGGCCTTTCAAATTGACTTCCTTTAAGTGTATACTTATCCATTGGATTTTTTGTTGCAACTTTTTCCACAGTATAATTCCAAGCTTCTATTTGTTCATGTTGACTATCTTGAGATTTCATTACCAATGCTTTACCTGGCGCTGGACATACTTGTGCACAATTACCACATCCAGTACAGTCGAGTGGAGTAACACCAATTGAAAAATATAGCTTTTCATCACTCTTGAGTGCTTTAGCTTCAAGTAATTTAACACTTTCTGGAGCCTTATTTTTTTCATCTTCATTTAATAAAAATGCTCTAATTGTAGCATGTGGACATATAAAAGAACATTGATTACATTGAATACAATTTTCTGGTATCCATTCAGGAACGTTCACAGCTATTCCTCTTTTTTCATAAGAGGTTGTTCCATGCATAAAGGTACCATCGTGTATTCCAGCATTAATAATTGTTGAAACAGTTAATGCATCTCCTTCTACTCTATTCATTGGCCTTGTTACTTCTTTTATAAATTCTGGAAAATCTTCATCGTGATCAAGTTTATCATCTTGAGTGTTACTCCAATCAAGTGGAACTTTAATTTTAATTATTCCTTTAACTCCTTCATCAATAGCTGCATGATTTGCATTAACAATTTTTTCGCCTTTGTTACCATAGGATGTAACTACTGCATCTTTTAAATATTTAACTGCATCTTCTACTGGGATTATATTGGCTATTTTAAAGAACGCAGCCTGCATTATCATATTTATCCTACCACCAAGTCCAATATCCTGTGCAATTTTTACAGCATTAATTATATAAAATTCTATTTTATTTTGTGCAATGTATCTTTTAACTGCTGCTGGTAGTTTTTCTTCTAATTCTTCTGGAGTCCAAATTGTGTTTAATAAGAACTTTCCATTTTTCTTTAAACCTCTAACTACATGATATTTATATACGTAGGATTGATTATGACAAGCAATAAAATCTGCCCTATCAATTAAATATCTTGACCTAATTGGCTTATCTCCAAATCTTAAATGTGATACTGTTATACCACCTGATTTTCTAGAATCATAATCAAAATATCCTTGTGCATACATATTAGTATAATCTCCAATAATCTTAATAGCACTCTTGTTTGCTCCAACTGTGCCATCTGATCCTAATCCCCAGAACTTACAGGATGTAATTCCTTCTGGTGTAGCATCTATTTCTTCAAGAGGTTTAAGTGACAAATTTGAAATGTCATCAATTATTCCAATTGTAAAATTATTCTTAGGTTCATCTAAAATCAAATTATCAAACACAGCAGCAATGTGTGCTGGAGTTGGATCCTTTGATCCAAGACCAAATCTTCCACCTACAATAGTTGGAGCATTTCCTTTACCAAAGAAACTTCTTACAACATCCAAATATAAAGGTTCACCTACTGAACCTGGTTCTTTTGTTCTATCTAAAACTGCAATTTTAGTTACAGTTTTAGGAATGACCTTTAATAATCTTTCAATAAAAAATGGTCTATATAATCTTACTTTCACTAATCCAACTTTTTGCTTATTAGCATTTAAATAATCTACAGTTTCCTCAACAACATCGTTGACAGCACCCATTGAAATTATGATCCTATCCGCATCAGCAGCCCCATAATAATCAAAGCAATGATAACTTCTGCCTGTTAAATTTGTTATTTTGCTCATATATTCTTCGACAATATCTGGAATATTATCATAATACTGATTTACGGCTTCTCTAGCTTGAAAATAAATATCTGGATTTTGAGCGGTTCCCCTTGTAACAGGGTGATCAGGATTTAAGGCTCTTTTTCTAAAATCATCGATAGCTTTATAATCAACTAGTTTAGCAAGCTCTTCTTGCTCTAGTACTTCTATTTTTTGTATTTCATGAGAAGTTCTAAATCCATCAAAAAAATTCATGAAAGGCATTCTTGTTTTTAATGTAGCTAAGTGGGCAACTCCACTTAAATCCATTACTTCTTGAACAGAACCTTCTGCAAGCATTGCAAAACCAGTTTGCCTTGCTGCCATAACATCTTGATGATCACCAAATATACTTAAGGCTGATGTGGCTAAAGCTCTTGCTGCAACATGTATTACACAAGGAAGTAATTCACCTGCTATTTTATACATGTTAGGAATCATTAATAATAATCCTTGTGACGCTGTATACGTAGTTGTCAACGCTCCTGCTTGAAGTGATCCGTGCAGTGCACCTGCTGCACCAGCTTCAGATTGCATTTCAACGACTTTTAGTGGTTGACCGAAAATATTTCTTTTCCCTTGGGAAGCCCATTCATCAACATGCTCTGCCATAGGTGATGATGGTGTTATCGGGAAAATTACTGCTACTTCAGAGAATGCATAAGATATATATGCAGCAGCTGTATTACCATCCATAGTTTTCATTTTTCTCATCATATTTACCTCATTTCATTTTTATATTCATCATTATTTTTTTATTATTTGCTATGAGCTTTTTTGTTATTCATATTACTGAAAACTATGTGAAAAATAGTTTGAATTTAAACTTTTTATAGACAAATATATACGTTGCAAAAAGATTATTCAAATCATAAAGTTTTCCAAATAAAATTAATTTTCAATGGTCAATTGTAAATGATAATTGACCATTGAAAAGCAGGTATAACAAAATCTTCACCTTGCTATACCTGCTTATACTAAAATTATCTAATAAAATTTTTCTTTACGATCCTTGCTTTTTTTCTAGTGCTTCTTTTAATGTATGCCAAGCTAAAACTGCACATTTTACTCTTGCAGGCATATTCGAAATATTTTTAAAAGCCATTGCATCTTCTAATGCATATAATTCTTCATCATCTTTAATTTCTCTTTTTATCATTCCAATAAAAGTTTCAGTAAGCATTAAGGCTTCATCAATTTTTTTGCCTTTTATTAAATCTATCATTATTGATGTTGAGGCTTGAGATATAGCGCACCCTTGTCCTGTGAATGCCAAATCTTCAATAGAATCATTGTTCAATTTAAGCTCTAATGTTATTTCATCTCCACAGCTTGGATTATGTCCCTTTTCCTTAATATCAGGATTTTCTAAGCTTCTTTTATTATGCTTTGAAGTACTGTGTTCCATAATCAATTCTGTATAAATTGCATTTAAATCCATCCTATTACCTCCATTTCGAAAACATTTCATATGTTTTCTTTGTTGCTTCAATTAATTTATCTACATCTTCTTTTGTATTGTAAAAGTAAAAACTTGCTCTACAAGTTGCATTTATGCCCATATATCTCATAAGAGGCTGAGCACAATGATTTCCTGACCTTATTGCAACTTTATGAGAATCAAAAACAGAAGCAACATCATGTGGATGAACTCCTTCTATGTCAAATGAAATTATCCCACCTCTATGGTTTAAATCTTTAGGTCCATAAATCTTTATATAGGGAAGCTTTTCAAATTCATTTAAAGCATAACCTATAAGTTCTTTTTCAATTTCGTCTATCTTTTCCATACCTATATTTTCTAAATAATCAATTGCTGTTCCAAGACCAACAGCTCCTCCTACATTTTGTGTTCCACCTTCAAATCTTGATGGTAATTCAGCAAAAGTTGCTTCTTGCTCATAAACATATTCGATCATATCTCCACCAACTATATATGGAGGCATATTTTCTAGTAGCTCTTTCTTTCCGTAAACTACGCCTATTCCCATTGGCCCTAAAAGCTTGTGCCCTGAAAAAACTAAAAAATCTGAATCTAAGTCTCTAACACTCACCTTCATATGTGGTACACTTTGAGCTCCATCAACTATTACTATAGCGCCTTTTGAATGAGCAAAATCTATAATTTCTTTAACTGGATTTATAGTCCCAAGTGCGTTAGAAACATGAGTAATACTAACAATTTTAGTCTTTTCAGTTATCTTAGCTTTTATTTCTTCTTCGGGAATTTCTCCATTTTCATTTACATACATATATTTTAAAGTTGCATTTTTTGTGCTTGCTACAATCTGCCATGGAATAAGATTTGAATGATGTTCAGCAATTGAAATAACAATTTCATCACCTTCATCAATATTATTCATTCCATAAGAAGAAGCAATAAGGTTAAAGCCTTCTGTTGCATTTTTAGTAAAAATTACTTCTTTTGAAAATTCTGCATCAATAAATTTTCTTACTTTTTCTCTAGCATCATCATAAGCTTGAGTTGCATCTATACTTAATTTATAAGCACCTCTATGAGGATTTGCATTATTTAACTTATAGTAATTTTCAATTGCATCTAAAACTTTAATTGGCTTTTGAGTTGTTGCACCACTATCTAAATAAACTAATCTTTCCCCTTTTTCATCAGCTTTTAAAACAGGGAAATCTTTCAAAAAATCTACATTATTCATTTTTCAATCCCCTGTCTACATTTTCTAATATTTCTTCTATGATACTTTCATGACCAATAGAGTCTATTATTGGATTAAAAGCTGCTCTAACAATTATAATTTTAGCTTCATCATAACTTAACCCTCTAGACATCAAAT
Source organism: Clostridium sp. YIM B02555 (assembly GCF_022320955.1). Taxonomy (NCBI): domain Bacteria; kingdom Bacillati; phylum Bacillota; class Clostridia; order Eubacteriales; family Clostridiaceae; genus Clostridium; species Clostridium sp. YIM B02555. Next base: position 145,171 of record NZ_JAKJJY010000011.1, on the reverse strand, counting down.
AAAATAATTTGTTTTCATCAATTCTTCCTGACGAAGCAGCATGTTCTCCTGATACATCATCTTCTGAACAAAGTAATATTGGCATTGCTTTTGCTCTCGCTTTCTTTGAAAGTAACATACAATATTCATCTTCTGCTCCAACACTCTTAGATGCACCTGTTTTAAAATCTAAAGTTCCTTTAAATGCCTTTTTAGCTTCCCCTTGAAGAGCTCCTTTAACATTTATATTAGAATTACTCATTTTACCCTTATGCGTAACGATGTAATTAATATCTATAAGTTTCTTTTTACTTCCTAAATATATTGAATTTACATTTGAAGTTGCTTTATCTCCAATTAAATCTCCATGATAATTATAAACACTATATTTTCCGCCAATATCTATTGTTATAAAATCAACTTTTCCATCTTCTTCAACGTCAGAAACATTGGAATCAAAATGAGCTATGTTATCATTTAAGAAATTCACCTTAGTTAATTTTATTTCACTATTTTTCTTTAAAAATACTGTACAAATTCCATTGTGATAACCAGTTGAATCATCTAAAGATTTGTATTTTACTATAATTGAAGCCTTTGAGTTTTCTTCAGCAATTATAATTAAATTATCTACAAGGGTACTATTATCTTTATCAAAATCAAACTCTATTACTATTGGTTCATCAATTATTTGATCTTTTCCTATTGTTATTAAATATCCATGATCAAAATCTTCTTTGCCTTGCTTTATAAGCTCTTCACTAACTCCATATTGAAATTTTTTGTATAAAGGAAATATTTTATCTTTTTCTAATTTTTGAATATTAACCTCATCACTACATTTAATTTTTACATTGTCAAAGTTTCTAAGTTCTCCAATATTTAATTCTCCAAGGCTTATATCATTAATATTAACCCAGCTTTTTGTTCTTATTGGAGTTTTATTTAAATTATTAAATTGTATAGCCTTCATTTCATTCACCTACCCTATGCTTCCTTCTAATTCTATGTTTATTAAATTATTCATTTCTACTGCATATTCTAATGGTAATTCTTTTGATATAGGCTCTACAAAACCTCTTACTATCATTGATTTTGCTTCATCTTCACTTATCCCTCTAGTCATAAGGTAGAAAATAGATTCATCACTTATCTTACCAATTTTTGCTTCATGGCCAATTTCAACATCATCATTTAATAAATCTATAACTGGAATTGTATCAGATTTTGATTTATTATCTAACATTAGAGATTCACAAGATACCATAGATTTTGAATTATAAGCATTTTCGGTAACTTTTAATACACCTCTATATGTAGCTTTTCCGCCATTTCTCGATATTGATTTTGAGTTTATAGTTGAAGAAGTGTTTGGTGCAGCGTGTATAACCTTTGCCCCAGTATCTAAGTTTTGTCCCTTACCTGCAAAAGATACTCCTGTAAATTCTGCTCTTGCTCCTTCTCCCTTTAAAATACTCATGGGGTATAGCATTGATATTTGTGACCCAAAGGAACCTGATACCCATTCTATTGTTGCATTTTTTTCAACTATTGCTCTCTTAGTATTTAAGTTAAGCATATTCTTTGACCAGTTTTCTATAGTACTATATCTAAGAGTTGCACCTTCTTTTACATAAAGTTCAACACAGCCAGCATGTAAATTTGTAACACTATATTTAGGAGCTGAACAGCCTTCTATAAAATGAAGTTTTGCTCCTTCATCTACTATTATTAATGTATGTTCAAATTGTCCTGCTCCAGGTGAATTTAATCTAAAATAAGATTGAAGTGGTATGTCAACATTAACACCTTTAGGAACATACACAAATGATCCCCCTGACCAAACTGCTCCATGAAGTGCAACAAATTTATGATCATTTGGTGTAACACACTTCATAAAATATTCCTTAACTAAATCCTCATGCTCTCTTAGAGCTGTTTCCATGTCAGTATATATAACACCTTGCTTTACCAAATCTTCCTTGATACTGTGATAAACTACTTCTGAATCATACTGTGCTCCTACTCCAGCAAGGGATTTCTTTTCAGCTTCTGGAATTCCAAGTAAGTCAAAGGTTTTCTTAATATCTTCAGGTACTTCATCCCAAGAGCCTGTGAGTCCACTCTTTGGCCTTACATAAGTTACTATATTATCCATATCTAAAGCTTCTAAGGATGGTCCCCAAGTTGGTAAGTTTAATTTATTATATGTTTCTAGAGCTTTTAATCTAAAGTCTCTCATCCATTTGGCTTCATTTTTTTCCTCTGAAATAGTTTCAATTATATCCCTTGTTAATCCCTTTTCAGATTTAAAACTAAAACTATCTTCGTTTTTAACATCATAGATTCCTCTATCCATTTCCTCTATATAAGTTTTCTTCTTGCTTTCCATCTTAATTCACCACCTTTATATTGCTACATTTTCTTTAAAAGCTTCATATCCATTTTCTTCAATAGTTTGTGCTAAACTTCTATCTCCAGTTTTAACTATTTTCCCATCAACTAAAACATGAACATAATCAGGATTTAAATTTTCTAATATTTTTGTATTATGAGTTATGATTAAAACTCCATTATTTTCATTGGAAAACATCTTAATCCCTTTAGACACAATTCTTATAGCATCAACATCTAATCCTGAATCAGATTCATCTAAAATTGCTAGTTTAGGATTTAAAGTTAACATTTGAAGTATTTCATTTTTCTTCTTTTCTCCACCTGAAAATCCAACATTTAAATACCTACTTGCATAGCTTTCATCGATTTTTAATTCCTTCATATTATTTTGTAAATCCAAATTAAATTTAAAATGTTTAAGCACATTTCCATCTGTCGTTCTCTTTGCATACTTTAAAAAATTCTCTACTGTTATCCCTGGAATTTCTTCAGGATATTGAAAAGATAAAAACAATCCCTTTTTTGCTCTTTCATCGGTTTTTAATTCATTTATGTTTTCTTCTTCAAACTCTATATCTCCACTTAATCTTTTATATTTGGGGTTATTTAAAAGAGCATTTGCTAGGGTAGATTTTCCTGCTCCATTTGGCCCCATAATAACATGAATTTCACCTTTATTTATTTCTAAATTTAATCCTTTTAAGATTTCTTTATTATCTGCTTCAATTCTTAAATCACATACTTTTAACAAACTATTATTCATAACAATTCTCCTATTCTATTAATATTTAATTAATTATTTTCTAAAAATTATATTACAATCTCCAAAATGTAACTATTTATAAATTCTTAATATGTATAATTTTAAAAGTGCATTTTAAATACACTTTTATATTAGCACAAGATTTTTTAATGTGCAATACAAATACACATTTTATTTTTCACCAATTTACTTTTTCTTATTTTCAGTTATAATATAGTTATTCACTTACGATAACCTTATTTAAGAATTAAATTTAGATATATATGAATCTTTTATATACAGAAAGGATGAGAAAATATGAACTTATCTAAGTTTTCAGATTATGCTTTTAGAATTTTAATATATTTAGCTAAAAACCAAGATAAAATATGTACTGTAGAAGAATTGGCATCAAAACTTGAAATATCAGAGCATCATTTAAAAAAAATAGTCCATAGATTAGGTAAAACTGAATATGTAATATCCACTAAAGGAAGAAATGGTGGATTAAAACTTGGAATGCCTCCTAAAGACATTAATCTTGGTAACATCTTAATCATTACTGAAGATAGTATAAATCTCGACGAATGTTTTTCAAGTGGAAAGGATTCTTGTGCTCCATCATCTAAATGTAAGTTGAAACATATACTCCACTCTTCAATTAAGTCCTTTATTGATGAAATTAGTAAATATACGTTACAAGATATTATTTAATTTGAGGCAACTATAGCACATTTTTGTGAATGATGAATAATGAATGATTTGTATACACAAAAAAGGTATTCTATCAATGTTCTTGATAGAATACCTTTTATTATGTCTAAATTAATCTTTATCTTATATTTTCTATTGTTCTACTGGTTTCTTTAATATACCTAATATTACTGCACCAACTACAGAACCTACAAGTATTGCTATAAGATATGAAATTGGATTAGATACTATAGCAATTACAAAGATTCCACCATGAGGTGCTCTTAATGCACATCCAAATGCCATTGAAAGTGCCCCTGCTACAGCTGAACCAATTATACAAGATGGTAATACTCTTATTGGATCTGCTGCTGCAAAAGGTATTGCACCTTCTGAGATAAATGAAAGACCCATTATATAGTTTACTAGTCCTGCTTGCCTGTCTTTTTCAGTAAATTTGTTTCTAAAAACTGTAGTACAAATTGCAATTACAAGTGGTGGAACCATACCACCAGCCATAACAGCTGCCATTATATCAAAGTTTCCACTAGCAAGTGATGCTGTACCAAAAAGATAAGCTGCTTTGTTAACTGGTCCACCCATATCAACTGACATCATACCACCTAATACAATACCTAAAAGAATCTTACTAGTACCACCCATTGAACCAAGTGCTCCACTGATAGATGTGTTAATTACACCCATTACTGGATTTATGAACAAAATTATTACACCAATTAAGAATGTTCCAATTAAAGGATATAATAATACTGGCTTAATACCTTCTAAACTTCTTGGTAAACCTGCAAATATCTTCTTTAATGCATTAACTAAATATCCAGCAATAAAACCTGCAAGTAATGCTCCTAAGAAACCTGAACTAACTGCTGGTGCCTTTGGATCAAATGCACTTGCAAAAGTAATACCGGCATTAGCTAAAGCACCACCAACAAAACCTACAGCAAGGGCTGGTCTGTCTCCAATGCTCATTGCTATAAATCCAGCAAGAACTGGTAACATAAATCCAAATGCAGTACCACCAATTTTCATTAGTACAGCTGCAAGTGGTGTTCCTGAACCAAATCCACTAGGATTAGCAGGATTAAATGTATCAAAAAGGAATGCTAAAGCTATAAGTATACCACCACCTATAACAAATGGTAACATATGCGATACGCCATTCATAAGGTGTTTGTATATTTGACGTCCTACTGATTCATTTCCTATATCTACACTTCCTTCTTCTCCTTTACCATCGTGATGGTAAACAGAAGCATTTCCGCTTGTAGCTTGATTAATTAAATCTTTAGCTTTGTGAATACCATTAGCAACTGTTGTCTTAATAAGTTTTTTACCATCAAATCTCGCCATTTCAACATTTTTGTCAGCTGCAATGATTATACAATCAGCATTAGCGATTTCTTCTTTAGTTAATACATTTTTAGCTCCTCCAGAACCATTTGTTTCAACTTTAATTGATACGCCTAATTCTTTAGCTTTATTTTCCAAGCTTTCAGCTGCCATATATGTATGTGCAATACCTGTTGGGCAAGCAGTTACTGCCAATATTTTATAACCTTTATCACTCATAGTATTCTCTCCTTTCACTTCATCTGGGAACTTTTCATTTTCTTTTTTATCAATTAATTTTAGAAATTCATCTTTGTCTGAACAATTAATTAAATTGCTTCTAAATGTTTCATCCATCAATATAGTTGATAGTCTTGCTAATACTTCTAAGTGTAAATTATCATTATTATCTGGAACTGCAATCATGAAGAAAAGGTTTGCAGGCTGTCCATCTAAAGAATCATAATCAACACCATTTTTACATATAGCTGCTGCTAGTGAAGCATTTTTAACAGCTTTTGTTTTGCCGTGAGGAATTGCAATTCCATCCCCTATTCCTGTTGTACTTAATTCTTCTCTAGCTAATATTGCTTTTTTATATTCTTGTTTATCATTTAAATTTCCTGTCTTATCCATTAGGTCAACTAATTCATTAATACATTGTTCTTTAGTACTAGGATTAAAATCTAAATTTATTCCTTCTTTGTGTAATAAATCTACGATTCTCATACTTTGATCCTCCTCAAAATAAAATATAATTTCAATATAATAAATAAAAAGTTATAATACCTTTTAGTATTAACGATTACAGTTATATTGTTTCATAGTTTTCATTTAATAAGTATTTATTAAACAATTTAATATATGTTGCATCTAATATTACATTAATCAATATAATGATTAAAATGTAGCTTAATTTAATTAAATTTTGTAACTACAACATATATTAAATATAAATTTGCTAAATAATTTATTATTTCATTTGCTTTAACAAATCATTTACTTGTTCTTTAGTTGCTAGTTCATCAGAAAATGCACTTGCACTACCTGTAGCAATTCCCATCTTAAAGGCTTCATTTATATCGTTATTTTTAAGATATCCGCATATAAAACCTGCAACCATAGAATCTCCTGCTCCAACTGAATTCTTTAATGTTCCTTTAGGAACTTCTCTTTTTATAGGATTCCCATTCTCAGGTAATAAGATTGCTCCATCACCAGCCATTGAAATAAGTACATTTTTAGCTCCCATTTCTTGAAGCTTCTTACCATATTTTATTATGTCGTCATCACTTTCAAGCGTAACATTGAACATTTCTGCAAGTTCATGATGATTTGGCTTAATAAAAAATGGTTTGTACTTTAAAACCTTTAATAACAAATCTTTTGTAGCATCAACTACAAATTCAACGCCTTTTTCTAAAAGTCTGCTCATTATCTTTTCATAAATATCATCAGGTACACTACCTGGGATACTTCCTGATAAAACTAAATAGTCACCTTTTTCTAAATAAGATAATTTTTCAAATAATGCTTTTAAATTATCTTCAGTAATTTCAGGACCAGATCCATTTATCTCTGTTTCTCCATCACTTTTAAGTTTTACATTAATTCTAGAAATTCCATTTTCAAGTTTGATAAAATCACAATCTACGCCATGATTTTTCACTTGTCTTAATATTTCATCTCCAGTAAAACCTGCTATATAGCCTAAAGCTTTATTTTCCACTCCTAGATTAGTTAAAACTATCGATACATTTATTCCTTTTCCACCTGCATAAATTTGCTCTTCTTCAGTTCTGTTTAATGTATCAACTTTAAAGGAATCGACCTTAACAATATAATCTAATGAAGGATTGAGTGTTATAGTATTAATCAATTTTTATCACCTCTATTACATTAGTATCATAACTAATATTTTTACCATCTATTCTAAAAGTTATAATTTTCGAATCAGATATTGCACCAAAAGTTATAAAACTAACTTTTTCTAATTTTGAATGATCTGCTAAAACAAAAGATTCTTTACACATCTTCATAGCTTGTTCTTTGACCATTGCTTCATTTACATCTGGGGTTGTAAACCCTCCTTGATTACTTATTCCGTTAACACCAAAGAAGCCTTTTGTAAAATTGTATTTTTTTAATTCTTCAACAGCGGTTGTACCTACTATAGCTTCAGTAATAGCTTTTAACTCTCCCCCGACTATAAAAGTTTTAATCCCCCTTTCCAAAAGTTTCTTTGCATGAACTATTCCATTTGTTACAGCAGTAATATTATTTGTACTTATAAAATCAATTACAAGCTCTGTAGTAGTACCTGCGTCTAAATAAATAACATCTCCTTCTTCAATTAAAGAAGCTGCATATTTTGCTATTTCTGATTTTTCATCGACATTTAAAGATTGTCTTATATTAACTTTATAGTCATATTTAGAAGCACTTTCATCAATTGAAATTGCACCACCATGAATTTTTTTGAGACGACCTTCACTATCGAGTGAGTTTAGATCTCTTCTTACTGTTGATTCTGATGCATCCAATAATTTTACTAAATCAGTAACAGATACTATTCCTTTAACTTTTAACTCTTGAAGAATGACATTATATCTTTCTTCTGTAAACATTATCACCACTCCTTATAATTATAATACCTCATATTAAAACAAAAATCAATCATTTTCTTTCAAAAACAATCATATTTTTAACTTTTTTTAATTATTAATGACCTTTTAACTATTCAATCAGTCACACATGGCTGTTTTTGGAGGTTTTTTCTTTTGATACACTCAAAAAAATCACTTCCTTAACTCTTATTTTAAAAACATATGAGCTCTTATTTTCTTTTTCTTTAACATTGTGTTTCTGTTGTCTATAAATACCATCTCTCATTATACTATAATTTTTCACTAACAGTTATTTAAAATAATTATTTTTCAATTAATCATTATACTATTATTAAGTTAAGTGCTCAAATTAGATTAAAATATTAAACAAAAAGTATCACTTTTGATTGTTTATGATTGATTTTATTCAAACAGTCAAATGCGATACTTTCCATATAAAAATACTTCTATTATAATATCATTACACAAAAACAAACACTATAATAAATCTCATAATAATAAAGCTACAAAAATCATATTCATGTTTTTGTAGCTTTATTTTAACTAAACAATCTTCGAATTATTGTCAATATTTATAGATTTATCTTCTAATTTTTTGCCATTAATAGATACATTTCTAAATGTAAGATTTTTAATATTTTGAAGAACTGCTTCACCTTTTACACCATTTAATAAAGCATCTTCTATTAATATATTTTCAATTGGGGCATCTTCAAACCCCTTTAAATATAATGCATTTTTAGCATCTATACTTCCACCATCAACAGTTTTAATATTTGATAAAGCAATATTTCTTAAGATAGGCTTATGATTACCATTTGTACCTTCTTCGTAAAAGAAATCAGCATGAATAACTGCAACTTTTGATTTATTTACTGTGCTATTTTTAATATAAATATTTTCTAGCAAACCGCCTCTTTCTGCATTTGTCTTAAATCTAATTGGATAATCTAATTCTTCACTATCAAAATAATTATCATGTCCAAATATATTATTGACTCCACCAGAAATTTCACTACCTATTGTTATTCCACCATGTCCATCTTTGAATTCATTATTTCTTATAATAATATTAGATGCTGGAATTCCTATTTTTCTTCCTTCATTGTTTCTTCCTGATTTAATAGCAATACAATCATCTCCAGTTAAGAAATAGCAATTTTCTATTATCATATCTATACATGACTCTGGATCTACCCCATCATTATTATATAAATTTGTATCTATTCTAATACCACTTACCTTTACATTTTCACACAATACAGGATTCACTTCCCAGAAAGGTGAATTCAATATTGTTATATCTCTAATTAAAATATTATTTGTTTTATAAGGCTGAATAAATGGCGGCCTGATAGTGGAAATATCATCACTAAATATTCTTTCAGTTCTGACATCTACAGCTTCTTGTCCCATATTGAATAATCTTTCTCTTTGAATTTGTTGATCCTCTTCGTTAAAATAACCAAACTTCCAAGGCATCCAGTTAAATTCATCTGCACATCCATCCAAAATCCCCTTACCAGTTATAGCAATATTGTTTTCTTCGTAACTATAAATGAAAGGAGAAAAATTCATCATTTCTATCCCTTCCCATCTTGTATAGACTAAAGGATAGAATTCATTAGTTTTATTTCTAACAAATTTTAGTATAGCATTTTCTTCTATATGTAATTCTATGTTACTTTTTATATATATTGCTCCTGTATAATACACATTAGGATTTTGAGAATCGTCACTTCCATTAATTACAACTTTTCCTCCACCATTAAAGGATGCTTCATTTATTGCTTTTTGTATTGCATCTCCATAAAACTTTATTTTTCTACTTTTCTTTATTAAAGATTTACTGATATAAGTTATATCTTTTTTCATTTCGCTCTTAGTTCCATTATAAGGTCCATCTGGATGCACAAAATATTCTTCTTCGATTTCCTTAACTAAAGGTGAATATTTTTCATCTAAAATATCATATTTAGCCTTAAATTCAAGCACAGGCATATTCTTATTTACTTTATCTTCTATTTTTTTATATAAATCTTCATTCCACTTTAATATAGACATTATTTTTCCTCCCAAATTTATCATAATATTTATTATAATATAATCTTATCTACTTCTATTTAAATCGTCTTAAAAATAATAATTTGTTTCAATGTTTTAATCTCTACAAAGCAAAACCATGGCATTACTGTCATGGTTTTTACAAACTTAGTTATATTATACTAATTTAAAGCAGTATTATTAAACCCACCACTTTTATTTGTATATGCTACATTATTGTTTCCAAAACATTTTTCATACTGCCAGCCTGTTAAAACTTCAACAGCTGCTTTAGCTTCTGGAGTTACATCTTCCATTGATCCACCAGCTTTAATTCTATTTACTTCATCAACTAATAACTTATGAGTTTCTTTTGTAAGTTTATATCTTGAAGCTGCAAACCATGTTATTGTAAGTAATATTATTGGGAAAACTATAGTAACTATTGCTATACCTGTTATTGCGCTAGGTGGTTGTTGTACTAATTTATCTTTTGCACTTGAGCTTACAAAACCAAAAGCCGCTAAACCAATTCCAAGTATACTAGTTTCTATTGCTGCTGCAAGTTTTCCGAACAAACCATTTATACCGTTATAAATACCTTCTCTTCTCTTTAAAGTAAGTGCTTCATCTATGTCTGCAACGAATCCCATTTGGTAAGTTGGTACATAGTCAACTGCAGCCTTACCTACGATATTAACTACTGTGAAAACAAAGAATAAAGTGAAAGTAAATGAGTTATGTCCTGTAAATACAAGATATACATAACCTAAAAGTGATACAAATATTATTCCAATACCTAATTTGAAAGTTTTTGGACCACCAAATTTGTATGCAAGTATTATATATATAAATACAGCTACAAGTGAAACTCCTGATGAAACACTATTTACTGCTGATACATTAACAGTGTCTAAAGTTAAAACATAAAGTGCAAAGAAAGTAAGAACTCCTCCTTGAAGTTGTTTGTAAACACTACCCAAAAACCACATAGTGCTATGAAGTCTAAATGCTTTAAGTCTCATACATGAAACTAAATCAACTCCAAGCTTCTTAAATACTTCACTAAGTGAACCTGCAGCATCTTCATAAACTACTGTTTTAGGATCTCTTTCATATACATTAAACAAGAAGAATAGTAAAGCTATTGTGGTTATAATTCCCCAAGAAAGTCCTATATACCAATAAGATTGAGCTGTAGCCTTTCCAAAAGTACTAAAAATATATGCAGTTATTAATCCTGAAATAAATCCTGATAAAGTACCACAATATTGTTTTCCACCAATAAGTTTTGCTTTTTCTGCAGCATTTTGAGTCATTTCAGCTGGAAGAGTAGTTCCAGGTACAAATATTAAAGTATACGCTATTTCATATATCATATTAACTGCGAAATAGTAAGAAAAAGATTGACCTGCTATCCATAAGCATGGGAATATAATAGCTATTCCAACTATTCCTAATGCTATGAAAGGTTTTCTTCTACCAAATCTTCTACCTAACTTTGTTTGACCAAAACCATCACTTATAAATCCTAATACTGGATTTCCAACAGCATCGATAAGCCTTGCAATTGTGAAGATAGATGATGCTTTTATTGGATCAAGTCCGCAAACAGTAGTGTAAAATAACAGCAACCATGCTGACATTAACCCTTGGGCTCCACTTCCTAAAAAGTTTATACTTGAATAACCAAGTATATTTCTTAATTTAATTTTTTCGTTCATTGTTTTTTTCCTCCTCATATAATTTGAGCACTCTTGAAAACCTATAACACAAACTTTAACTCGATTTTCATTTTAATATTTCTATGATTTCTAATAAAAGCAAAAATAGTCTCACATAATAATGCGTTTTTTTAAGACTCTTAAAAAATTATTATTGTATAATGCCCGTTTTTAATTATTTCATTACAAAAACCAGGCATAATTTAATTATATAAAAGCAAATACTATATCATTAGCACCCAAGAGTTCTCATTTGTCATTTTTTAATAATTAACAGAAAAATAGCGTTTACATTGAGCTTTATGATATATTACATCAAAAAGATGTAATATATCACTAAGTTTAAAGTAAGTTAGCTTCTGCCGCTGCCATTATAAATGGTCCTAAACCTTTTGGTTCATTACAAACTATTGGTTCACTTATATAATAAGTAAACGAACCATCTCTATTGTCCTTGCCACCAAGTCCTGCTACAAAACATATTTTATTCAAATTAATAAGACCTTCTTTAGTTTCAAGTATAAACTCGTCAATTAATCCTTTATAAGATAACTTACCAAATTCTCTTAATTCTTCTGGTAAATATCCCTTTCTTATGCCTTTAAAAATAGCATATGCTATCATTGAAGAACCTGAAGCCTCTAAATAATTTCCTTTTCTATCACCTTGATCTAATACTTGATACCAAACATGACTATCTTTATCTGCAACTTTAACTAGTGCTTGTACACAATCATTAAATATTCTAAGGATTTCTGGTTTGTACTTATTATCCTCTGGTAATTCTTCTAAAGTATCAACTAGTGCCATAACATACCAACCCATTGATCTACTCCAAAAATGTGCAGATAAACCTGTTTCTTTATTAGCCCAAAGTTGAGTTCTTGCATCATCATAAGCGTGATATAACAAACCTGTTTTTTCATCGATTAAATGATTTCTAGCAATAATGAATTGTTTAGCAATATCATCAAATTCAGAAACATTCCCGAACTCGTTTACATACTTTGCATAAAAAGTTGCACCCATATATAATCCGTCTAGCCAAATTTGTTCTGGATAGATTTCTTTATGCCAGAAAACACCTTCTCTAGTTCTAGGATGTTTATCAATTTGTGACCTTAATAATTGTAATGCCTTCTTGTATTTTTCCTCTTTAGTTTCTTTATATATAGTTAATAATATTTTACCATTATTCAAATGGTCAATGTTATATTCATCAACTCTGTATCCTCTAATGGATCCATCTTCTTGAACAAAAGTATCCATACATTCCTTCAAATAATCAAAATACTTTCTATCCTTAGTTTGTTTCCAAACTTCTGCAATTCCATCTAACGTTAAACCGAATTCATAAGCCCAGTAGCTAGTTAGATCTGTTTTTCTCATTATGACAGATTCAGCCATCCATTTTGCATAATCTTTCATGTATTTTCCTCCTAAACATTAACTAATACTAATAATTAAATTCATCCTTTTAACAACTCGACCATATTGTAATAAATCCCTTTAAATTATAACATGCACACGTGTTCAACACCAGCAAAAAAAATTAATGATTTATTCATACATAAAACCGAACTGTTTTGCACACGTTCACAAGAATTTTGCACACGTGTGCTGATTACATATTTATTATACAATGATTTGCAATCAATTACAAGTATTTTAATAAAAAAACATCCTCATTTGCTATTTTTTTAACAACTTTAATTTCTATATTGCATCCATCTCCCTAAGATTATTTTCCTAGAATAAATGCAATATAGAATATTAAATTTACTTAACTATAGAAGAATGCTCTATAATGTAACACCTTGCTTTAAAATTGAAATTTCTTTAAACTTGTTAATTTCATTATTAACTAATTTTCCACCCGAAACTTCAATTATATATTGTAATAAATCTTCTGTCACTTCATCCATATTTTTATCTTCAACTAAGCAACCTGCATTAAAATCCATCCAATGAGGTTTTAATTTGTAAAGAGCTGAATTTGTAGATATTTTAATTGTTGGAACAAAAGTTCCAAACGGAGTTCCTCTTCCTGTAGTAAATAATACAAGATGGCATCCTGCTGCCGCTAGTGCTGAGGCTGCAACTAAATCATTACCAGGTCCACTTAATAAATTTAATCCATTTGTCCTTAAAGTTTCTCCATATTTAAGCACATCTACAACCGTAGCATTTCCTGATTTTTGTGTACACCCTAATGATTTATCTTCAAGCGTTGTTATCCCTCCTGCTTTATTACCTGGTGAAGGGTTTTCATATATTGGTTGATTATATGACATAAAGTATTCCTTAAAGTCATTAATTAAATGTACTGTTTTATCAAATACAGAATCATTTGAGCATCTATTCATCAATATAGTTTCTGCACCAAACATTTCAGGAACTTCAGTAAGAATTGTAGTTCCACCTTGAGATACTAAGAAATCTGAAAAACTTCCAACAAGCGGATTAGCTGTTATTCCTGAGAACCCATCAGAGCCCCCACATTTTAATCCAACTTTTAATTTTGATATAGATACAGGAACTCTCTTATCATCTTTCATATTTTCATAAAGATCTTTTAATATTTTAGCCCCTTCTCCAATTTCATCTGAAACTTCTTGAGCCACTAAAAATTTAATTCTCTTACTATCATATTCACCTAATGATTCAATAAATTCTTTCATAGTATTGTTTTCGCAACCAAGTCCTAAAACCAATACTCCTCCAGCATTAGGATGCTTAACTAAATTTCCAAGCATTGTTCTTGTATTTGCATGGTCATCACCTAATTGTGAACAACCATAATTATGTTTGAATACTTCAAGGCCATCAATTCCTACTGGATTAACTTCAGACTTAAACTTTTCAAGAATTCTTTCTCCAATTCCATTTACACATCCAACAGTTGGAACAATCCATAATTCATTTCTTATACCCACAGTTCCATTTTCTCTTTCATAACCATCAAATGTAAGTTTTCTATCAGCTCTAGATACATCATTTAATTGTTGACTAAATGAATAATCTTTTATTCCATTTAAATTTGTTTTAATATTATGAGTATGTACCCATTCTCCAGCTTCAATTTCTTTTATAGCATGTCCAATAGCATATCCATACTTAATAACATTTTCGTCATTCGAAATGTTAGCTATTGCTATTTTATGACCTCTTTTAACTTCTTCTTTAGTTTCTATTTTTATATTATCTAATTCTAAAATTTCACCTTTATTTATATCTCTAAGTGCTACAACCACATTATCTTTATCATTAATCTTAATAAAATCCTTCATGCACCATTACCTACTTTCAATTTATTATTTAGAAAGCGTGGCTACTCCACGCTAAAATGCACAATTCACAGTTCACAATTTAGGATAAAATTCTTCTTAGAAAAACTTTTAGATTTTTTCCTGTATTATGCATTGTGATTTGTGCACTGTGAATTAATATTTTAATTATCTATATTTCATCAGCTAAACAAATTATAGTATTTTCTATACGATTTTATGAAATAATAAAATCGCATAGAAATTTAATAAAACTCATTGAAAAATTAGAAATTAAAGAACTTCTTTAACAGCTTCTTTCATTCCAACTTTTTCGATTATTTCTAAGTAACCAGATACTTTATCAGTTAATCCTGGAACATCGTTCAAGTTACTTCCCCAGTTCTTTTCATATCCAAGAACTCCAGTAACAACCTTCTTTAAACCTTCGCTTGTTGCATCACAGTTTGTCCATAAATTCTTGAATAAATCTAAGATATCTTCATCATCCGCAAGCTTAATATCTTCGTTTCCTCTTTTTCCTTTATAGAATTCGATTAAAGCTGCAAGAGAAAATACTAATTTCTTAGGTAATTCACCTTTTCTCTTTAAGTATTCAGTTAAACTTGGTAAATCTCTTGTCTTATATTTTGACATAGAGTTTAATGCTATACTCATTAAGTAGTGTTTTACATATGGGTTTCTAAATCTTTCAATTATTGCATCTGCAAATTCAACTAATTCATCGTGTGGAAGATCTAATGTTGGTATAATTTCATCATAAATTACTTCATGAACATATTTACCTATTACTTCATGATCTACTGATTCTCCAACTGTTTCTAATCCATAAAGATATGCAACTGGCACCATTGCTGTATGTGGTCCGTTAAGTATTCTAACTTTTCTAGTTCTATATGGTGTCATATCATCTACAACTTTAATATTTAACCCTGCTTTATCTATTGGTAATTCATCTTTTAAAGATTGTGGTCCTTCAATTACCCATAGGTGAAAGATTTCTCCTACATCTACTAAATTATCATCATATCCGATTTCTTTTCTAACTTCTTCTATTGTATCTCTTGGATATCCTGGTACAATTCTATCTACTAAACTACAGCAGAAAGTATTAGCTTCATTAATCCAATTAACAAATTCTTCTCCTAGATTCCATACTTCAGCATATTTTAATACTATTTCTTTTAATTTTTCACCATTTCTATCGATAAGTTCACATGGTATAATCATTAAACCTTTATCGCTTGCACCATTAAATGTCTTAAATCTACGATATAAAAGTGCTGTTAATTTTGCAGGATATCCTTTTTGGCATCCACCTTCTAATTTATCATCAGCTTCAAAAGCTATTCCAGCTTCTGTAGTATTAGAAACTATAAATCTTAATTCAGGATTTTCTCCAACTTTTAAATATTCTTCATAATCTCTGTATGGATTGATTCCTCTGCTTATACTATTCATAACCTTATGAGTTCTTACAGCTTTTCCATTTTGCATACCTTGAAGATATAGTGTATATAATCCATCTTGATCATTTAACATATCAACTAAACCATTTTCTAATGGTTGTACTACTACTACACTTCCATTAAAACCAGCTTCATCATTCATCTTATCTATTTGCCAATCAACAAAGGCTCTTAGAAAATTTCCTTCTCCAAATTGTAATACTTTTTCAGGATAACTTTTAAACTCTTTATATGTTTCCTTATTTAACTTCATAGATCTTTCCTCCAAATATTCTATTTAGGTATTTTTATTTCAATACACAATTCACAATGCAAAATATTTATGAACAAACTTTAATATCATACATTGTCAATTGTTCATTGACTTTTAAAAAACTAAATTTGCAAAATAGTTAATATAAATTTCATATTTATCTTTTACTTAATTAGTGTATTTAGAGATAGGATACACTTAATATAATTAAGCTTTTAAAATCATATCAAATAAATATCTAACTATTTTACACTTGTAAGATAATTCTACTTCTTTGCTTTTTCAAACGCTTCTACAAATTGTTTAGCAGTCTTTTCAACTAATTCAAAGTCACCAGTCTTTGCTCCTTTAGTTAAATCACCACCAGTACCAACAACAACAGCTCCAGCTTCAATCCACTCATGTAAATTAGCTACTGTTACTCCACCAGTTGGCATAAAATCACCTTGAGGAAGTGGTCCTTTAAATGATTTAATTACAGATGGTCCATAAAGATTAGCTGGGAATATTTTAACAACATCAACCCCGTATTCAAAAGCAGTAACTGCATCTTTTACAGTCATTACTCCAGGCATAACTAAAACTTTATATCTATTGCAAAGTTTTAAAGTTTCAACGTCCAAATATGGACTAACAATAAATTGTGCTCCCGCTAAAATACAAGCTCTTGCAGTTTCAGAATCTAAAACCGTACCAGCTCCAACTATTATATCTGTACCTTCATATTTCTCTACAGCTTCTTTAATTACATCTATAGGATTTGGAACAGTCATAGTCATTTCCATGATTTTTATTCCACCCTTAGAAACTGCATCAACTATTTTTATAGCTTCTTCCTTTGAATCGCCTCTAACTACAGCTACAACTCCAGCTTCTTTAATTTTTTGTAATACTACTTCTCTTCTCATTTTTTTCGCCTCAACTATCACGATATTTTCACAGCTATAATACTTATGTGAACTTATCATTTTATTTTTAAACATGCGCAATTCCCAAGCTGGTTAATTATAATCATTAATTATGGTATAAATATTATGGGATTATGATGGATTTTAATATTATTTAAAATTTTTATTTTCTTGAGAATTGCGCAAAATTATATATTAATAAGTTATAAAATAACTCATTTACATATTGAAATAATTATTAGCATTATTATAGCTAATATCTGAAACTATTTTACCTAAAACTTCATAATCATCAGGGAATTCGCCATTATCAACCCATTCACCTATCACATTACAAAGTATTCTTCTGAAGTATTCATGTCTTGTATAAGATAAGAAACTTCTTGAATCAGTAAGCATTCCAACAAATGTACTTAGCATTCCTAAACTAGCAAGTGATTTTATTTGTTCTTGCATACCAGTTTTGTGATCGTTAAACCACCAAGCTGAACCAAATTGTAATTTACCTTTTATTCCATCACCTTGGAAACATCCTATTAATGTTCCGATAGTAGAATTATCATTTGCATTTAAGCTATATATTATAGTTTTAGGAAGTGCATTTTCCATGTTTAAAGCATTTAATAATCTTGAAAGTGGAATTGCAACTTCAGTATCATTTAATGAATCAAATCCTGTATCAGGGCCTAATACTTTGAACATCTTAGTATTATTATCTCTAACACAATTCATGTGAAATTGATTTGTCCAATTTAAATCATGATATAGTTTTCCAAAGAATTTTAAAACAAATACTCTAAATTTGTTTTCAGCTTCAAATAAAACACTACCATTCTTTAATACATTAGCAAATATTTCAGCTACTTCTTCCTTAGAAGCATTTCCAACAGGAACAAAATCTAAGGCATTATCAGAAACTCTACATCCAACTTCATGGAAGAATTCAACTCTCTTCTTTAAAGCTTCTAAATATTCATCAAAGTTTGTGATTTTATTTCCAACAACTTCTTCCAATTTATTGAACCATTCTTTAAATGTTTCTTTATTAATTCCTAATGCTTTATCAGGCCTAAATGCTGGTAAAACTTTAACATCAAAACTCTTATCTTCTTTTATAGCTAAATGATATTCTAATGAATCTATTGGATCATCTGTAGTGCATATCACTTTAACATTTGACTTTTTAATAAGACCTCTTACTCTGAATTCTTCAGTATTTAGCATTTTATTTACTTTTTCCCAAATAGCTGGTGCTGTTTTTTCATTTAATGTTTCTTCAACTCCAAAATATCTCTTCAATTCTAGATGTGTCCAATGATATAATGGATTTCCAATAGCCATTGAAATTGTTTTTGCCCATGCTAAAAACTTTTCATAATCGCTTCCATCTCCAGTTATAAACTTTTCATCTATACCGAAAGTTCTCATTTGTCTCCATTTATAGTGGTCCCCATAAAGCCAAACTTGAGTTATATTTTCAAATTGTTTATTGTCTAATATTTCTTTTGGATTAATGTGACAATGATAATCTATGATCGGCATTTTCTCAGAATAATCATGATATAATTTTTGAGCCACCTCACTAGATAATAAAAAATTTTCATCCATAAATTTTTTCATAGTAAAATCCTTCTCTCTTTATTTTCCGCAAACATTATGGAATAGCGCCATTGTTCACGTGAACATTTATCTTTTTTTATTATATTAGTATTTTAATTAAAATGCAACTTTTTTTATTAACATTAATTTAATGTTAATAAATTTAATTAAAAGCTATTATTCAAGCATACCATTTTCCCATTTACCTTCTTGAAGATCTTGTGCAACTTTTCTATATTTATCATCTGGTAAGTTGTGTAATACCCCTACAACAATAGCAGCCAATGCTAATGCTACTGCTGGATATAATGTCATAGCACCTTTAATTCCAAGTAATGTTTCTGCACTTTGCTGTGCATTTGCAACGTATCCAGTCATTCCTAATACACTTGCACTTACAATAGCAGCTAAAGATTGAGCTATCTTTCTTGAGAAATTAAACGCTGCATATGTCACACCTTCTTTTCTTATTCCAGTATGCCAGTGACCATAATCTATTGCATCTGTAACGAATGCCCAAGTTACCCCATTCGGAATAGCTAATCCTACATAACCAATAGTTACAAGTGTTATGAAAATTGTTGGATCTGCTTGATTAGTTGGCATAATAAAATTCAATCCATTAGCGACAATACCTATCAATAGTCCTGAAATTGCAGTTTTCTTCTTACCAAATTTCTTTACTAAAAATGGTATTGCAAATATACCAATTACAGAACATCCAATCATTATACCGTTAACTTTTGGCTGAAGTGCTATATCTCCTAGGTTATATTGACAAAAGAATATCATCATTTGGTTATTAGTATTCATAGCAGAAATAGTGAATAATTGCATAAGAATTAAACATAATAGTGGTCTATTTGTAAATATTACTTTAATGTAGTCTTTCGCAGATGCCTTTTCTGATTTACCATTTCTATTAACTACGACATGTTCTTTAGTATTAGTGAAACAAATAAAGAATGAAATAACTCCTATACAAGCCATAACTGCAGCTGCAATAGGATACCCAATTTTTTTATCATTGAACATCATAAGAATAGGTACAAAAGCTACTCCAGTTATTAATTGAGCTCCAAGAGATCCAG
The DNA here is from genome assembly GCF_022320955.1 of Clostridium sp. YIM B02555. Classification (NCBI taxonomy): domain Bacteria; kingdom Bacillati; phylum Bacillota; class Clostridia; order Eubacteriales; family Clostridiaceae; genus Clostridium; species Clostridium sp. YIM B02555. The sequence goes on along the minus strand of NZ_JAKJJY010000011.1, from coordinate 125,009 downwards.
CTTGTCTAAATGTTGCCAATTGGCTTCTTTCTTCTACATCTCTTGTCATTACTGATGCTAGAGATCCATAAGGAACATTAGTAAATGAATACATAAGTCCCCATATCATATATGTCACATAACCATATACAATTTTTGATGTAAGTGAAATATTTGGCATAGTAAATGTAATCACAGTTAGTATTGCTAAAATTATACTAGATATCATCATTACAGGTCTAAATTTACCTGATTTCCCAGCTTTTCTCCCATCAATTATTGAACCTGCTAATGGATCCATAAAAGCATCAAATATCTTTGTAAATGCAAATATTCCACCAACAGCTGCAGCACCAATTCCACAAGTATCTACAAAAAATTTTGTAAGATATGATTGTCCTAAGTCAAACATAAATCCATTTCCAAAATCTCCAAAACCATATGAAATTTTTTCTCTTAAACTTAACTTAGTATTTCCATTGTCAGAACCTTTAGTCTGACTATTCTTCGATTGTTCCATTTTTATCCTCCTTATCTAAGCATTATAATGCTTAGACTTATACAACTTATTATAAATTTTTCTTGACTTTGTCTATCAATTCATTATATTCTTCATCACTTAAATACACTTGTTGTGGGTTCATTTCAAATGTTCCTCCCCATGAAGGACCTCCTTCATATTTGGGTACTAAGTGAAAATGAAGATGTTTCATTGTATCAGCGAATGCTCCATAATTTATTTTATTAGGAGTAAAAGCTTTATGCATAGCTTGCGCAACCCTACGAACATCTTTAATAAATGAACTAGCTTCTTGTTCAGTCAATTCAGCAACTTCGCTCTTATGTTCTTTAAAAACCACATTACATCTCCCTTTATAAGTTTGTTCTTTAAACAAATATACTGTTGATACTTCTAAATCACATATTTTAATCATTAGCTTATCAAGTTCTTCGTTCTTTGAACAATAAAAACATTTTTCATCAAAGTTCATTTTTATTACCTCCAAATTTTAATATTTATATTAACTTAATTATAAATACTAAATATATAACATTTACAATTAAAATTATATAAAGCTTTACTTTCTAATACTATGTTAAATCCTTGTCAATCATTTCCATGTTTGTACAATATAATTTACTTAGTAACGGTTTACGTAAATAACATAAGTTTACATGGTTTGTTAACGTGAACAATTTCAAATAAAAGATATAACTCACTTTTATCATTATATTATTTCTAAATTAAGAATGCAATAGTTTTAGTTAACGTTAACAAAATTTTTTTCTAAGATAATTAGTGATTTTTGTCATTAATCATCTTAGAAAACAACTTATAATTTTTTAACTGATTTTCTCATTACAAGCTTTGATTCTATAAACACTCTGTTTCTATCAATCTCTTTATTATTTATTAGATTTAAAATATAAGTGCCTCCATATTTACTCATTGTCAACGAATCTTTTTTTACACTTGATAAGGTTGGTGTTACATAATTACAAAAATTACTATCATCAAAGCCTATAATTGAAATATCATCTGGAACGCTTAAACCACTTTCTGATATAGCTTTCATAGCTCCAACAGCAATATCATCGTTAGAACAAAATACTGCAGTAGGTTTTTCGTCTAATTCTAATAATTTATTCATGCTTATGTACCCACTCTGTAAATCGTACTTACCACTTATGATCAATTCTTCATTGATAGGAATATTATTATCTTCTAATGCTTTTATATATCCTTTTCTTCTATATGAACTAGATTCAAATTCTTTATTTCCTTCTATTAATGCTATTCTTTTATGATTATTTTCTATAAAATATGTAACAGCATCATACGACCCTTTAGTATCATCTGACATAATATTTATTATTTTATCATCATCAATATTCCTATTTATGACTACAGTTGGTATATTTTTTTCTAGTATAGTTTTTATAAATTTATCATCGTTCTTACTTTGGCTTACAACTATTATTCCATCAAAATTTTTATTATCAATTGGATGTGAATATTCATAATCATCAATTCCTCTAATGACTAAATTATATTCTTTATCCATAACCTTATTTACACCTTTAATAATTTCATGGAAAAATGTATCTGAAGTTCCTTCACTAATGGAAGAAAAGAAAATTCCTATAACATATGATTTTAATAAAACCAAACTTTTAGCACTATAATTTGGAACATAATTTAATTCCTTTGCTAAAGCTTTAATTTTAACCTTTGTTTCTTCATTTATGTATGGGCTATTGTTAAGTGCTCTTGACACTGTTGTATGAGAAACGTTAGCCAATTTTGCAATATCTTTTATAGTAACACTCATTACTCCTCTGCACCCCTTATTAATATTATGAATTTATTCTACCATATTGTATAAAATATGCAAAAATATATTATAATTCAATTCTTATATTAATCATAAGCATATTTAACAATATAATTCCTCTATTATTATAGACTTAAATTTATATATAATATATTAATTTTAATTGTTTTGGCAATATTTTTCTATAGTTTCTGCAACTCTTTTTGCTTGAACTACAGCTTCAACAACAGTTTTTGCACCTGTCACTACATCTCCTGATGCAAAAGTTCCTCTTTTAGTTGTATTTCCATTTTCATCAGTTATTAATAATCCCCATCTATTTGTATTCAACTCTGTTGTATTTGAAACAATGTTAGTTCTTGGAGTTTGACTTACAGCAATAATTGTTGAATTGCAATTAAAAAACTCCTCTTTTCCTTCGATGGTTTTAGTAAACATTTTTCCATCAGAATCTATTACATTTTCAGTAACTGCAAGTCTCACACCTTCTTCTGTTATTTCTATAGGAGACTTAAATAATTCAAATTTAATATTATCTTCTTTTGCTTCTCTTATTTCTTGTTTTGTTGCCGACATTTCCTCGAAGCCTTTTCTATATATTATAGTCACTTCGTTAGCACCATTTCGCTTAGCACTTCTAGCAGCATCCATAGCAACATTTCCAGCTCCAATTACTGCAACCTTATCTCCCAAGCAATAATATTCTGGTGATTTTAGATAATCTATAGCAAAATGCACATTGCCAAGAGTTTCACCCTTAATATTCAAAGTCTTTGGATTCCATACTCCAGTTCCAATAAAAACAGCCTTATATCCATCTTCAAATAATCTATCAAGAGAAATAACAGGGCCTATAAGAGTGTTTGGCCTAATTTTAACACCAATTTCTACAAGTTTTTGTTCAAGTGTATCAATTAATTTCTTAGGTAGCCTATATTCTGGTATTCCATACCTCAATACTCCTCCTATTTTCACGTGTGCATCAAAAATAGTAACTTTATAGCCTTTCATAGCAAGAATAAAAGCAATTGTTATTCCTGCTGGCCCTCCACCAACTATAGCAATTCTATCTTTGTCTTTAGGTACATTACTCAAACTAATTTCTTCTAAGTACTTTTTTGATATTTCATGTTCTATATCATGAAAATTAATAGGTTCTCCTTTTATTCCTCTAACGCAATTACCCTTACACTGATCTTCATGAATACAAACTAATGAGCATATTACAGAAAGTGGATTATTATTGAATAAGATTTCTCCAGCTTCCTTAAGTTTTCCTTCCTTATATAGTTTTATAATTTCAGGTATAGGTGTATCGATAGGGCAATTATCCTTACATCTTGGCACCTTACATAGTAAACATCTTGACGCTTCATTTAATAAAAAATCTATATTTGACATTTATCTAACATTCCTCCTTTGTTTTATTATACATTAAGCATAGTAACTCATATTTATATTTATTTCAACTATTTATTAAAAAATATGCTACCCTTTTTAATCAAATAGGATAGCATATTTAAATATTTACTCTTTATTATACAAATACAACGTTCCATTTATATGACTAAGAGATAATTAACGTCAAAACATTTATTTAGTCTATTCTCATCAAAATCCAACTTATCTATTTTAACTAATTCTTAATTTCTTCAATTATATCAATTAACATATTAACTCTATTAAATGGAGTAATGAAATATAAACCATCTGCAATATCTTTGAGTTTCTTTCCAATTTCCACGCTTATCTTTACTCCAACTCTTTGTGCTTCCTCCTTATCCATGTTCTCAGAAAACATCCTAATATATTTTTCTGGAATTGTAACACCAGGGAGTTCATTATTTAAAAATATAGCATTTCTATAACTAACTATTGGAAGAAGTCCCGCTAAAATTTTCACATCAGTCTTTTCTTTAATCTTCTTTAAAAACTCAATAGCCTCATCATCATATATTGGCTGAGTTAAAAAGAATCTTGCACCTTTTTCTATTTTTTTAAGCATTCGGTTAAATTCAACTTCTTTATTTAAAACATTTAAATTCAAGGCACCACCAATATGAATAGTATCGCCTTTAAAAAATTCTTCATTCATATCGTTTATTAATTCCATCAATTTAAATGAATTTAAATTAAATACACTTTTTGTTTCTATTTTTGTTGCATCTGATATCGGATCTCCTGTAACTGCTAATACATTCCTTATATCCTCAATATGTGAAGCAATTAATGCAGATCTTATTGCATTTGTATTCTTATCTCTACAGCAGATATGTGGCATAGCTTCAATTCCAATTTCTCTTTTTATCTTAGTAGCTATAATTGTAGAATCTGCTTTTACCTTTGACATCGGTGAATCAGGAATCGTTACTAAATCTATATTATTCTCTTTACATATTCTAGCCCCATTCATTAGTTTTGTAACATCAGTATCTGCTGGTGCAGATAACTCAATTGCAATCACAAATTCATTTCTATCTAATTTACTCCTAAAAGAATTCTCTATGCAAAATTCTTTTTCTACTACTTCTTCTTTATTATTTGAACCTATAACTTTAATTTTTTCAAATTTTCCTTCAACTAATGCTACAATTTCTTTTATATAATTAGGATTTGTTCCGCAGCATCCTCCAATTATTGATACTCCTTGTAATCGTATCTCATTTACCTTTTTAGCAAAATACTTAGGATTATTTGGATAAACAGTTCTTTCATGAATCAATTCAGGAAACCCAGCATTAGGAAGTGCTGAAACTATATCATTATCTATATTAATGCTTTTAATTATTTCAGACATATGTGTTGGACCTGAACCACAATTAAATCCATAAGCATCAATTTCTTTAATAGACTTGACCACATTAATTAATTTCTTAATACTTACGCCATCTCTAGTAAATCCATCTGGTTTAACAGCAAACTGTGTTAATATAAAACTATTCCTGTCTTTATCTTTAATATATTTACTTATTTCTTCAATATACGAATAATTACTAAAAGTTTCAAATACGAAAACATTAATATTATTGTCAAGAAAACAATCAACTATAAACTTATATTCATTTAATATATTTTCCGGTGCTTCATCTAATATACTACTTGCCTTTATTGGCCCTATACTTGCTCCAATATAAATTTCTCTATCTTTAGCAACTTCCTTTGCTATATCAATTCCTGATTTTATTACTTCACGTAATTTATCTAAAGATACATTAAGGTCATATGTATTGGCTGAGAAAGTATTAGTTCTAATTAATTTAGCCCCAGCATTAATATATTGTTCGTGAATTTTTTTAATTGAATCTTTATCCTCTAAATTAGCAAATTCACAATATGAAATATCATTACCAGTTGATTCAGCATAATAAGTGCCCATTGCCCCATCAAATATTAATATATTCTTCTTCAAATATTCTCTTATCATTGTTTAATCTCCCCAATTTCTATAAATAATATTTAAAGTAAGTATACTATAAATTTCTCATGCCGTCCTTATTTTTATTTAAAACAAAAATAGATTTATCTATTTTCAAGATAAATCTATTTTAAAATACTTAACAATATTTATTATTTTATATCAATTGAATTATCTGCTTGTTTTGTAGGTTCTTGTATTACTATTTTTTTAGTTTCTTCTTTAGACTTACCTGAATTTGTAGTATTATCACTACTTCCACTATTTGGTGTTAAACTAATACCGTTATCTTTAGATGGAGTTGTAGAATTTCCACCAGCGCCGCTATTACTATTACCACTTGTTGCAGGTACATCTGGTTGTAAGTCTATAATATTATTTTTTGTTTCTGTTTTACCAGTATTATCATTGCTCTTATTTGAACCAATATTAGATTCAGTTGTATCAGATGGAGCATTTATTTTAGGTTTATCTGATGCTGGTTTATCAGATTTTACCTCTGGATTCTCAGTAACTGCTGGAGCTTTATCATTTTTATTATCTTCAAATTGCCATTGATTTGGATTTTCACTGTCTTTTATACTTTCAGTAATATCCTTAACTGGAGCTGTTTTAATCTTATCCTTTATTTTCTCATCTGTTACACGAGCTGCTGCTTCATATCTACCTAAACTTATATTTTGTTCTTTAGCTTTGCTTACATCCTCTTTATCTCCTGAAACAAAGGTTACTTGTTTTGGATCAAATGAAGAATATATAGCTCCCTCTAAATTTTTCACATATGTCTCATCATTTCCATTTTCAAACATATATCCAACTAAAACTTCATGATTTTTTTCTAGGTAATTATTTGCAATAAGTTTATCTTTTATTTTTTGTATTCCGCTTTCAAGAGGAATATCCTTAATATCGCTAAAATCCATACTCTTACCATCATCATTTACTCCTTCAACCTTGATGATGTTAAGTTTACTATCTGCTTCTATTTGTATACTTGGGTTAATATCCAAGCTAACAACTGCAAATGCTTCCTGTGGTCTCATTATCTGAAAGAAGGTGAATATAATTAAAAATAATGCAGCAATTGATCCGAATGATTTCTTAAATCCATTAAATTTATAACCATTCTTTGTTGTTTTATTTATAATATCTTCATTAAAATAAAATATTTTTTGACCTATTTTCATATCATTTTTATAAGCTATCTTTTCCATTAAGCCTTCATCATTTAAAGCTATAGCATAATTCTTCTTTATCTCCATTATTATCCCTTTATTCAATTTTTTCACCTACTTTCTGATCCAATTTTTTAAAGCATTAAGGTTTTTATCAATTATAATAACCACAGAAATAATAAATTTTTTACTTCTTTTAATTACCTTTTCTGTAACAGAAAACTTTGCTACTATTCTTGTAATAGGCAATCTCTTCTTCAAATACATAAACGAAGTAAATTCTTCTTCTACACTAATTTGTTCTGCTAACATAATCGCATTTTTTCTTGTAGCTTGTTGTTTGGGAGCCTCATTTACCAAATCTTCAAATGTAAAACCGAACGAACCGATCTCAGTTTTAAACTTGTTTATTTGTTCTAGTAGTAAACTATTATCTTCTTTAGGCTCAAAATACTCATCTTTTATGTCAACTCCCTTATCTAATAAATCATCAAGAGATGAATGTTGATGCTTATTTTCGCTTTTCAAATAATTTTTAATTCTACTTCCTATAACAAGTTTTGCATATGATAGAAAATGGCCTTTCTCATTATCATATCTTTCAATAGCCTCGTGAAATCCTAGCAATCCAACACTAAGTTCTTCATCATTCTCACAAGATACATATCTTCCAGTTACTTCTGAAATACTTTTAATAATAAAAGGCATATGATTCTCTATAAGTTCATTGATACTTGTGTTCTTATCAACATTTAAATCTATTAAAACACATTCAAGCATTTCATACGCTCCCTTCTCCGGTCATAATAATATACAATATAAATTAATCTTTTTGGTACTTTTTATTGAATTAATGAAAAAGTTTATTCATAATCCTTTATTTAACACTTCCAAATAAAATGGAAACTCAAATTTATTATAACACGTAATAAAAATTTTTTTAAATAAAAAAATAAAAGGAGCTTAGAGACCGGCGAAGGACACTCTAAGCTCCAAATTAGCACTTACGTACCAACTGCTTTTATAGAATAACATAAAAGCTTTCCAATATCAACATAAAAGTTAAATAAATTATATATATATTAACACATACCTCCATTATTACTGTTATCTCCACCACAAGCATTCATATTATTTGAATTTGCTTTTACATTCTTCTGAGAATATTTTTTCATGTAATCAATCATTCTCGATTGTAGCTTATTTAGGCTATTTAAATATTCATAATTATCTGGTTCCAAATCAACAGATTTTTTTAAGTAATTTAATCCACTTTCAAACCATCCTTTCTGAACAGAAATAAATCCTTGTAAATAATTCCACTCTGATGAATTTGCATTATTAATTAAATTCAATTTAGCTTCAGCTTCTACGAAATTTTTTTTGTCAATTAATTCTCTAATTTCTTTATACAAGTCACCATTTAAAATCTTTTCATATGCAGCACTTATACTTAATATTTTTTGCCTTGTTGTTTCATCTTGATCCTCTGAATATTCTTCAATCATAGATTTAAATTTATCTCTTATTTCGTCCTGTGACGCAGTTTCATCGATATCTAAAACTTTATATGGATCCAATACCACCACACCTCAAAATATATTTTTCCATTATTAAATATATTTATAAAAGTTCTTAATATTCTAATACATTTAGATAATTTATTAATCCACATATCAAAATATATAAAAGCACATAATGATTTAAAGCAAATTTTATAAAAAGTATTTCTTAAGAATTACAGATCGTATACTTTCATATTTTATATAAGACGGAAGTTCTTTCTTTAATACATTTATCTTTTCATACCCATGCTTTTCACATGCAGCAGAAATTAATTTTGCATCTTCTTCACTATAAAATTCATCAAGATCAATTTCAAAAATATTTTCTCCAAATTGTCTAATATAATCTGTAACATATCCTAAAACAGTAGAAATAGATAATTCTAGTTTTTCTGATACTTTATGAATATTAATTTTTTCTCTAAGCATATCAATAGCAATTTGATTATTTTCTCTTTTTTCTCCATCAATTATGACTTTTTTTCGTTTTCTTTCCATCCAATCTACCTGAATATGATTTTCATCGATATAATCTTTAACAATTTTTATAATATTATCTCCATATTCACTTATTTTTTTAGGGCCCATTCCACTTATATCTTTTAATTTTTCAAGGCTATCAGGATATCTACCACTAATTTCTTTCAACGTATTCATAGCAATTATTGCTTGAGGTAATACTCCTTCTTTTTTTGCTAATTGTTTTCTAAAGATATCTAATTTATTGTATAGAGTTAAATCTGTAGTCACCACCAACTTTAACTCCTCATCATTTTCTTCGTCAGTATTTGACTTTTCTTCTTCAACAATATTCTCAGGTATTTCAATATTATGTTCTTTTACAAATGCTATTATAACATCTTCGAAAGCTTTTCCATATTTACTATATTTAACTTCCCCAACTCCAGAAATATTAAGCATTGCACTTCTATTAATAGGCAATTTAGATGCCATTTCTTTTAAGGTTATATCACCAAATATAACATATGGTGGAACATTATTTTCACTAGCTAAATCATGTCTTATTCTTCTAAGAATTTCAAACAATTCGTTATCTTCCTTAACTTTTTGTTCAACCTTAAATTCTTTTAATTCAACTTTTTCTTGTGAAGTCAACACCATCCGAGATTTTTCATTTAAACTTAACACTGGATAAGTTCCCTCAATTACATTTATATAGCCATGAGAAATTAAAGTATTAATAAAAGTCTTAAGCTGATCTGAAGAATAATCTTTCATCAAGCCATAAGTTGATAATTCATGAAAATTAAATTGAATAACCTTTTTATTTTTAGAGCCTCTAAGTACATCAACTAGCATTCCAATACCAAATTTTGTTTTCATTCTATAAATGCATGATAGTACTTTTTGCGCTTCGATAGTTTTATCTACAAGTTCGCCTTCACTTAAGCAATTGCTGCATTTATTACATTCTCCTGCATGGGTTTCGCCAAAATACTCAAGAATATATTTTCTATAACAATCATTGCTATAAACAAAATCCATCATTTGTTGTAGTTTTTTATATTGATTATTCTTTCTATCAATATTTTCTATTGAATTCTCAATTAAGTATTTTTGAACTTGAACATCTTGAGGTGAAAATAATAATATGCATTCACTCTCACCACCATCTCTTCCAGCCCTCCCTATTTCTTGATAGTAACTTTCTATATTCTTTGGCATATTATAATGAACTACATATCTTATGTTTGGTTTATCTATTCCCATTCCAAATGCATTTGTTGCTACCATAATATTTGCTTGGTCATAAATAAAATTCTCTTGATTTTCTTTTCTTGTATTTTCAGACAATCCAGCATGATAATGAGCGACTTTGTATCCTTTAGCATTTAACATTTCATAGACTAAATCAACTTCTTTTCTTGTCGCTGCGTATATTATCCCTGAAACTTCTTTATTATTCTCTATATATTGGAATAGATACTCTTTCTTATTTCCATTTTTAACTACGTTTATAAGCAAGTTTTCTCTATCAAAACCTGTTATAAAAACTTTTGGATTCTTCAATTTAAGAAGATTAATAATATCTTCTCTAACTTCTTCAGATGCTGTTGCGGTAAACGCTGTAACAATTGGCCTATTTTGAAGCAAGTTTATAAAATCTGATATTTTTCTATAACTACTCCTAAAATCATGCCCCCATTGAGAAATACAGTGAGCCTCATCAACAGCAATTTGTGATATACAGCATTTTGATATTACATTAAGAAATTCAAATGATTCTAATCTTTCAGGTGCAATATAAAGTATTTTTATCTCACCATTTTGCAGCTGTTCAATTACATGATTTTCTTCTACAGAACTTAATGTGCTATTAATTAATGCCCCATTTATACCCATATCTTTTAATGTATCAACTTGATCTTTCATTAATGAAATCAGTGGTGAAATAACTACGGTAATCCCTTCTAATATTAGAGCAGGAATTTGATAGCATATGGATTTACCTCCTCCAGTTGGCATTATGGCTAGTACATCTTCTCCATTTATTATCTTATTTATTATATCTTCTTGACCTTTTCTAAAGGTTTTATACCCATAATATTTTTCTAAAACTTCATGTGCTAGTGCTAAGTCATTCATTAATTAATACTCCTTAAATAATTTATTCTATAATTTCTAAAATCAACTCACTTAATATTTCCCAATAATATTATTGACGCTATTGTATATATTTTAATCATTCACAATTCTTAAACTTAATAATGTTATGTACAATAAAAATAGGACTGACAAAAGTTCAATCCTACCTTTATTAATATAAAATCAAAATTTTACTTAGCTAAAATTTCAACTCCAGTTTCTGTTATCAAAACAGTGTGTTCCCATTGAGCTGATAATTTATCATCAGCTGTATATATAGTCCATTCATTTACTTCATCAACAAAAACATCAAAATCTCCTTCATTTACCATTGGTTCTACAGTAAGAACCATTCCTGGTACTAGAAGCATTCCAGTTCCTTTTTCGCCTACATGAGGTACAAAAGGTTCTTCGTGGAATTGATTACCTACCCCATGACCACCTAAAGCTCTAACTATTGTATATCCGTTTTTATGAGCATGTTCTTGACAAGCAGCTCCAATATCACCTAAAAAGCCCCATGGTTTTATTGCCTCTATTCCCTTAACCATAGTTTCTCTAGCTACAGTAACCAGTCTTTTTGCTTTTTCATCAACTTCCCCAATCATAAACATTCTTGAAGCGTCTGAGTAATATCCATTTAAAATTGTTGAAACATCAACATTTACTATATCACCATCTCTTAAAATGATTTTTTCATCTGGGATACCATGACAAACTTCATTATTAATTGATGTACATACACTCTTTGGAAAACCTTCAAAATTTAACGGTGCAGGAATTGCGCCATTTTCTGTAGTATAATCATAAACTAACTTATCTATTTCAGCTGTACTCATTCCAGCCTTAATTTTACTTGCTACTAAATCTAATACTTCATTATTTATTTTAGCACTTTTTCTAATGCCTTCTATATCTTCGGGACTTTTAATTATATCTCTTGGTGGCACTATATGCCCTTTATGTCTATAACTTTCAATTTTTTCATCAAATTCTAAATGGCATTTTTTATACTTCAATCCACTACCACACCAACATTTTGCATTTCTATCAAAATTCATTTTCTTAATAACACCTCTTCAAACTTATCTATATTAAAGAACTATAGATTTCATATTTTTTTATAATTTACTTTCTAATACATTATATATCAATAACATAACATTGTAACCATTAATTAGTTACTTTTTTGCTTTATCAACATTAATCTTTTTCCCCTTAATTGTCATAGTTTTTAATTGTTCTATAACTTTTTTGCCTTTTCCATTTAAAATATCTACATAAGATACAGAATCCTGTACATCAATAATTCCAATATCATCTGCACTTAAACCCTCTATATTACAGATAGTACCAACAATGTCCCCTGGTCTGATTTTCTTTTTCTTTCCTCCATTTAAATATATTTTTGTTATATCTGAATTAATAACTTTACTCTTTTCTTTCTTTGCTTTAGGTTTACTTTTTAAAAGTTTAATAGAAACCTCTTTATTTTCTTCGATTTCTTTTTCATCCAATTGATTATATACTGGTATATTGAATCCTATGTATGCTTCAATATCCATTAATAACTTATTTCCTTCATTAGTGCAAAAACTTATAGCCTTTCCTTTAGCACCTGCACGACCACTTCGCCCGATTCTATGTACATAAGCTTCTTTTTCAACTGGTAAATCGTAGTTTATTACATGAGTAATTCCTTCAATATCTATTCCTCTTGATGCTAAATCCGTTGCTACTAATAACCTAAATTCTCCACGCCTAAACTTTTCCATAACCTCAAGCCTTTCTTTTTGCATAAGGCCCCCATGAATCCTATTACTTGAATATCCTTTAGATTTCAAATACTCAAAAACCATGTCAACATTTTCTTTTGTCTTTGCAAAAATTACAGCTGTCTCAGGTTTTTCACATATTAATATATTATTTAATGCCTCTAACTTCTTATCATACTGAACATAATACAACCTATGTTCAATATTATCTGTAATTAACTTTTGACTCTTAATACTGATATCTATGGGCCTATCCATATGTCTTTCACATAAAGCTTTTATTTCTTCTGGGATTGTTGCTGAGAATAGCATTGTTACTCTCTTCTTTGGAATTCTTCTAATAACTCCTTCAACCTGCCCTATAAAGCCCATATTTAGCATTTCATCAGCCTCATCAATAACAAAATACTTTATTTTTGTAGTATCAAGACTTCCTCTATCTATGTGATCTAAAATTCTACCTGGAGTTCCAACTACTATATGTGTTTTTTGCTTTAATTTTCTTTCTTGTTCCGAAATTGGCTCCTTACCAAAAACAGCAATTGCTCGTATTCTTTTGAATCGTCCTATATTTGAAATATCATCGCTTACTTGCACTGCAAGTTCTCTTGTTGGTGTCAAAATCAACACTTGAGGAATATTTTCTTCCCAATCTATTTTTTCACATAAAGGTATACCAAACGCAGCTGTTTTTCCACTTCCTGTCTGTGACTTAACAATAACATCTTTATTTAAAAGAACCTCTGGTATAACTTTCTCTTGTACTTCAGATGGCTTTTTATATCCAAGTCCTTCAATAGACTTCAAAAGATCTTCTCCAATTTTAAACTCGCTAAACCCATTCTTCATTATTTAAATTTCTCCTTAATCTAATAATTTACACTTTTATTCCTTTGTAATTATAATCTTTCTTATTATACCATCCTTATCTATTTTTAAAACATAAAAAATCATATCTATATTTATATCTTTTCTATAATATCAAATTTAATTAGTTAGTTCTATCAATTAAAAATAGAATTTTGTCAACTAATAGTTGCATTAAAAGCAAATTATACAAGTTTATCTAGCAATATTCATATAATAAAGATATAATTAGTTTGAAATGATAAAAAATCAAGCTATTAATCAAATTTTAGTTAACTATTCTAACTTAAATATATTTTTTCATTGTGAAGTAAATCTAAACATAAAAGGAGAAATTAATGAACAATTCATTTAGCGATTTAAATTTAAATTCAAATATAGTAGAAGGACTAAAAAAACAAGGAATTACTATTCCAACTGCAATTCAATCATCATCAATTATTCCAGCTATTGAAAATAAAGATATAATTGGTGAAGCTTTTACCGGAAGCGGAAAGACCTTAGCATATCTAATTCCATTATTTCATAAGATAGATACAACAAAAAGAGAAATGCAAGGAATAATTTTAGCTCCTACTCACGAACTTGCTATACAAATTGAAGATCAAATTAAGCTTTTAGCTCAAAACTCTGATGTACCAGTTACATCTTTATCAATAATTGGAGATGTAAATATCAATAATCAAATTAAAAAATTGAAAGATATTAAACCTCATATTATTGTTGGCTCAACCGGAAGAATTCTAGATCTAATTCAAAAAAAGAAAATAACTGCTCATACTATTAAGACAATTGTTATAGACGAAGCCGATAATTTATTAGACCCTAAAAGAGCTCTTGTCACTAAAAACATTATTAAAACAACAATGAGAGATAGACAACTTATGATTTTTTCTGCCTCAATTAAAGCCGAAACTTTAGAAACAGCAAAAGCTTTAATGAAGGAACCTTTAATTATAAAAGGTGAGGATAAACCACAGATCAACCCTAATATTGAGCATATGTTTATTGTATGTGAAAGACGTGATAAATTTGAAACTCTAAGAAAACTTCTTGTCGCTGTTAAACCAGAGAAAGCAATTATTTTTGTTAATGATAATGATGATATTGAATTAACAACTGTAAAACTAAATTATCATAGTAAAGATTGTTTTGCAATGACTGGTAAAATATCAAAAGAAGATAGAAAACTTGCAATCGAGAGTTTTAAAAATGGTAAAATTAAAATTCTAGTATCTTCAGATGTAACTGCTAGAGGTTTAGATGTTGAAGGAATAACTCATGTATTTCACTTAGATTTACCTTTGAAATTAAATGAATATTTACATAGAGCTGGAAGAACTGCTAGAGGAGATGCTCATGGTACTTCTATATGTGTAACAACAATCAAACAGTTAAGTATAATAAAAAAATATGAAAGAGAATTCAATGTTGAATTTAAACAAAAAAAAGTATTTGGAGGAATTCTTGAAGACTATAATTATTCCGCTGAAATAAACAATGATAAAACAAAAAATAAATCCTACAGCAATAAATTTGACAAATCAAAATTTCATAAATAAAATCTTTTATTAAATCTAAAATTTTTCTACAAAAGACTTGATAATACTGTTATTAAGTCTTTTATTTATATTACTCTAAATATTTCTGTATAATAATCAACTTATTTTTTAATAGTATTTATTTTAAAAATAAGTTATCGTATACTATATTTAGTTAAGAAAAACACAAAGGGGACACTTTAATGAACAACAATAAAATTCTTTTAAATTTATTAGCACTAATTACAGTAATCATTTGGTCTACTACTTTTATTTTTAGTAAAATATTATTAAATATTTTTACTCCACTTGAAGTTATGTTTTATAGATTTATAATTGCTTATATTTTATTGCTTATAATTCATCCTAAATTTCACAAAATACATTCTTTAAAAGAGGAGTTCATGTTTTTGATATGCGGTATTACGGGAGGGTCACTTTACTTTTTAACTGAAAATTCAGCTGTTAAAATATCACAAGTATCAAATGTCGGACTTATAGTTGCCACTGCACCAATTATAACTGCCCTCCTTGCTCACTTTTTTACTAAAGGTGAACATATACATAGGAATTTAATCTATGGTTTTATCATTGCAATTTCAGGGGTTTTTTTAGTTATTTTTAATGGTAGCTTTATGCTTAAATTAAATCCAGTTGGAGATATGCTTGCCTTAGGCGCAGCAATATCTTGGTCAGTTTATTCTATAACAACTAAAAAGTTTGGCAGTAAATATAATCATCTATATTTAACTAGAAAAATTTTCTTTTACGCTTTGATAACTATGATTCCTTTTTTATGGACGTCAGAATTTAATTTTGATATAAAAAAAATCGAAAATATCAGTGTTATTATGAATCTTCTATTTCTAGGTGCGATAGCATCTAGTTTATGTTATGTTGTATGGAATTTTACTGTAGACAAGCTTGGAGTAATAAAAACTAATAATTATATTTATCTTATTCCAGCCTTTACATTATTATTATCTATTTGTATCCTAAATGAAAAAATCACTGTATATTCTGCACTTGGTGCATTATTCATTTTCTTAGGTGTATATGTTTCAGAAAATGGTTCCAAGCTAGGTAATTTACTTCTTTCTAAAAATTTATTTAAATCTAAAAATGATTATTAAACATACAAGGCACATTAAGAAGATAACGCATATATATCTCCCTAATGTGCCTAATTGATCTCAACAAATTTTCAATTTCGCTTAATCTATAAATTAAAATCTACTATTTAAGATTCTCTATATCCCCCATATATTCAACTGGTTCCATTTTTACTTTTACTCTTACAATAGTCTTATGACCATCTAATTCTAAATTCTTTTTATCTTTTTTTAATTCTTTTTCATCTTCATAGAGTCCTAACAATGTAGATTCTACTTCATGTCCATTAACAACACTTGCCTTTAGTACTGCAAGCACCTCTTTTTCTTCATTTACTGTACCAAATTTTACTGTATTATCTCTACCCATTTTAATTATCTCCCTTGCTTTTTATTTTTATAAACTAATTATAATACTCTTCGCACACGTGTGCAATAAAAGATATTAATTTAACAAATAAATTAATTTAATACTCTATAATATAGTATTTTTAGTAGAATTATTTAATCAATTTTTACATTAATTATAAATTTTTTCTATTTTTTTCTTGCATTATTTTTTAATTTATAGTATATTAACAACAAGATGTTTAGAATTATAAAATTATAAGGAGGTTTAACTATGAATACAAATAGAATATTTATTACTTTTATAAAATCAAATATATTTTATTATTCATCTGTGAAACCTCATAAGAGATATGCTATTTGATATACATACTTTACGTTTAGCATTTAACTTTTATAATGTTTTGTTTGACACAGCTCTGAATAAGCTGTGTTTTTTTGCGTTTAATTAATTCAAACTCGTCCATATCAATATAGATATATCAATAATTTTAAACATTCAATTCCATTAAAGGTACAATTTCAGTTAAGTAATAATTAGTGACTGCAGTCCAAAAATAATATTTTGTTTACTAACTAAACTGTATTCGACAAAACTAATACATAAATATATAAAGGAGGAATTTTTATGACTTTATTCAAAAATTACATTGTAAAACAGTGGAAATTATTTATTATTCCCTTTTTTGCAATGATTATATGTATCTGTGCAGATAGTTCTTATCCTTATTTTCAAAAGATATTTATAGATAATATAATTTTAGGAAATAATCATGATTATTTAACTATTTTTTTAGGAATAATTTCAATGATAGCATTACTTCATGGTTTATTTGCTTATATTAATGAATTTTTATTTGATAAATTTGCATTGATCATCTGCAAAAAATTGAGACAAGATTTATATACCAAATTTCAATCCTTTGAATTCTCATTCTTCGATAATAACAATACTGGAGAATTACTTTCAAGAATTATTGAGGATGTTGATGTTGTTTGGGATACACTAGCCTTTGGATTAAGATTATTAATCGAAGCAATAATACTCTTTTCAGTATCAGTAGCTATTATGTTTAGCATTAACAAAACTTTAACAATAATTTGTTTGATAGTATTGTTGCCAGTTGCTTATATTGGAATGATTATGGACAAGAAGTTTTGGAATGTATATTCACAAATAAGTGATCAAACCGCTGAAATTAATTCTATAGTTCAACAGGATGTTTCTGGAATTAGACTTGTAAAAGCTTTTGCTCGTGAGAAATATGAAATATCTAAATTTTTAAAAGTAAACCAAAAATTCTATGATTTAAATGTTGACCAAGCAAAGATTGTTGGTACCTATGGTCCTTTGATTGAGCTACTAACAAATTCTGCTCCAATTTTGATGATTATATACGGAGGTTATCTATGTATTCAAGGGAATTTAAGTTTTGGAAGTCTAGTTGCTTTTACTAGCTATATTTTTAATCTATCGTGGTGTGTAAGAAATTTAGGTGCATTTATTAACTTACTTTCTCAAAATAAAGCTTCTATGAGCAAGATTGCAGATATATTAAATAGAAAATCTGCTATTGTTTCAAAAAATGATAGTTATAACCCTACTGACGTTAAAGGAGATATTGTCTTTAAAAATGTAAGCTTTTCTTATAATAATATTGAAATTCTCCATAATATAAATTTAAATATACCTCATGGTAGTACTGTTGCAATAATGGGAACTACTGGCTGTGGTAAAAGTACTCTCCTTTCTTTAATTGGAAGATATTACGATGTAACTGCTGGAGAAATTTTAGTAGATAACGTTAATGTTAAGGACTGGAATTTAGAAACTTTAAGAGCTAATATGTCAGTAGTATTCCAAGACACTTTCCTATTCTCAGATACCATAAAAAACAATATTGATTTTGGTAGTGGTAAATCAGAAAGTGCATTAATCAAAGCAGTTAAAGATAGTACTGCTCACTCATTTATCAAGGAAATGCCTGAAGGCTTTGACACAATAATCGGAGAAAGAGGTCTTGGTCTCTCTGGAGGACAAAAACAAAGACTAGCTATATCAAGAGCTATCATAAGAAAATCACCTATTTTGATTCTTGATGATTCAACTTCAGCTCTAGATATGGAAACAGAATTTAAGGTTCTTCAAAACTTAAAGAATGATAAGAAAAAAACAACAACCTTTATAATTGCACATAGAATATCTGGTGTAAAAGATGCTGATATTATACTCTTCATGAAAGATGGTAAAATTATCGAAAAAGGCACTCATTCTAGCTTAGTTAATTCAAAAGGCTATTACTTTAATGTTTATTCTCATCAATTCCAAGATTTTGAAGCCCTGACATTGGAGGCGAATTAATATGAATGATATAATTCATGAATCATCAAAAATTCAAATAATAAAAAGATTATTAACTTATGTTAGACCTTATAAAATAAAAGTTGCTTTTGTTGTATTTCTTTTACTTGTTGTTATGTCCTGTAACACTCTAACTCCATATTTAATGAAGTTATCCATAGACACTTTTGTTGCCGAAAAAAATATACAAGCTCTATTATTACTTGGTGGTGGTTTAATTCTTTTAAATATATTTTCCACTATCCTTTCAGGTATAAGAACAATAGCAATGTCTAAAATTACCAATCAAATACTTGTAGATATTAGACATAGTTTGTATACTCATATTCAAACTTTGAGTTTTAATTTTTTTGATAATCGTCCTGTTGGAAAAATCATTTCTAGAGTTGTTGGAGATGTTAATGCTCTTCAAAATTTGTTAAATAATAGTATTGTAAATTTAATTCCAAATGTATTCACTATTATTTTAGTAATTTGCGTAATGCTTTTTCTAAATCCAATGCTTGCAGGAATTTGCCTAATTACTATGCCATTATTACTTTTTGTTATGCTTTTTATTCAAATTAAAGCAGACAAAAAATGGAGACTATTTAGAGAGCATCGTTCTTCATTGATTGGATATACTCATGAATCGCTTTCTGGTATGAAGGTAATCCAAGGCTTTAGTAAAAAATATTATGCTAAGGATAAGTTTGATAGCCATATTGGAAAACATTCAAAAGGCTTTATGACAGCCGTTTTCACTCAAGATTTCTTTTGGCCATTTTTAACTGCATTTCGTGGCTTAAGTATGGTTATATTATTAGTTTCTGGTTATTTACTTAATAAACAAGGAAATTTAAGTTTAGGTACATTAATGGCATTTTTTATGTATATTGAAATGCTTTGGAGACCTATAATAAATTTATCATCATTTTATAATGCATTTGTTACAAGTATGTCTGCTGGTGAAAGAATTTTTGATATTTTAGACACCACTAGTGACATTGTTGATAAAGATTCTGTTAAGTGCCTTCCACCAATAAATGGAGAAATTGAATTTGATCAAGTTACTTTTTCATATACAAATGCTGAAATAGCTGCTCTAAAAAATACTACTTTTAAAATAAATCCAGGTGAAAAAATTGCATTAGTTGGTGAAACTGGTGCTGGCAAAACAACAATAACCAATCTAATAAGCAGATTTTATGATCCTACTTTAGGTTCTGTTAAAATAGATGGCATTGATATTAAAGAGGTTACAATTGAAAGCTTAAGAAGCCAAATGGGAATTATGCTTCAAGATTCATTTTTATTTTCAACTACTATTAAAGAAAATATTAGGTATGGTAAATTAACTGCCACTGATGAAGAAATAGTAAAGGCTGCAAAAGCTGTTAACGCTCATGAGTTCATAATAAAGCTTGAAAATGGTTATGATACTGATGTAAATGAGCGAGGTTCAAGACTTTCGCTTGGTCAAAGACAATTAATAGCCTTTGCAAGAGCTCTTATTTCTGATCCAAGAATATTGATATTAGATGAAGCTACAGCAAATATTGATACTCAAACTGAAATATTAGTTCAAGAAGGAATAAAAAAACTTATGGAAGGACGAACTTCTATAGTAATTGCTCATAGACTTTCCACCATAAGAGATTGTGATAAAATCTTTGTGCTTTCCCATGGAAAAATAGTTGAAGCTGGTACTCATGAGGAGCTACTTGCTAATCATGGTTATTATTACAAGTTATATACTGCTCAATACAGCTTTCTTAAGCAAGATGCATAAAAAATAGAAAATCACATGCTCTAAGAAATTACTACTTTTTTCTTGAGTATGTGATTTTTTACACAGATTTCAAAAGTAAGCATTTTATTTTTTATCCAAATAGTGTAAAGTTTTCTTTTATTTATTCGATGTAAAAATTATGGGGGTTCTATAATGAATAGTATTAGCAAGCTAAACTCAAATATTATTTATAATTACCACAACAATTCATCGAATAACAATAACTCATTAAAGGTAAATCGCAATTCATTAAATACTAATCAAAATAGTTCTGATAATGCAATTGCCTCACTTCAGAAAAATATTGAAGATTTAAAAAAACAAAAGGAAAATTTAAAAAATCAAAAATTAGATCCAAAGCAGCTTCTGGAAAAACAAAAAGAAATTGATGATAAAATTAGTGAAATAAAAGCACAAATTCAGGATGCTATAAAAAATAAAAAAGAAGCCGAAGCTGAAAAAGCAAAAGAAGATGCTGAAAAAAAACGATTAGAAGAAGAACTAAGTTCACAAACGAATACTAAAACAAAAGAGGATATTTTAGCATCTTCAAGTTCAAAAGTATTAATTATGGCTAATGGATCAAATAAAATATGCAGTGATTTAAGTGAACTAAAAACAAGATATAAAAATTCTTCTCCAGAAATCGCCAACAGAATTGACCGGGCTATTTCTAAAGAAATTGGTAAAACTCTAAAAGTTGCAAATAAGGAAAAATCTATTATTGAAAAAGCATATAAAAATTCACAAGATGATACTGATTCTTCTAAAAATAGCATTAATACTGATTCTGAAAATACTGATACCATCAACGAATCAAATACTAAAGATTCAAAAAAATTAAATGCTATTGACGAACACTGTTAAATTTATTTTTTTCTAGAATAATCTTTTAATTTCAAATATAAAAAAATCGCAGGCGACAGTGGAGCCGGAGATTTTTAATATTAAGTTCCGTATTGTGCTTCGCACTCTTTTTATAGGTGCGCATCTGCCTTTTCGAAAGTATGTGAGAAAAATGTGCACATTAGAAAAGGCAGCTATGCTGCATATAAGAACATTTTATTAGAAAAGGCAGCTATGCTGCATATGAGAACATTATATGCAGGCGAGTAATTTGTTTTTTATTCTTTTCTTATACACAACTCAGTTAAATAGCCTTTTTCATATATTATACACAGATTTTACTGCATTATAAATTCCTAAAGAATAAAAAAGTTTCATATGCTGTAATTACCAAAGCATAATTTTAGATTGTAGTTACAGCATATATTTTTATTCTGAATTCTCAATTCTTAATTTTTCTATACCTATTACTGGTATGTAATGACTAACATTATTATCGTCTTGTATCTTTGAAATTCTAATCTTCCCTTTTGCAACAACATAATCATTTTCATGTAAATCATTAACTTTATCATATTCTCCAATTATTCCAACAGCTTTTGAATCTGCTGCACAGCAGTTCATAATTAATCTTTCTATTATACACTGATTCTTATTTAAATAATCTTCTTTACAAACAAAACCTACAACTTCTAATTCTTTTCCTAAATATTTCTCTGGATTCATCCTTATATCTTCAAGAACCATTGGATTACTATCATTTACAATTATAGGCTTCTCAAAATTTTTCTTAGAATTATCTTCAATATTATCTAAATTTACATTTTTATTTTTCATTTCATATTCAAGTAGGAATTGTTTATCAATATTACTAATCTTGTTTTCTTTAAGTTCATTGTTTAACTCAAAGTGCTTAAATGTTTGATGGGTTCTTATTGAAATCACTCCCAATATTATAGCTAAAATTATAGGCAGTAATTTAATTTTAATATTAATAGCACTCTTTGGAGTTAATACATTTTTTACTTGAAAAATTGTAATAATGCTTATACTTGTTATAGCAAAATAAATATATTTTGTCATATTATTTCCAATGTAGAAATTAATTTTATTAGTAATCACTAAATCTATTAAAAATAAGTCTAGTAAAAATAAAACTATAAACCATAAAAATTCATCAAAATTAAATCTTTTCACTTATATATCTCCCTTCATGGATTAATTATAATTGTTCTTACAATCCACATAACATGTATAAGAAAGATATACAAAATACTATACTAACTGTAGTTAAGGTTAATTTAAATACAAAACCTTTTTTAAAAGCACCTATTAGCATAATAAGATTTTTTAAATCAAGCATAGGCCCTAAAATCAAAAAGGCAGCCACTCCACAAAATGAGTAATTACTTAAAAAGCTTCTTCCAACGAAAGCATCAACCTCAGAACATAAAGATAAAAAAAAGCCAAGTAACATCATTATAATTATTCCAAATACTTTATTATTAGATAAAAAGTCCATATTCCCATGTGGTACTATAATTTGAAATAAACTTGAGATAAATGCTCCAAAAATTAAATATCCCATAATATCTAAAAACTCCCTATTAGTATGCTCAATAACAGCTCTGAATTTATTTTGGCTTTCAACAAATGAATTACAGCCACAATTACAATATGCCTCACTTTCAAAAAAATCCATGATTACTGGATGTCCACTATTTTCTAATGCATTTACAATTATTCCAATTAAAATAGCACCAACAATTCCTCCAATAACTCTAATAAATACCATAATTATTTTATCGTAAAATGCATAATAAGTTGACATTATTACCACTGGATTAATTATAGGTACCGCAAGCATAAACGTCACTCCAAATCCAACTGGCATCCCTTTTTTAATCAATCTTCTTGTAATAGGAACTATGGCACACTCACATATTGGAAAAATCAATCCAATTAATGCTGCAACCAAGTATCCAACAGTATTAGAATTAGGCACTAATTTTGCTATAAATTTTTCAGATATACATGTTTGAATTATTGCTGATACTAATGCTCCTATAATAATAAAAGGAATTGCTTCAATTAAAATGCTTGTGAATATACTTGAAAAGTCTCCTATTTCTTTTAGAAAGGTACCTTTGTCATTAGTATAAAACCAAAATAGCAATACAATCGCACAAATAAAAAGAAATATTAAAATCTTACTATTACAATTCTTCATATACTAATATTAATTCCTCCAAATTTTCTTTAATATGTTTTAAAGTGATTTACTACTTTGATTCTTAATTTCTTTAAATATCCATTATCCAAAACTTTAGCTTCCTTTAATGTAGATTTAATAGAATACTTATTATTCACTTTTAATATATATGCTCTAGGATTTATATTTCTAATTTTATTAATATTTTG
The DNA here is from genome assembly GCF_022320955.1 of Clostridium sp. YIM B02555. NCBI lineage: Bacteria > Bacillati > Bacillota > Clostridia > Eubacteriales > Clostridiaceae > Clostridium > Clostridium sp. YIM B02555. The sequence goes on along the minus strand of NZ_JAKJJY010000011.1, from coordinate 100,889 downwards.
ATCTAGTAATTCTTTTCTACAGTAATCTGTATTATTAACAACTATCATATTTGCATTTTGTATAAAAGGAACTATAAAACTTCCCAAATTATCAATAAATTGTTTCAGAGTAATACCATCAGCTACAAAAAATACAGTAGTAATTTTGCAACATTCTTTATAGACTTTTTCATTTAAAACATCAAGAATAGTATTAAAATTTATTGTTCCATTATATTCAACAATTATTCTATTTGGATTATATTGTCTTATTAAAGATATGAGTTTTTCTTTTAGTTCATCTATATCGTACAACTTATGAACTATAAATGAATTATTATTGTTAGCCAGCTTAATTTCCTTTTTCCCATGTTCTAATTGTAAAACTAAAATTCTTTCGCCCTCTACTATACTTTCGCTTAAAATAGAATTTATAAATGAAGTTTTCCCAGCCCCTAAAAACCCAGTAACTAGTTCAATATGTATTTTCACTTTCCCACCATCCCTTTTTGTTACGATTTAATAATAAGCGGTCTACTATTCATTACTTACTAAATAATTGCTCTAATTCTGTTCTATTTAAATGACTTCCAATAATCGATAAAACCTTCACATTAGACCATTTAATATTCCTGCTTTTGAATTCATTAGGAACATAATCAAATTGATGAAATATACCCTTGCAATCTTCTACTACTCCTTTTGCCCTTATTATATTCCCATAAATATCATTATTAGAAATCACTTCAAACTTTTTTTCAATTTCTTCTATGTTAACATTCTTATTAATATAGATTGGAAAATTCTCAAATATTTCTTTTGCTGAATGATTTATTTGACGTATAAGAAATTTAGTACTATTATTGCTCTTTATTTCGCTTTGTAAAGTATTGTTCTTTAAAAAATCTTTAGCCTTCAAATTATCCCAACTATCATATATAATTTCAGCTCCAGAATTAATAGTTTTTAATGAACTGATTATTTCATCAATTGCTTTTCTATCCAGCATTTGGCTCCTACTTAGAACAATTTTATTTGCTTTTTTTATTTGATTTTCATAAAATTCTTTAAAGTTCTTCAAATACATTTTATAATTTCTAACATCTATTAAGGTAAATATATTTCTTATTTCGAGTATGCTTTGAAACCTAGAACCATTTAGCAAATTTAGTATTTCACTTAACTTTGCTACTCCTGAAGGCTCTATAATTACTTTATCTGGATTATACCCATTTATGACTTCAATAATTGCATCCCCAAAGTTTCCAGATACTTGACAGCAAATACAGCCTGAATTGATTTCTTTTACATCAATTTTACATTCTCTAAGTATCTGTCCATCTATTCCAACTTCTCCAAATTCATTTTCAATAATTACTGTATTATTCCCATAAGCCTTTTCGCTTAGCAATTTCTTTATTAACAATGTTTTTCCAGCACCTAAAAATCCAGAAAATATATCTATCTTAGCTTTCATTACTCTTTTCCCTTTCTTTAATTATGTTCATATCTTTATTTATACTATTAGTTTTTGATATATATGATTGAACTTCCATACAATTTTTTCAAGTCACGATAACCAATAAACTGGTGGAATTCTAAATACAAAAAAACATCCATAATTAATAAATAATTATTAATTATGGATGTTATATTTATTAAACTATTAATTTGGATAATAGAAGAAGTGTGTTGCTCTGTCAGTATTTGCTCCATCTATAAATATCAATCTCTTATGAAGGGTACCTCCATAAGTTATTCCTTGATTATCTACTATGTATGCATAACCATTTTCATCCCACCCCATGAATATAAATACATGAGAATATCCATTTGTAAATACAAGATCTCCTGGTTTTAATTGTTGTAAATCATAGCTATATACAAAGCCCATTCCTTTTAGTATATTTTCAAATTGAACTGTATTACATGTTCCTCTCGGAATATTAACTCCAATTCTTCTTAAAGCTTCTGATGAAAAATATACGCAATTGTTTTTAAGATCACCACCATGTAAAGCTATCGCAGTGCTATCAACACTTGCTTGGTTAGCTGGCGAAGTCATATATTTAAACAATTGATAATTTGTGTTTGAATGAGAATAATTATAAAGAGTATTTACACTTTGACCATTAGGCTGAATATAATTATAAGTATCAAGCCATACATTTGTCATTAAGGAACCATCGCCAGAAAAAGTATATTTTTTTCCACTAATAGTAGTTTGTCCAATAGCCATTACTCCTGTTTTAGGATCAAGATAATACTTCTTATTATTGTATATTACCCATCCGTATTGCATTGCACCAATGTTACCAAAATAATACCACTTACTATCAACTTTTTGCCATCCTGTAACCATTATTCCATTATCATCAAGATAGTATTTAACATTTTTTATTGTTTGAAATCCTTTTTGCATTATTCCTTTATCATCAAAATAATACCATTTTCCATCAATAGATTTCCAATCATTTTTTACTAGCCCATTCATTTTATCAAAATAGTATTTATTATTATCTTTATCAGTTTCCCAACCTTCTCTTACATTTCCATCATCAGTAAATTGATATTCCTTACCATCAATTGTCTGAGTTCCTTTTATTCTTTGTCCTTTTCTATCTAAGTAACACCACTTTCCTTTAAGAAAATGCCATCCTTCATCAAGACTAAATCTATTACCTTCTACATCACTATATGTATATTTCCCATTAATAATTTTTTGTTCTATGTTATCAGGTAATTTAGTTAACTTATTGTCTCCTAAATCCAAATAAGTCAATTTAGGCAAATCTCCCAAATATTCTGGAACTTGTCCAGTTAATCGGCAATAATTTAAATTCAAATACTCTAAATTTTTTAATAATTTCATTTCATCGGGTATTTCAGTTTCAATCTTCACAGATTTTAAGTCGAGCTTCTTTATGCTTAAAAAATCTTGATTTGTAAGATCATCAACCTTTTTATTTAATTGCTTAGCCACCTCTTGAGTAAGCCAGTTATCATGAACATTAATACTAATTTGCTCTGATATTTCCCCATTAATTCTTGTATCTTTTGCATAAGTTACAGCTGGCGAGCTGCAAATACATAAAAATACTGTTAATATTACTAATTTTTTCACCTTATTATGTCGCATTTAATCGTCTCCCTTAATTTTTTCCCTCATATATTATAGCACTATATTTATAAAATCTCAAATTATGCTAAAAAACATTAATTTCGAAATTTAATACTAAAAGGACTCTATTCCTAGAGTCCTCTTTATCATTTTATTTAACTGATTTAGTATATATCATTAGATGATCGATTTTTAGATTTTTCATCTATAAATATATCAAGAGCTTTTATACCTCTTCTAGCTAGTTTGATAAATAAAACTAGCGAATAAATAGATACACCAAATATTACTAAATAAATCAATACAAGTATAATTCCAAATCCTGCTCCTACCCCAGACATCATAAACTCTCTCCTCCTTAATTGCAATTTTATACTTTCCTTATAATTATATCACATTATGTAAATTATATGAATTATTTTTTTAATTCTGTCTAATTACTATTTTGTTAAGTATAAATGCAGAAGTTTGATTGTGTTCTCTAATGCTTTATAATGTGTTCTCTCCATACCATGTGAAGCATGAACTCCTGGGCCAATAAGTGCCCCTTTTATATCATTTCCTGCTCTTAATGCAGCACTTACATCAGACCCATACATTGGATAAATATCGACAGCATAATCTATATTGTTTTCTTTTGCTAAATTTATTAATTCTGTAGTCATTTCATAATCATAAGGTCCACTTGAATCCTTTGGACAAATACTAACTTGATATTCTGTACAAGATAAATCATCACCTATGCACCCCATATCGACTGCTATTAATTCAGTAATATCATTTGGTACATATGCAGATCCATGTCCAACTTCTTCATATATTGAAATTATTATTTTTGTAGTGAACCTAGGTTTAATTTTTTCTCTATTCATTAATTCTAACAAAGCTATTATAGCTGCTACACTGCCTTTATCATCAATAAATCTAGATTTTACAAACCCACTTTCAGTGATTGTTGTCTTTGGTTCGATAAATATAAAATCTCCTGGAGCAATTCCTAACGCTAAGACATCCTCTTTATTTTTTACCACTTCATCAATTCTAATTTCCATGTTTTTTTCATCTCTTACTTTAGTTTTACTATCTTCAAATACATGAGCTGCTGGACTAGTGCTTAAAAATGTTCCTGTATAAAGTTTTCCATCTCTTGTTCTTATTTTACAATACTCACTATCTAAAGTTGGTACTATCGGCCCACCTAATATTGTAAACTTTATAGTTCCATTAGCCGTTATAGATCTAACCATAGCCCCTAATGTATCTACATGCGCACAAAGTCCAACTGTCTTGTCATTACTATTTCCTTCAATAGTAATAATCCCGCACCCTTTGTTAGTTCTCTCGAATTTATATCCATAACCTTTTATCATTTCTTCTATTTTATTTATTATTTCAAAGCAAAACCCTGTAGGACTATCAAATTCTAATATTTCTTTTGCCGTATTTAAGACAAATTCTTTATTTACACTTATATTATTACTCATTTTTACCTCCAAAAGTCTATTATGATTTTTTATATTTTTATTATGCAAAAGTACCCTAGATAGTGATAAACTTCTTACATTCTATCCTCTAGGGCATTTTTAATATTGTTTTTGATTAATTTAATATCAATTTTAACTTTTCAATTAAAGTGTTCATCTCAAAATCAGTTCCTATGGTTATTCTTAAAAAATTATCTATTCTATCTTTATTAAAATATCTAACTAATATTCCATTGTCTTTTAATGTCTCATAAAGATATTTCCCTGACACTTTATTATGCTGCACAAAAACAAAATTTGCTTTAGACTCTAAAATAAGGAAACCTAAAGCCTCTAAATCATTAACGGTTCTTTCTCTTGTATTTATTATTTTATTTGTTATTTCTTTAAAATATTCCTGTTCCTTTATAGCTACTTTTGCACCTGCTAGAGCAACTCTATCTATAGTGTATGAATTTATACTATTTTTTATCCTATTTAAACCTTCTATTAAATCTCTATGTCCTAAAGCAAAACCTACTCTAAGTCCTGCTAATGAACGTGATTTCGATAAGGTTTGAATAACTAAAAGATTATCATATTCTTTAATGAATTTCACCATAGACTCGCCACCAAAATCTATATAAGCTTCATCAATAATAACTACACTGTCCTTATTTGTTTCAATTAAGACTCTCAACCGTTCAATATCAATGTATTTACCTGTTGGTGCATTTGGATTAGGGATTATTATTCCTCCATTCGAAAATTTCAATTCTTCCAATGGTATATTATAATTATCATCTAATTTTACCAACTTATAATCTAAATTAAAAAGTTCAGCATATACTTTATAAAATGTATAACTTATATCAGGAAATAAAATTTGTTTTTCCTTTGAAAAAAAAGTCATAAATGAAAATGCTAAAATCTCATCCGAACCATTACCAATAAAAACTTCATCTTTATTTAAACTATAATATTTTGCAATTTCCTCTATGAGTTCACTGCAAGTTGGATCTGGATAAAGCTTCAAATCATCATTTACAGCATTTTTCATAGCCTCAATTACATTATCTGCTGGTGGATATGGATTTTCATTAGTATTCAATTTTATGTACTTTTTGTCCTTAGGCTGCTCCCCAGGCACATAAGGCTCTATTTCTTTTACCTTGTCATTCCAAAATTTACTCATTTAATTGCCCCCTAGTATGTTTTGCTATTTAAATACATTATACCTTAACATATCTTTGTGTGCAAAACTCATTAGGCAAAAATACTAACAATCAATACAGCCATTGCAACAATAGGCAAGCCACCTTGAGTAAATATTATTTTTTTATTTGCAGTAATAGATCCAAATACTGCGGCTACTATAACACAACTTAAAAAGAAAATCTTTAAGTACAAGCCCATAGCTTCAGAGGCTAATAAACTCCATAAAAGTCCAGCTGCCAAAAATCCATTATATAATCCCTGATTAGCAAACATTACATTAACTTTCTTTTGTTCAAGAAACTCACTCTCCAAATCAAAAGCTTTTTTAGCCACTGGAGATTTTATAAAAAACATCTCAAGTATCATAATAAAAAAATGTTCCATTGAAACTGCAAAAATTAATGCATCTAAAATTATCTTCATCATTCTATACTCCCTTCTAAGGTTTCAATATGAGCAAATGAGATTATCACTTTTTATCAAATTAAGTGCTAGTTTCATATACAATCTTCTTTATACTTGAAACTGATAAACAATAATCTTCTGCTAAAGATTCTTTGCTCTGTCCACATTGAAATTTGAATTTAATCTCTTTATTTCTTATTTCAAGTTCTTTTCTTGCACCTGATTTTGTTCCCCATTTACTACGAATCCCATCTTCCTTTGGGATATAGACGTATTGCCCCTGACAATACTTCTGGATTGTTTCAATTAATTCTTTTGGTAATATATTTTCTGCGCTTATATATTTCACTTTTATTCCACTCCTTAGAAATTATTTACTCTAAGGGTACAGAATTTATTTAAAATATATTAGGCTATTATTCTTATTGTTCTAACTTCATGCTAAGTCAAATGCCTAAGCCTTAAATAAACTCTGCGCAAAGTGTAAAAGGTGTGTCTTTTTGCAAAACGATTCCCCCTAATCTACATTTATTAATTAGCCATTTCCATAAAAAATAACTACCTAGTATAAAGTATTAATACTAGATAGTTATATTATACCTATACTTACCATTTATATAATAATATAGGTTTTATTATTAGTCAAATATCCATTCAAACATATTTAATTCTTATATAGACGGTTAATTGCACTTATCATTGATTTTATTGATGCTCTTGTAATATTACTATCAACACCTACACCGAAAGTTTTACTACCGATATCGGCTCTTTCCATATATACATATGCAGCTGCTTTTGCTTCAGAACCTGTACTTAATGCATGCTCAGTGTAATCTATAATCTTAATATTAATCAAACTACTTCCTGCTAAGGCTGCTTTAAATGCATCAATAGGACCATTTCCAATACCTTCAAGTTCTTTTTCATTTCCATTGTGAACTATGGATACATTAACTTTGGTATCTTCATCTCCATCGTAATCAGATATATCAGATATTGCACATTTTACTAACTTAAATGGTTCTTCTAAATTTAAATATTCCCTTTCAAATGCGTTCATAACTTCTGCTGGAGAAACTTCACCTTTTCCCTCTGAAATATTTTGAATAACATCTGCAAACTCTTTTTGCATAGTTTTTGGAATCTTAAATCCATAACAATGATCCATAACAAAAGCTATTCCGCCTTTACCTGACTGACTATTAATTCTTACTAATGCTTCATACTCTCTTCCTAAATCACTTGGATCTATTGGTAAATATGGTACCTGCCATATGTTATCATGTCTTTCCTGATACTTCTTCATTCCTTTATTTATTGCATCTTGATGTGATCCAGAGAATGCAGTAAATACAAGATTTCCAGCATACGGATGTCTTACATGAACTGGAATCTTAACACATCTTTCATATACTTCTATTATTTCATCTACATTTTCTAGGTTTAATTCAGGATTTACTCCATGAGAAAACATATTATAAGCTATAGTAAGAATATCTACATTTCCTGTTCTCTCCCCATTTCCAAATAAAGTTCCTTCAACTCTATCAGCACCTGCAAGAAGTGCAAGTTCTGCATCAGCTACACCGGTACCTCTATCATTATGAGGATGAACACTTACCATTACTCTATCCCTATCTTTAAAGTTTTTGCACATCCATTCAATTTGATCAGCATAAACATTAGGAGTATCCATTTGAACTGTAGAAGGAAGATTAATTATAACCTTATTTTCACTAGTTGCTCCCCATGTATCTAGAACTGAATCACAAATTTCAACAGCATACTCTACTTCAGTTCCTGTAAAACTTTCTGGAGAATATTCAAGCAAAATTTCTCCATCAAACTCTTTAGCATACTCTTTTACTAATTTAGTTCCTTCAATTGCAATTTCTTTAATTTTATCTTTACCCATATTAAATACAACATCTCTTTGAAGAACAGAAGTTGAATTATAAATATGAACAATCGCTTTTTTAACATCTTTTAATGCTTCAAAAGTCCTTTCGATTAAGTGTGGTCTTGCTTGCGTTAAAACCTGTACTATAACATCATCTGGAATATGCTTTTCCTCAACTAGTCTTCTTAAAAAATCATATTCAATTTGTGATGCTGAAGGAAATCCCACTTCAATTTCTTTAAAGCCAAGTTTCACAAGCAATTTAAAAAATTCTATTTTTTCATCTACTGTCATTGGATTTATAAGAGCTTGGTTACCATCTCTTAAATCAACGCTACACCAAGTTGGTGCTTTTGTTATTTCATTATCTGGCCAAGTTCTTTCCTTGAATTTAATGGTTTCAAATCTCTTATATTTCTTATAATTTAACATCTAATTAGCCCCCCAAATATATATTTATTATAAAATTCATTTCCACATGCCATTTTGACTCCCAGATATAGTCCCTCAACTACGCCTCGAATTTTCATAATAAATATTATTGTTTTATCTACTTTCTTATTAACCCCACTTAAATCACCTCTTTAGAATTTTGAATATTATATGTATTTTACCATACCACTTATTATATGTAAATAAATTAACTTTTTTTCAACGAAAATATTAATATTTATACATATATTATATAAATTTATCAAATTATAACCATTTACAAGGAACCTGAATATACTATATTATAATAATTTTTAGGGAGCTTAATATGATATTTTTATCACCACTTTTACTTGCTATCACTTCTACTATTTTTACCTTACAAGTATCATCAAATTTTAAGAACAAAAAGATTCAACTTCCTAAATTTATCATATTATTAATAGCTATTATAGTAACTATTGGCACTTTTATTTCTATGCTATTAGGTAAATTTATTTTAACATTTTTTGATCCTTCTCTAGGTAATATATTTGGCGCAGTAGTTTTAAGTCTCAGTGGAGTATACTTCATTTCTGATAATTTTCGAATTCAAAAAAAACATGCTGGTTATGATACTTCCTTCTATTTTGAAAACGGATTACAATATAAAAGTATTCTCGAAAATCCAAGTATAGTTGATTTAGATAAATCTAATTCTATTGAATTAAAGGAAGGTTTAACACTTTCAACTGCACTAATTTTAAATACACTTTATACTACCTTTGGTGCTGGGCTTACTGGTATTAATATTAGCATTAGTATCTTCTTTTATTTTATCTTTTCTGTTATTTTTCTTTACTTAGGTTCTTTATATTTCAATACTGATGTTTATAATTGGTTAAAGAAAAATGGAAGTATAATTTCTGGGCTTATTATAATCATCTTAGGTATATATGAAGCTTTTATTTAGTTTCCTTATAAAAAAGAAAACATTACACGAAAAATGTATTGTTTTCTTTCTTATTATTCAATTGATACATATATTGTACAACGAATTTATTCAGATTTTAAAGATTTCCAAAGGAAATCAACCTTAATTTATCATTTAAAATTATTCATATCTTAGAGCTTCTATTGGATCAAGCTCTGCGGCTTTCTTAGCTGGATAATATCCAAAGAATACTCCAATAAACATTGAAAATGTGAAACTTGCTATAACTACAAAAGGAGATACTGTTGTAGAATATCCCATAGCCTTTGATCCCATGGCTCCTGCCCCTAATCCTAGAATTATTCCTATTATACCACCAATTGCACAGATTATCATAGATTCAACAATAAATTGCATCTTTATTTGGCCACTTTTGGCTCCAAGGGCTTTTCTCGTTCCTATTTCTCTTGTTCTCTCTGTAACTGATACTAGCATTATATTCATTACTCCAATACCGCCAACAAATAAAGATATTGCAGCAATTGCTGATATAGCCATTGAGATAGAACTCATCATTGAAGTCATTGACTCAAGCATGCTTTCCATATTGCTTGCAGATGCCTGAAACTTAGAATTTCTAGCATAAAGATTTGCCAAATAATTAGATAAATTATTTGTTAGATCTTGAACATTAACTCCATCTTTTGCCTTTATCTGAAACGTTTGATAATTCTTATTAGTTGCAGTCTTCTTTTCAACAGATATTGGGATATACAAATCTGTAGTTAAATTAGCATCTGAGTCAGTTCTACTATTTCCTTGCGATTTGTATTGATATACTCCAATTACTGTATAAGTGTATATAGCGTTTGAAGTATATACTTGTATGTCTTGTCCTACTGGATTAACTCCACTTCCAAACACATTAGTAACTAATTTATCAGAAACTACTGCCACATTCCTTGCGCCATCAATATCATCTTGAGAAAAATAACTTCCATATTGCATTTGTATATTCTTAACATTTTGAAATCCAATATTAGTTCCATTTATCTGCACATTTGCATATGCAGTACCAGATTTAACTTTTCCAGAACTTCCGTTTTCATTTATGCTTATACTATCTATTTCGTCACTAAAATTACTTTGCAAAGTTTGTATTTGTTCCATTGTTATAAGATCTGTATCTTTTGTTGAAGATACTTTTGAACTACCAGGCCTTCCTGCTGTTGCACCTCCTGGTCTACCTCCACCTGGTGCTCCACCTGGTGCTCCACCTCCTAGTGCCCTTCCTGCACCTCCAAGAGGATTTGCTCCACCTGTTCCACCAGATCTATTTGTTCCATTATTTCCAGAAGCATTTCGATTATTTCCACTTCCTGATTGACTATTATTTCCTTGTGAACTATACGAATTCGTGCTGCTAGAAGTATCTTTTTGCTGTACATTTACAGTTATATTACTAGCTCCCATTTGACCCATTGAATTTGTTACAGATGACGACATTGCATTTCCTACAGATACAACTCCTATTACAGATGCTATACCTATTATTATTCCTAACATAGTGAGCAATGCTCGCATTTTATTTGACTTAAGGCCTGCTATTGCAAGCATTATATTTTCTTTTATAAACATATTTTTTCCTCTTTATGAGTTCTTTTATAATAACCCATATTTTCTTTATCAGATATAATATTTCCATCTTTTAAGGTTATAATTCTTTGGGTCTCATCTGCTAACTCATTATTATGAGTAATTAATACAATGGTTTTACCTTCTTCTTCATGAACTTTATGAAATAAGTCCATTACTAATCTACCAGTTGACGAATCAAGTGCACCTGTTGGTTCATCTGCAAGTATAATACTTGGATTATTAGCAAGAGCTCTAGCTATAGCAACTCTTTGCTTTTGACCTCCTGATAATTCATTAGGTTGATGATTCATTCTATCCGCCATTCCTACAAGTTCTAAAAGCTCTTTTGCACGTTCTTTTCTTTCTTTTCTTCCCATTCCATAATAAAGCATTGGTAACTCAACATTCTTCAAAGCCGAACTTCTTGGTATCAAATTATAAGTTTGAAACACAAATCCTATTTGTTTATTTCTTACTTCTGATAAACCATTATCAGATATTTCTTCAATATTAGTTCCATCTAAAATGTAATTTCCAGAAGTAGCTCTATCAAGTGCTCCTATAATATTCATTAAAGTACTTTTTCCTGATCCTGATGATCCTACTATGGATACAAATTCCCCTTCTTTTACACTAATATCTATTCCCTTTAAAATGTGTAATTCATTTGGAGTTCCTATGTAAAAGCTTTTTCTAATATCCTTCATTTCTATTATATTATCACTCAAAAAAATCACCTCTTTTTTATATCCACTGTATTTCCTACAGTATAACTAGATGGATTATCAAGAATTATCATTCCATCAGACAGATCTCCTTGAATTTCAACGTTAGCAGCTGCTTGTAGCCCTTCGGTTATTGGGATTTCTTTAACAACATACTTACCACCTTGATCTACTGCTGCATAAACTTCTGTTTTCCCATTTTTATTAAGAACTGCATCATATGGTATAGCATAAATATCAGATTTTTCATCAGTTATAATATTTACAACTGAATTCATTCCAACCTTAATTGCATCATTTTTACCTGTTAATTGTACTTTTACATTAAAGGTTACATCACTACTTGTAGAATTACTGCTACTAGAGCTAGATGTACTAGATTTTCCATTGCTTGTAGAAGTTGAGCTAGTATTTGCACTAGCTGCACTAGAAACTGGTTCAAAGCTAACAACTTGACCTTCAACAATGCTATTTCCACTTGCTGCTGTTGTCACTTCTGCCTTTTGTCCAACTTTTATTTTATTTATATCTGTTTCATCTACGGTTACATTTACTATTAAATTATTTAAATCTTGAACTACAAATAATGCTCCACTACTTTCTTGTCCAACTACTGCATTTATATTAGTTACAGTTCCATCAACTGGTGCTACTACTTCACGATTTTTTAATTGATCCTTTTTATTTTGTAACTGAAGTCTTGCACTGTGATCATTGGCATTTGCCTCTGCTGTTTCATAATCTGATTTTGCCTGAGCAAGATTTTGCTTTGCATTAACTTTTGCTGCTTCTAATGCAACTGAGCTCTTATCAGAAACCCCTTGTGCATTATCATAATCTGCTTTAGCTTTGTTTAATGTATCTTGAGATATTTGTCCATTTGACAGCATTGTTTTATCATATTCATACACCCTTTGCTTTTCTTCAAGATCAAGTTTTGCAGCAGCAAGAGCTTTTTCAGAATTTATTATATCAGTATTCAAGTTATTGTCATTTAAATATTGCAAATTATCATACTTCTGCTTTGCATTAGCTAAATTCAATTGAGCTTTTTGCTCACTAGAAGTAACACTTTGTTCATTTTGCGCAATATCTTGTTCTAATGTCGTAGTATCAATTGTAGCTAAAACATCACCTTTTTTCACAACATCTCCAATGCTAACATTTATACTTTGCACATTATAGGTAAAGTTTGAATAAACATTAGTGGAGTCACCACTTTTTATTGCACCTGAGGAACTAATTGTACTTTCAACCTTTGTTTTTTTAAGTGTTACATATCTGACATTAGTTTGAGTTTTGCTATTTTTATTTGAAATATAAACTTTAGCTCCTACGCCAGCAGCAACTAAAACTAATATTAATCCTACACTAATTATTATTTTTTTATTTTTCAATATTTTTTTAAACTTTTCGCTTCTAACTGCCAATTTTAATACCCTTCTTTCATTTCAATGTACTTTAAATACGCCAAGTAGCATGTATTTCTATCCTTAATAAATTGTGCTGTTTTTTTATCTAAATTTAATTTATTGTTTTCTAAATCATTTGCAGCTAAAAATCCATAATCTACTTGTATTTGTTGTGCCTTATATTCTGACTGTAATTCAATTATTTGATTGTAACTGTTTTTTATAGCATTATATTCGCTAATAAGAGTATTATATTGATTTTGAAAATCTGTTTTCGCCGTCATTTGAGCTTGTTCTAACGAGATATTCGCATTATCTAAATTGTAATTATAAAGAGTATCATTGTGGTCATTTAAATCGCTTTCCTCATTATTATAGTCTCTTAAATCATTATTTTCTTTAAGCTGAGATATATTATCATCTGCTTCTTGAATACTCAAATTATTTTCTAACATTTTATTTAAGTCATTTTCATAATTAATACTTTCTATTTTTTGAAAATCCTCGGTAACATCAACCTGAAATTCTACGTTATCTTCTTGAACACCAAGTTCATTACATAACTTGGTTTTTGCTAAGGCTTCAGCATTTTTATAATCATTTAAAGTATTATTTGATTGAGCTGTGTTTAATCCTGCTGTAACATTATCTTTTTTTGCAATAAAACCACTATCATATGCTATCTGATTTATATTTTTTGTTTTATTATCAATCTTAGTTTGATCTTCTTGTACATTTACATTAGATAAAGCAACTAGATAATTTAAATAATCAGTTTGAGCCTGATAAACTGCTGTTTCTATTTTGTCATTATAATCTTTTTGAGCTTTAAGATACTGAAACTTTAACGAAACAGAACTATTAAGTTCATTTTTGTAACTTTGTAAATTGCTTGTTAATTTAGTATAATCATCTGCATTTGTTTGTTTTCCAGTTATTGGATCATAAGTTGGTGTAAATGCACTTATATCACTTTGTGTATCGGTTATTTTTGTCCTTAATTCTGGTATTGTACCATTCTGATCTTTATTATAGTTATAGTTTTCTTTTGTTATTTTCAAATTATTATCAATTGTTTTCATATTCAAGCTATTTTCAATCATAATATCTTTGATATTATCTAAATTTACTTTTAACTTACCATTTACTGTTGTCGAATCATTTTCACTTGTGGTGCTAGTAGTTGTAGTATCTGCATATACACGGCTTGGACTTATTAATGCTTGACTAGATGTTAAAACCAATGTTATTATCAAAAATCCAATTAATTTCTTTTTCAACATTTTTCCTCCTCATATTTGTCGCTTTTCTAACATAATTATATATTTTTCTAATTTCCTTATATAATTATAAAATTACAATATTTACTTTAAATTGTTTCTCTAATTATAATTGGGTATTGTAACAGCCCTATTACACAATTCTAAACAAAATATAAACCAATGTTAAATTTATGTTAAATTATTTTTTTATTACAAAAAAAGTACAATTACCATTTTTATATTTTGATAATTGTACTTTCCCAAAGCTTAATGCTTATATTTAAAACAATTATAGTTAAATTGCTAAATATTGAATCTATATCCAGCGCCCCATACTGTTTCTATATATTGAGGATTACTACTATTTTGTTCAATCTTTTCTCTAATTCTATTAATATGTACTGTTACGGTTGAATTATCACCTACAGATTCTTCTCCCCAAATTCTATCTAACAATGTATCTTTTGAAAATACTATATTAGGATTTGAAGCTAAGAATAATAGTAATTCAAATTCCTTATTTGCGAGTCTTACTTCCTTTTCCTCTACATATACTCTTCTTGCTTTTAGTAATATTTTCACTCTACCTATTACTATTAAACTTTTATCAATATCATTGTTTTTCTCTATGGAAGTCAGCCTTTCATATCTTGCTATATGTGCATTTACTCTTGCTACAAGTTCACTAGGGTTAAACGGTTTTAGAATATAATCATCTGCACCAAGCCCAAGTCCTTGAATTATATATATATCTTCTTTTTTAGCTGTAACCATTAAAATAGGTATTTGTTTAACTGCTCTAATTTCTTGACAAACTTTAAAGCCATCCTTTCCAGGTAACATAACATCAAGCAATACTAAATCAAATTCTTCCATTAATGCTAATTTAGCTCCAAGAATTCCATCGTGCGCAATTTCTATTTTATATCCATTTATCTCAAGATAATCTTTTTCTAACTCTGCAATGCTTTCATCATCTTCAATAATTAATATTTTTTTCACCATATTTCCTCCAAATCAATGGTTAAATCTTATTTGAAGTAAGTGCCCTTTGCACTTCATTTATCAATTTTATATTTTATTTGCAAACTAATTCCTCTACTAATTTCTCATCAACACTCAAACTCTTTAAATCAATCTTTTCTGGATTAGTTAGCAAAGAGTAATCCTTAATCCATATGTTTCCATCTACAATTTTACATTCATTTATTTTTTCTGCATCATTTTTCTCATAGACTTCCTCTAACTCTTGAGTTTTAGTAAGAACCGCAATTCTTCTACAGGGTTCCTCCTGTTCACTATAGATATTAAAGAAACTATTATATGAATCAAAACTTTTCACTGACACAACTACCTTTAAAAACAAATTATACTTTTTTGCTGCTTCTATTGCATTTATATATTCTTTGTCCATTTTCTACACGCTCCACACATATTTGTATTCAAGCTATTATCTCATAAGGCTTTACTTATTACAATATTCACTATTAAAAGCTTTACTTTTAAGTTCAGCTATTTCTTCTTTCCTTAGATATCTCCATTTTCCATCTTCTAAATTATCTATGGTAATATTCATAATTCTGACCCTTTCAAGCCTGATCACTTTGTAACCTAAGGCTCCGCACATTTTGCGTATTTGCCTATTAAGTCCTTGTGTTAAAATAATTCTAAAGGATAAATCATCTATTTTTACAAGCTTGCAGGGTCTGGTTTTTATTTTATTTTTCTTAATAAGATTCTTCTCCGCTAATTCCTTTAAACTTACAAAATCAGTGAATTTTTCTGAATTAAATTCATTTATATTTTTATATACCCCTAAGGTATCCGATATCCTTTTTATTCCAGAACTCTCATCTACTGAAATTTCAACACCTTCAGACATTTTAGCAATAAATTCATCTTCAAATTTTCTATCAACAGTTACAATATACTCTTTTTCATGTAAATTTTCACATTCTAAAATTGCATTAGCTAATTCACCATCATTAGTCATTATTATAAGTCCCTGAGAGTCTTTATCTAGTCTTCCTACAGGAAAAACATATTCAGAATGCCCTAAAAAATCGATTATATTACCTTTGACATCATTTTGTGCTGTGCAGATAATTCCAACTGGTTTATTCATAGCAATATAAATTTTATCCTTTTTGTAAATAGGTTTATCATCAAGAAGTATTTTATCTACATCCTCCTCAATCCATTGTCCTAATACACATAGTTTACCATTTACTTTAATTCGCTTTTCTTCAATTAATTTATTAGTTTCTTTTCGTGAACAAATTCCATAATTGCTAAAAAGTTTATTTATTCTCATTAAATATCTTTATTCCTTCCTCAATATAAATCAATCATTCTACTATTTATCAAATAATATGCTTTTTATGAGTGCAAAAGCCTCTCTAGTATATGTAATAGGAATTAAATACCAAACAGTATCACTTGAATAATTATCAAAATATCCATAACCATTTTTCTTTGCTAAAATACTACTTCTTAATGCATGAAAGTCTGTTGTAATTATTTTTACGCTCACATCTTTTATATCTTTATGACTATTATTCTCTATTACTTTTTTTGAATATTTAAAATTCTCATTTGTATCTCTTGATTTATCTTCAATTAATATTTTGTTTTCATTTATTCCATTGTCAATTAAATATTTTTTCATTGCAAGAGATTCAGGCAGCTTTTCATCCGCACCTTGC
Organism: Clostridium sp. YIM B02555; assembly: GCF_022320955.1. Classification (NCBI taxonomy): domain Bacteria; kingdom Bacillati; phylum Bacillota; class Clostridia; order Eubacteriales; family Clostridiaceae; genus Clostridium; species Clostridium sp. YIM B02555. The sequence goes on along the minus strand of NZ_JAKJJY010000011.1, from coordinate 83,713 downwards.
CCTCCAGATAAAACCAAATATGAATCAGGATTTTCCTTGGAATATTTTATTGCTACATCAAGCCTGTCTTCAAGTATTAAACTAGGAGTTTCTCCATTGGCTAATCCAGCACCTAAAACAATAGCATAATCATCCTTTTTATCATTATGTTTAGGAAAAGCAACAATAACTATTTCAATACTAATAAAGCAAATAAGTAATACGACTAAAAGCTTTTTTATAATACTTAAGCCTTTTATTATAGCTTTATTTCTCATAATTTTTTCCTTAATGAAATTAAAGAATATTAATATAATTCCTAAAAATACTATTGGAACACTAAAGGCAATTTTAGTTCCGCTAATAAAATTAATGTAGATTACATAAATAAGTAAAAATATACCTAATATAATGCTCCAATTTTTTCTCATAAATCTCATCTCCTTCAAATTAGTCATGTCTTTATTAAGCTCATTATAACTAATTTTTGTAGCTTTATGCTTATATTTAGAGAAATTTATAGGATATGTAATAGATTCTTAATAGTTTGTAATAATATTGTTATACTTAATTTTTCACAAATAAATACACTCTTGCTAAACTAACTTTCAACAAAAGTGCATTTAATTGGGTATATAAATTATTTATTATTTAACAATTTACCAATTTCTTCATGCGTAAATTCATATTTTTTATTACAAAAATGACATACAACTTCTTCTGTTTTATTATCATCATATATTTCTTGAAGTGTTTCTTTACCAATAGATATCAGAGCTTTTTCTATTCTTCCTCTAGAACAATCACATTTATATTCTGGATTCATTGAATCTAATATTTTTAAATCCATTCCATCAAATATAAATTCTAAAATTTCTTCTATACTTTTGCCTTCACTTATTAAGGTTGAAATTGGAGGAATTTCTTGAAGTCTATAAGTTATTACATCAGCAAGAAGTTCATCTGCACCTGGCATCATTTGTACAATAAATCCCCCAGCTGCTTTTATTGATAAATCTGTATCAACTAATACACCTAGTGAAACAGCTGAAGGTGTTTGCTCAGATACTGTATAGTAAAAAGCTAAATCATCACCAATTTCACCAGTTTGTATTGGCACTTGTCCTATATATGGATCTTTTAATCCTAAATCTTTTATTACATAAAAAATTCCATTTGTTCCTATTGCTCCACCAACATCAAGTTTTCCTATATTATTTAATGGTCTTTCAATATATGGATTACCTATAACTCCCTTTACAGTTCCATCACTATGAGCTGTAACAGTAATTCCATTAATTTCACCACCACCATTTATCCTTAAGGTGATAACTTCCTTCTTATTCTTTAATGTAGCGCCCATTATAGCTCCTGCAGTAAGCATTCTTCCCAAAGCTGCTGATGCTACTGGAGTACAATCGTGTAGTTTTGCACCTTCATCTACTAATTCAGTTGTAATTCCTGCAATAATTCTTACCATTCCACCTTTTGCAGTTGCTCTTATTATTTTATCTTTTCCCATATCTTTATCTCCTACTTTATTAAGTTAATTATTTATTTATAGGTTCTAATTAATATTAGAAATCTAAGTTTAAGAAATCCTAAATTTCCTAATTAATTAAACATTTATAGTTTACTATTGATAATTGTCATCTAATAGCACTATTTTCCCACAACATAAAGAATTCTTTCAGAATTCTCTTTTACTTTTTCATTTGAATATCCTTCAAATTTATTCAGTATTTTAAATTGACATTTCTTTAAAATATCTTCAATATATTCTTCACTATAAGCTCTTTCAAAATGCTCTTCTTCAAACTTTTCATATAAATTATTTTCTTGTTTAACAAAAAATGTTAAAAACATATTTACAATATCATCTTCAAATGAATTTTCCCATGTGTAGAAAACATCGTCAGAACTATATGTATAAATATTATTGCCTAGTACTGTTGAAAGTTTATAATATGAATTAATATCAAAAATAAAAAGTCCATTTTCAGATAAATGCTCATTTACTTTTAAAAAATAATTTTCTAAAGCTTCAGTTTCTGTTATGTAATTTGTTGAATCAAGAACTGATGTTATTAGATCGAATTTTTTATTCAAGCTTAACTCACTCATATCCTGGCATATTACTTTTGCTTTGATCTTGTTCTTCTTGAATTTTTCAAAAGCCATATTTAACATTTCATCTGATAAATCTACAGCATATAGGCTATTAAAGTATTTTGCTACCTTTATTGCTACATTACCTGTTCCACAGGCTAAATCTAGATAATTGTCAAAATTCACATTGTTTTCTTTGCATAAATTCACTACTTTTTCTGCAATTTTATCATAATTAATATCTTCATATATTAATTCATCATAAATAGTTGCAAATTCTTTATATGCCATATACTTTAATCACGTCCTTAATTTTAAAATACTAATTCTTCTAATATATTATATCGTAATTCTTTACTTAGTCAAATTAGGCACATGAAAATAAATAGCATGTCAAGAATTGCTATGATTATTTTTCTTTTTTTCTCTTAGCCATAATTCCACCTATTCTACCAGTTTCTCCTGCTGATAAGCCTCCCCAGCCTTCTCTATTAACTTTATCCATTAAACCTAGCTCTTCCGCTATTTCATATTTAATTTTTTCTCGCAATTTTTCTTCTTCTGTAAGTTCCTTATTTGCTTTTAATTTTGCCTTTATTACTTTTTTCATAGTTCTATCTGCCATAACTTATTCCTCCAAATTTCAAAATCTACTATTGCTATTTTATCCTTATTATTTATATCTATTCTTATAAATTACTTTTCATAATTTTATAAATAATTATGTATAATTATTCACATAATCCTTGATTTTTCTTTGATAATGAAAAGAATTATTGATTAATGAATAGTTTTTTTCAAATTATTTTTCTCATTGACTTGATATTTATTCAATATTTAACTATAGTATTTGTATAAATAAAATTATTATAAATAAATTTAGGAGGGATTATTGTGTATAATGTTGCAATAGTTGGGGCTACTGGAAACGTAGGCAGAAAGTTTTTAGAAATCTTAGAAGAAAGAAACTTTCCAGTAAAAGATTTATATCTTTTCGCATCAAAAAGATCAGAAGGAAGTACTTTACCTTTTAAAGGAAAAGAATATGTGGTTGAAGAAACTTGTGAAAAGAATATAAAAGATAAAAAAATAGATTATGCACTATTTTCAGCTGGTGGGGATGCAAGTAAAGAATTTGCACCTGTTTTTGCTCAATATGGAGCTGTAGTAATTGACAATAGTAGTGCTTGGAGAATGGATCCTGAGGTACCACTAGTAGTACCTGAAGTTAACCCTGAAGATATCAAACTTCATAAAGGAATTATAGCTAATCCAAACTGTTCTACAATTCAAGCAATGCCAATCATGAAAGCTTTACATAACAAATATGGAATTAAGAGAATAGTATATTCTACTTACCAAGCAGTATCTGGAGCCGGTATCCAAGGTATAAGAGATTTAGAAGATGGAGTTAAAGGTGTAGCACCTAAGAAATTCCCATATCCTATAGCTGGTAATGTTTTACCTCATATAGATGTATTTTTAGAAGATGGTTATACTAAAGAAGAAGAAAAAATGATTAAAGAAACAAGAAAAATTCTTCATGAACCAGACTTAAGAATTACAGCTACTACTGCTAGAGTTCCAGTTCTTAACGGACATAGTGAAAGTATCAATGTTGAACTAAATTCTGAATTTGATATAAAAGATATTTTTGAATTATTAGGAAACACTCAAGGTGTAACTGTATATGATAATGTTAAGGAATTAAAATATCCAACAGCTCTTGAAGTTTCAGGTAAAGATGATGTATATGTTGGAAGAATCAGAAGAGATTTTAGTATTGACAATGGATTAAATCTATGGGTTGTTGGTGATAACATAAGAAAAGGAGCAGCTCTTAATGCTATCCAAATTGCAGAAATAATGATAAAGGACAACAAATAATTTAAGTAATTACGTTGGAGGAATCTAAATGTCAATCTTTCAAGGCTCAGCTGTAGCCATAGTTACCCCTTTTAATGAAACTGGAGTTGATTTCAAGAAACTTGAAGAGCTCTTAGAATGGCATGTAAAGGAAGGTACAGATGCAATTGTTATTTGTGGCACTACAGGTGAAGCTACTACAATGACAGAAAAAGAGATACAAGCTACGATTAAATTTACTGTTGATGTAATAAACAAAAGAATTCCTGTTATAGCTGGAACAGGCTCTAATAATACTGCTTCTGCCATTTCCATGAGTAAATATGCAGAAGCAGCTGGAGCTGATGGACTTCTTGTTATTACACCCTATTACAATAAAACCACTCAAAAGGGCTTGGTAAAACATTTTTCAGCTATCAATGCTGAAGTAAATACACCAATAATAATTTACAATGTTCCAAGTAGAACAGGAGTTAATGTAACTCCAAGCACTTTACTAGAACTTTCTAAATTAAATAATATTGTTGGAATAAAAGAAGCTAGTGGAAATATCAGTCAGGTTGTACAAATGAAGGCCTTATGCAAAGATTCTATTGATATATACTCTGGTAATGATGATCAAATAGTAGCTATTATGGCACTTGGTGGTAAAGGAGTTATTTCTGTATTAGCCAACATAATTCCTAACAAAGTCCATGAAATGGCTAAAAATTGTTTAAATAATAATTTCAAAGAAGCTTTAGATATTCAACTTGATACTTTAGCTTTAACAAATACTCTATTTGTAGAAACAAATCCGATCCCTATTAAAACAGCAATGAATCTTATAGGCTTTAAAGTTGGAGAGCTTAGACTTCCTCTTTGCGAAATGGAAGATAAAAATGAAGAACTTTTAAAAGCTGTTTTAAAAGAGAATAAATTAATGTAAGGTGATAAGATGATTAAAATAGTATTAAACGGCTGTTCAGGTAAAATGGGAAAAATGATTACTGACTGCTCTACTAAATTCAAAAATTTAGAAATAGTTGCTGGGATTGATAAGTTCCAAAGTAATGCACCCTACCCTATATTTGAAAATGCACAAGCTTTAAATCTTGAATATGATGTTTTATTAGATTTCTCAAGAGCCGAAGCTCTTAATGATTTATTAAACTTAACTGAAAAAACTCAAAAGCCATTAGTAATATGTTCTACTGGCTTTACACCAGAAGATATAGCACTAATAGATGAAAAAAGTAAAACTTTAAAATTATTTAGATCTGGCAATATGTCTTTTGGGATAAATTTAATAAGTTCTCTTTTAAAGAAAATCACTCCAATGCTTTATGGAAATTATGATATAGAAATAATCGAAAAACATCATAACCAAAAAGTTGATGCACCTAGCGGTACTGCATTAATGCTTGCAGACGCTGCTAAGGAATCTATAAAAGATACAACAACGTATGTTTATGGAAGAGAAGGCAATGCTAAAAGAGAAGAAAATGAAATTGGTATCCATGCTGTTAGAGGTGGTGGTATTATAGGCGATCACGAAGTTATCTTTGCTGGAACTGGTGAGGTAATTGAATTAACTCATAAAGCAATTTCAAGAGAAGTATTTGCAGTTGGTGCTTTAAAAGCCTGCGAATACATGGCTACTGTAACTAATCCAGGTCTTTATGATATGAATGATGTCATAGGGCTTGAATAATAAATTTGAACTTATAAAAAACAGAAGTGATACTTACATCACTTCTGTTTTTATATATTTATATATAACACTTATCAATTGTCAAATCCCACCTTAAATATAATCTATTCAGATTATTGAAAATGTAATATATTGTGTTATTTTATTTGGCATATTTATTAAATTCCGCAAATCTGCATTAATAAAAAAAATATTTTTTAATCGATACAATGTATGGGTATATTTTATAACTTCTAATAATAAAATTTATAAAAGTTATATATTTATGGAGGTTATCGAATGCTAGAATGTATCAAAAAAGCATTGGAAAGTGCACTTGGCAAAGGTATATATGATTTAATTAATTATTTGCTTGTTTTCGCACTTGGTGGAATCTCTGGTCTTATAACTCACTCTATTTCTATTAATAACAAATATTTGATGGATTATGCACCTATAATCACTATTACTTCTGTTATTTTAGTTGCTTTATTAGCATTAGTGATCTATAAAAAGGTTAGTCCTCTTCATAATTTCTATTTAGATATAGATTTTGATTATATATTTCTCGAAAAAAAGCTGACATATGAATATAATAGTCCAGAGGACATAACATATACAAAAAAATATAAAATTCTATTGCGTAAGAGCACTGATAGATTTCATGATAAATATAATTGGACCGGTGACAATAATCCTATTATTACAAGTTCAGATTCTCATAATAAAATTTTTTCTACAACAAGAAGAGATTCTTACCAACAATTTGAAGTCTATTTTGGTAAAAAGTTTAAAAAAGGAGAAATCATCGATTTAACTCTAATTTTTAAATTAACTGATAAAGAAATGAAAGCGTCACCATCTTTTTCTACAACAATTGTTGAACCTACAAAAAAACTAACATTAACAATTAAAATTAATAAAAAATATAGAACTGATTCTGCAATTTATGAGAAATTTCCTTCTACAGATAGCCGCATAGCTTTAGAAACGAAAGAGTATCATTTTCCTGATAATAGTGAAATTGAAGTAACAATTGATGATCCCAAAATGTTATTAGTTTATTCATTAAATTGGGAAAATCCAAATATAAAATAAATAAATTCTTGTTATAAGTAACAATATATTTGTCAATACTATAATATAAACAAATGCTTATTTTAAAATCTGAAAAACAAAGGGTGAAGTATTATGCATGACTAATATGAAAAAAAGGATAACCAATTAATGGTTATTCTTTAATTTTCAAATTGAGCTTATGTTCTATTACGATAATAGATTCTTCATTGACACTATTTATCATATAATTCTTCAAAGATTGGGTAGTTGACATTTTTAAATGGCCAATCTCTTTTTATCCAATTTTTAATGATTCTATACAAAAGTTCGTCTGTTATACTATTTCTTGTCCACATTGTAATTTCAGCATCATGATAATTGCTTGGATCAATATAAAGACATCCCAAACAGTTTTTATTTTCTAAATCAAATACAGTATAAGCAAACGCTACTCTTTCATCAAATTCTTTCTCGTGCCTTATTAAATCCATCTCATCTTCCTCGATTGTTAGATTATCAGCTGGCCATCCATTTGTATATTCTTCCGTATAAAGTTCATGAATATGCTCTTTAGCTTCCATAACTGCAATATAATCTTCTTTTAAATCTAATGCAGTTAGTTTACGTATAGTGAAATTTTCACTTATATGCTCAATAGGAACAATAAAATCATCTGGTACAAATTTATTTTTATTTTCCATTTTTACCTCCATTTACTTCTCTTAATTATAATAAATCTTCTTTAGTTATTTCTATTGATGGATAATGATCAAGCGTTGTCAAATCAGTATTAAGTGGAACACTATACACCATATAATACTTATCTGAATTCTCTTTATTATTTATTAATTCCTTCATCTTTTCTTCCGCCAAGTTTTTATCGGTAGTAGCATATACAACTGCTACTACTCCAACATTACAGTCATTTTTATTTTCAACATTCCCGCATAATATTAATTTTAACGGTGCTTCACCATTTAATCCTAATTCTACATATTGATCATATTCCATAATACAAACTCCTTTTCAAATTACATTATGATTTATAAATTTTGCTAAATACCATCTTACTTTTTGTATGTACTAGAACAAAAATCCATAACTTCTCGTCCATTTGTAAATCTCTTATACCTTTCACCACATTGTAGTAATTCTGTCATTAACAGCTTCTTTTCATTATTAAATTCAAAATGCCATTTTATATTCATCCATAAAAATTTTAAAGTTGGTTTGGTATTATAAGCTTCTCTTCCAAATCTCTGCCGAACCCATCGTCTTAAAATTCTATACAATCTTAATAAAGAATTTGTATCTAAAAAAATAATATATTCACTATATTCGTAGCGCTTTTTTAAAAGCTTTCTTGGTGAACCTTCAATTATCCAATTCTCACTTTCTAATATATCAAAAAAAAATTTTTCTATTTCATCATCCGTACGCCTAACATCACCTTTACTTGTTCTAATCCAAACAACATTATCTTGTTCATAACAAGGAATATGGAATTCTTTAGCTATCTTGTGTGCTAATGTAGTCTTACCACTTCCAACTGCTCCAATAATATCTATCTTCAAAATATCACCTCCATAAATAAGCACACAGTTTACACTTCAAAGCTACGTAATTCTTTTAATAATAATATCTACAACTTGTTCGATATTTAAATTATTTGTATTGATTTTTTCACCTTTTAATTTACATATAAACTTTATTAATCACAATTACTTTAATAGTTCCCTTTCAAATCCATGATTATATTTTTTTCAAAACAAACTGCTTCAGGTTTATTTACATACTTACCATAATTAGAGATACGATGATAACCATTTTTTTCGTAAAATCTTACTGCTCTTTCATTTATCAATCTAGTTTCAAGCCAAAGAGCAGAGTAACCCAACTTTTTTGCTCCATTCTCTAAGTAGTGCAAGATTTCACTTCCAACTCCAATTGCTTTTGTCTTTGCAAACATTCTTTTAACCTCAGCAACCTCTTCATTAATAGGTCGTATTGCTCCGCAACCTATTGCCTCCCCCTCTTCATTATATGCTACTACAAATAATGAACGAGGAACAGAAACATCATTTGAATTAAAAGAATTTTTTCCACTATCACCCGTTATAAATTCTAAACTCTTAGATAGTTCTTCCATTAAATTTATAGCATCTTGTGTATTCGCTTGAGTTTCTGTAATTTTCATTGTTGTACCTTCCTTTTATTAATCATGTTATTTTTATATATGGTTATACCGAAAATCTATCTCATACGTCCATTGGTAAAGTATCATTTTACTTTCTTTTAGAATAATCTGTGATACCTAATCTATTTCCAAATGGATCTTCAAATTCTACAGCCATTCCAGTCATAATTTGAAAAGGTTCAGATAAAAATGCAACACCATTTTCTTTTAATTTGTTATACTCATTTTCAACATTTTCAACTTCAAACCAAATTGTTGGTTTTATATTTGGAAATATATTTTCGTCTTTTAAAATAATTGCTGGTTCTTCATCACCAATATTAAAAGCAATCATTCCCTTTTTTGAAAAATCAAATTTTAACTGTAATCCTAAAATATTTTCATAATACTTTCGTGCCTCTTCTAAATTGCTTACTCCCATAAAAAAATTATCATAGTTTTTCATAATAAATTCCTCCTTAAATTTTTTCCTATTCATATATATAGATGCACTAAAAATATGAAAGTCACGCAACTTAATTAAAAAAATTTAAAATTAATTATTTAAAACCCAAATAACTCTTTCATACCATTCATCTGAAGGTTTCTTATCTGGTATATTTTTATATAAATAAATGATTTTATTACGAACATTATCATTAAAAGCATAATTTGATTCTTTATAATTTAGGGTTTTAACTAGTTTACTGTTCTTTTGTTTCACTTCATCTTGTAAATTTTCTTTTTTACTAGCAAACTCAATCCATGCTTCACAGCTACATGGATTTTTCACATCTAAAATATTGCAATGCTTATCAAAAAAAGAAGAAAGATTCATATGAGCACGATAAAGAAGTCCCTTTGTGGCACTTTTTGATATATTTAATATCTCTGATACTTCTTCTAATGATAAACCAAACATATCTACAAGGGAAAAAGCTATTCTTTGATTCAGGGTAAGAAGCCGTGCCATAGCAAGAAAACACCCATTTTGTAATTCGCTTATTGACTCTTTTACAATAACTTCATCTTCTGGTTTAGTATATGTATTTATATAAAGATTACCTTCCTGTTCAAGGATTTCAATTTCATCATAAAGAAGTTCCATATGATTGTTTTTTTGTCTCTCATTCATTAAGAAATTATTTAAACATATTCTACGTAGCCAAGATTTAATTGCATCAGGATTTTTTAGAGTATCAATTTTTTCCCATGCTCTTATAAAAGTTTCTTGACATAAATCCTCTGCCGTATTTGGATGGCATGATAATTTAAGAGCATAGTTGTATATATATGTTCCATAGTTATATATTAACTCATCAGCATTCATTATTTTCACCTTTCTCTTATATACTAATTACTTCATCAAAATCTATAACTGAAATCCATCACTCTAACACAAGAGCAACTTTTATGATTTCTAAATTATATTTTAAATCATCTTCACCACGCACAATAATTTGTTTACATTTGATCAATTTTTGCCATTGGTCATGTTTTAACTTACTCCTCATATTAATATCCCCAGTATCATAAGCTGTTGCCCATTCAATAAATTCAATATGATTTTGATACATGTCTCCACCTATCTCAATACGTGAGCCAAAATGTTTCTTTTCTCTCTCCTTTAGGCGATCAATTCGAATATTTTTATCTGTAACCACACGAACTGCTAATGTGAAATATGGAATTAAGTCATCACCCCAATCTACCATTGAACCAGAAATAACAACTTTATCTGAATGTAAAATATCTTTTTTCATCATTTGAATCCGTTCTTCTATTTTTCTTTTTTGTGTGTACTCAGGATTCGTTTTGATCCAGAAATAATCATCTGTATCCATAAATGTATATCCTAATTGTTCTGATATGAATTTACCTAATGTAGTTGTTCCTGAACCTGATGCTCCATATATGTGAATTACGCTTGGATACATAGTTTTCTCCTTTACAAATTAATGTTCATTTACTAACAAAACTTAAACTATAAAGAACCTATTAATCTTTAAGTACGTTAATTACGGTTAACGTAAGCTATTATTGATTCAACATTCTTTCTTAATGTATAATCAACTGGTTTATCATAAACAGAAAGCATACCTATTTCATCATTTGATAATTCTCCTTGTTTTTTATGTTTTATTTTCCATTTTAGTAATGTCATTAAGAATTTGTCAAAAGCGTTCAATTTACTATAATTAAATCCACCTCTTAAATAAAAAAACTTAATATATTTTTGTTCTTCTGGAGTAAAATTTTTATCTGTAACCTCTTTTATCGCATCTTTCCTTGCTGGTGATGCCCCTGTTGCAAAAACTATTACCTTTTTGTCTTTAAGCTTATTAATATTTTTTGTTATTAATTTTACTCCAATAATACCTACTGCATATAAACTGCCGCCATAAATTATGGTATCATATTGAGTCAGTATATCGATATTAACCTTTGACACTTCAAAAAGATCAGCAGATAAATCTTCTGTAATCCATTGTGCATATTTCTTTGTAAAACCTGTTTTAGACTTATATACTACTATTGTTTTCATTATGTACCTCCACCCCTTACTTCAATCATATAGTTTCCATTCTTATTCAGACTTGGCACATCATTTAATCATAACTAGAACAAGTCTACTTTATATATTAATTAATTTTATTTTCAATAACCTCTGCTCCATTATTAGTGCCAACAATAATGTACTTACACATATTAATAAATAATCCAGTTTCTAAGGCTCCTATTATTCCATTAACTTTCTCACTAACATCAATAATATCAATTGGTTTTCCTATATGCAAATCAACTATATAATTACCATTGTCAGTTATATAAATATTGGCACCTTTCCTCCTTAATTTAGGATTTAAAGAATATGTTTCTAATTTCTTGATAACTTGTGTATATCCATAAGGTAATACTTCAATTGGTAATGGAAAAGCTCCAATGCTATCAACTAATTTACTATCATCCATTATCCATATTACTTCATTTGCTAAGTTAGCAACTATTTTTTCTCTAAATAATGCCCCTCCACCACCTTTAATTGCATTGAAATTTTTATCTATTTCATCTACACCATCAATACATAAGTCAATTCTATCTACTTCATCTATTTCTACTAAAGGAATATGTAATTCTTTTGCTAAATTCTCTGTGCTTCTTGAAGTTGCAATTGCCTTCAAATTCATACCATTTTGAACTAACTCGCCTACCTTTTTAATCATATGATATGATGTCGAACCCGTTCCCAATCCTAGTATCATTCCATCTTTTATATATTCCGCCGCTTTTTCTCCTGCCACTCTTTTTAGTTCCATACATACCTCCAAAATATCTTTGTGACTAATATATTATTTTTCTTGAAGTATTTTTAAATATTCTGGTACTTCAAGGTAATTATAATATTTTTTTAGAACATGTAATTCAAGTTCAATACCATCATTCCCTATTGAGGTTTCCTCATACATAAATTACCCATTATTTTCATCCATAGCTATCCCTCCATTAATAAAAAAGCAAGAACCTAATATACCAAATCTAAAATATTCAAAGTAACTGATATATTACTTTAAATATCTTCCATTTTAAATGTTACATTTTTTAAATGACGATAATAGTTTCCCCATTCTGACGTAAAACATAATACGGTATAATCAGGATCATCTACGCCTAATGGATAATAAACTTCACAGCCATCAGTCCACAACAGTTCCTTAGATGCTCTATCCTGTAATATTTCAATTGTACCAATTAGCCTAAGTCCTGCAAAGTTATTATCGTCAACAAAATATAAGCACATCTTATTATCATCTTTTAAGCGTTCTACCATTTTTGTAGAAGTGTTTGTACTAAGCCAAAATTTCTTTAACCCATCATGTTTTAATCTCATCATTGCTTTTATATTAGGATAACCATTTTCTCCATTTGTCCCAACCATCACAATTTTCGAATCCTCCACTAACTGGTTACTTTCAATAATAACAATTTCATCTATCATTCCCAAGACCTCCTTATATAACATTATTAATTAGAAATAGATTGTACTATTCCTTGTTTCAATTACTTTCTAAATTACTAACCACTTAGACCAAATTTAATCATTTTATGATTTATATATAATTAATAATATCCGTGAAATTAGAAATTATAATATCAGGCTTTTTGGGTAATTCATCCAAATTGCCCATTCCTCCCCATCCTTGTTTCACCCATATAGTTTTCATTCCTATTTTTATTGCTGGTGTAATATCATTATCTAATCTATCTCCAATCATATATGCATTACTAGGGCAACAATTTGCTCTATTTAATGCAATATTAAAGATTTTTAAATCTGGTTTTGAAGTTTTTTCTTCAGCAGAAGTTACTATTAGATCAAAGAAACACCTTATTCCTAGATTAGAGAGCCTTTTCTCTGTACCAAGAACTTGATTTGCTATTATCCCCAATTTAAATCTTTGGTGCAGTAACTCAAGCACCTCATAAGTACCTTCATATAGCTTTTCATAATCACAATTCCACTTCACTTTATTTAGTCCAAATTCTTTTAAAGTACATTTATATGCATCTTTATTTTGCGTAGCATAAAAATTCATTCTCGATACAAATTCGTCTCTAAAAGGTACTTTTTCTTGTTTTAAAGTCTCCTTTATTCTATACTTATCACATTGCTCTTCATCAACCAATGCAGATCCAATATCCATGAATAACCATTCCATCAAATACTCACATCCTCAAATTCAAATTGAGCAAAACGCTCCATGTTCTTTGAAGCTACTGAAATCTCCAATAATTTTTCATAATTTCCAATACCAATAAGCGATTCATTCCATGGTTTAAGATCTTCGTGGCGTAACGCAATCTTGTTAAAAACTATTAAAATAGTTAATTTCTTTCTATAAACTCTTCTATTTTATCGTATGATTCAATTACTACACCATTCTCTTCAATTGTTTTCACAAAAGTCTTTTGTATTTCCATAGCTCTCTCTTTAAATTGATTTAAATGTCTTGAATCATAATAACTCATTAAATCGAATTTATTCAAACCATTTTCTCTTGCAGCCTCATTCAATGTTCGTTGAAGACTTGTCCCCGAAATATATGCAAGATTAATATCTCCACTATCACAACATATATAGATTTTATTCCAAGTAGAAATAATTTCTTGGTAAAGTTCTGCAAGAGCTTCATAATTTGCTTTATTTTCTTCCTTATTTGCTTTTTCAGTTTTGCTATCCAAAAATTCTTGTGTATTTTTTATAATTTTGTAACAATATTTTTTGAGCTGAAATTCTAAATCAGCTTTTATAACTGATTCATACAGTAAAATGAAGTCCTTTGGAGTTACCTCCATATTTTTCAAATCCTCTATCTGTTTCTTTACTCCTCTACTAAAATAAGTTTGGTTTGAATATGCCACAATATCTGCTAAAGACAAAATTATATGACCAGCAATTGTTCTCAATTCACACATATTATCTTCAAAAATCATAGTTTTATATAAATCTTCTACTCTTCCCATCTTCTTAGATGCTTTATCCAACATAAACACTTTATTACTTAAATTTTTCTTTAACTTATTCTGTAATTCTTTAAATCTTGTTTTGTCAGCATCTGAATTGCAATAGAGAATCTTGACGTTTGCTATACATGGTAACAAAACTTCATTAACTTCTGCAATTCCTTCAATACGTTCCCATGACATCGGAAACAAGTCAAAACCTACGCCTTCTACTATAAATGTTTTAGTCAATTTATATGCGCGTTCTGTCTTTGGTATAAAATAGAAGTCTACATCTGAAAGCGGATTATCAGTTCCATTTTCATAGGAGCCATAAAAAAGTAAAAGGCTTACATCATCCTTAAAATCTGTTTCTATTTTTTTTATTGCCCATTCAATAATCATATCATTTCTTTTATTCATAAATTTCTCCCTTCGCAAATTCTAAAACGCTATTGTCTAGAGCAACACAAACTTTGTATTCGTCAATTTCATGTGTTTGTTATTTTGATTCTCCATCTGAATAATACGTCCTTAAAGCCAAATAATTGTAAATCTAAATACCATGTAATTCGAACTTCATCATCATATTATATCCATAATTTTTTTTACAATCTCCTCTACGCAAATACTGCCATCAATAACATAATCGGAATTTGGCAGAATAATGTTTAACATTTCTTCATATGCAATTCTCGAATATTTTAAATAAAAAATCATTTCTTCCCTGATTTCATCCCCAGTGGAATTGTGCATATCCCGTAACACGCGTCTTGCCATTGCAATATCTAAAGGGGTATTAATGAAAATAGCACAACCTATAAATGGTTTAATCAAATCATTTTTATATGCAAATGGATAATAATTTTTTCATTCTCATAAATTTACAATTCATATTAAGTTAATCATAGCATATTTTGTAAATACAATACATTATATCTTCCTTAATTTTCTCTTAATTCACTAATAAGTAAACATAAAGGTAAAAAAACGCCAATCATTTATGATTAGCGCTTTTTCTAATTAATTATTTTTCTAAATTCCATATGTGAATATTTCTACGAAAGATTATGCATGTTAATACACCCAAAATGCCAAGAATAAAAAACAATAATGCTGCACCTGAACCCTTTCCTGTTCCAAATATCATTGCCAGAAATCCACTTGATGGCTGATATAACATAAAAGGTTCAAATACTTTATCAACTAATATACCACCTAAAAAATATCCTATTGGGATTGTGAAAAATTGCAATGTATTCCTTACAGAATAAACTCTTCCCTGTATATCAATTGGAATATAGCTTCTTAATAATACATCCATATTGGTCCCCATAATAGGAATAGCAATCCAACCTAAAACTGCTCCAACACACCATATTGGCACGGTATTCCCAAAGGCAAGAAAAAAGTTTTCAGTACTCATTGAAAGCAATAAAGCATTACAAATCACTCGAACACGACTTTTAGGGGCTGGTAAAATAGATGCCACAATACTGCCAACGAGCATAGCACTTCCTGTGACTGTATTAATAATACCAAGTGCAACCTCACCACCTCCAGCTCTTGATAAAATCATAGCAGGCAAAGTTGCATTGAATATAGAAGCTGTAAAATTAATTGCTGCTAAAAACAAGATCAAATCTAAAATTCCCCGGTTATGTTTTAGAAAACTAAGTCCACTTTTTACTGAAGATAACATAGATTCTTTCTTTGTATTTTCATTTTCTACTTTTGGTATTTTCACAAAACATAGCAAAGAAATAAAAGCAATACCAAAAGTTAATAGATCAAATGCAATAACTACCTGCATATTAGTTAGTGTCAACAATGCTGTTGCAATAATTGGTGTCATTATAGTTATTAAAGAATTTGAAAATGAACGCATTCCACTTACCTTTTGATAATGTTTTTTGGGCGTAAGAATACTAATTGTTACATCTGCAGCAGGCTGCTGAATTGTATTCATTAGGCCATTTAATGCATTTAAGCAATAAATATGCCATATCTCCAGCCTATTTGTTTTAAGTAGGATTAATACTACAATCGTACATAAAGCTGCAAAACTATCGCTTACAAGTATTGTTATTTTTTTATTCCATTTATCACTCAATGCTCCTGCAAATATGCTCATAATTACATATGGTAAATACGTACAAACAGAAAGCATGGCCGTTATTAAAGCCGAGCCATGTTGTTGATATGACCATATAATTAAAGCAAAATTGGTCATAGAACTACCTAACTCTGAAAGTGATTGTGTAATCCATAAAATTAAAAAACTGTGAAGTTCCTTTATACTATTCTTAAATAAATTCATATTGACTTTGCTCCTTTTATTTTGATATTATCTCTAAAAATGCAAAGTCTTTTAGGACTAATTTTATTTTACTCCATGCTGGTTAGTCCTAGTTAGACTCTGCATGGAGCTAATACAATACAACGCTTCATTTTTCTTCCTCCTAATTAAAAATAATCATGTAACTTATCTAATATTTCCATCTATAATGTCCATGAATTGGATTATGAAACCAGCTTAATTTTGCTTCTGAAGCACATGGATGAGAGTTATGAATTACATAAGGAATTCCATCCTCATCTCTTTTATCTGAAATAATAGCAATATGCTCATATCCTTCTATAAATACTATTATATCACCTGGCTGCCATTCTTTTAAATTATTAATGTCATTTTGCTTGAATTCTGTAGTTAACAGGATACAATTTTTCTTAAAAAATACATCTTGATTCAATACTCGTCTAAAATCAATATTAGGATCTGCCTTCCCATTGATTCCCTTATATTGTGTTATATTTTCTTTAATATCTTTGTCTATTAAATCTTTAATTGATACATTGATGCCTTTAAAACCTCTCCATATTACATCAGTACAAACTCCTTCACCATCTGGTGGATATCCCCCAACATAATATGCATCTTTATATATAGTTTTCCTCTCAGCTTCTTTTCTAGCAGAATTCACTATATCAATAGGATCTGGTATTCCATTTTGATTTTTATCAACCTTTGAACTTTCATCTGGAACGTTAACTCTATTAACTGAAATATCATCAGCAATTTCTTCCACTTTACTATTTAATTCATTATTTGGTTTATTATATTTAAATTTCACCACAAATGTAACAGTTGCTGAAATTATTGCTATTAAGCTTAATACTATAATAATCGTTTTTACTTTTTTCACACAGATCCTCCACTTGTATAATTTTTCACTCTATATTCTCATTCTTGTTTACCATATATCTTAATACTGTTTTCAATTTATCTTTTTCTACTTTTCTAGCATCTGACAAATATATTTCTCTATGAACAAGGGTTTTAATTATTAAATTATTTTCATCAATGTAGTCCTTCATCTTATTAAAACTTTCCGATTCAGTGTCATAAGAACCTATATGTAGTATTTGAACTGCTAACCCATCTTCTATTTCATCAAAATAGACTTCTTCTAATAAAGGGTTTGACTTTTTCTTAATAGCAATTTCAAAAGCTTTTTTTACGACTTCTTCATTAACAAAATCTGGTTGTTTAATCATTATAGTATATAAAAGTTCTTCTTTATTAAATATTTCGCTTTTTTTACCTTCTTCGGTCAGATCCCATAAGCCTTCTAATGGATAAACCGTGTATTCAAAATATCCATCAGGAATAAAACCATTTTTAGGCATCATTCTCACTGCATAAGATAGAGAATATAAAACACCAATCCTATTAGAAAAATCTTCAGAATTAGGATTTCCTTTTCCATTAATACAAAAATATTTTGCTTTAGGAACCTTAACTAAAATTGGTTTTTCTTTCGGTAAATAGAGTTCCTTTTCCTCTCTTTTCCATTCATATTTCAAAATTAACACCTCCATCACCATTCAAAAATTACAACTAAATTATATTAATATATATCAATCAATCATGAAAAGATAGCTTCCTTCAAAGTAAGTACCTTTTTACATAAATCAATCTCAATATCGATTCCATA
Organism: Clostridium sp. YIM B02555; assembly: GCF_022320955.1. Classification (NCBI taxonomy): domain Bacteria; kingdom Bacillati; phylum Bacillota; class Clostridia; order Eubacteriales; family Clostridiaceae; genus Clostridium; species Clostridium sp. YIM B02555. The sequence goes on along the minus strand of NZ_JAKJJY010000011.1, from coordinate 65,352 downwards.
TGGAATTATGCATCTTGGAAACGCATGTCCAAAATTAACATTGTACATAATTGGTAAATCTTTATTATCTATAATCTTGCAATAAAGTTCTTTATATTCTTCATAATATTGCTCATCTTGAGGCTTTCCAACAATAATTCCATTTACAACATCAAATATACCTGTCTCTTTTAAAATAAGCAATTCTTTTTCAAATTCTTCAGGTTTCGGTTTTTCTTCACAAGTTTCAAGAAACAATATTTTATTTTCCCATTCATCTAATCTTGGAAATATTCCATACTTTTCACATATAGCTTTTTCATCGTCATATCGATTCTTAGTCAATATATCATAAAAACTTTCAAGACATCCACCTAAAAGTCTACCATTAACTTTTCCACTTCCTTGTAGGACTTCATATCCTTTTTGTTCTAAGTGTTCTATTCTACTTGTTCCAATTGCAGCTGTTGAAAAGTCTGTGCGTTCCTCATACCATATCTTACTTGATTCTATACATTGCTCTTCACTATTTTCAAAATACTTCTGAAATGCTTTTTTAGTATATGGGAGCATTTCTTCATCCAATTCTGCTAAATCGCAAACAAAACAAGGACCATAAAAAGTTTCCATTCCTAACTTATAGAACATCAAATGATTAATTGTTGTATCTGAAAAACCAGTAAATAATTTATGATTATTTTGAACAGCATTAATGAAATCTCTATCCTCTAACAAATATGGTAAAGTTCTATAAGTATCATCTCCACCAATAGCACATATAATCCCTTTAATTGATTTATCATAAAATGCCTCTTTTAAATCCTGTGCTCTAGCCTCTGGATGATTTTTTAAATATTCAATCCCTTTTAATGCATTTGGCATTAGAACTGGCACTAATCCGAACTCCTTGATTCTTTTTAATCCTAACTCTAATTCATGTTTTGCAGAATCCTCACCAAGCAAGCCACTTGACATACTTACAATTGCAACTTTGTCTCCCTTTACTAAAGCTTTTGGCTTTTTCATAACTCCCACTCTCCTTATGAATTTATTACGCAGATAACCAAAAAAGTTATAAACAAACCAATAAATATACTCTCAGCACTTGAAATATTCTTGATGATTAAATAATAACAAATATTACAAATAATAGCCATAAAAATAGTACTATTTTTAATAAAATAATCTGTTTTGCAAACTCTGTGTTTCTAATACTTTCAAAAATTATCTAAAGCTTTAACTTAATTATATTTTCTTGAAGAACTAAAAAAGGCAACTCAATAATTTTGAGTTACCTTTGTATTTCTATAATTTAAAATTACTTAATCCAAGCACCACTTGCACCTAATACATATCCATCAACAGTTGTATTAGCTTGCATAACACCTGATGCATTGCAATAGTACCAAGTTCCGTTGTCATTAATCCAACCAGTTTGCATTGCTCCTGAAGCATTTAAGTAATACCAATTACCTCCATCCTTAATCCATCCAGTAGACATAACGCCATCTGTTTTAAAATAGTACCAAGCAGTTCCATCTTTTAACCAGCCAATAGCCTTAGTTCCATCAGTTTTGTTATAAGTCCAAGTTCCATCAGCTGCTTTTACCCAACCAGCTGTTGCTGCTGTAGTAGTTGCTGCTGTACCTGCATTTGTAGCTGCTGTACTTCCAGTTGTTCCTGTTTTAGCTGTATTGTTTATAATTGAATAGTTTTTATCATCTTCATTCCAAAGAATCATGATATCTTTGTTACCAACAGAAAGATTATTCAATCCGCCATCTACCTTATATACTTTTGCAAAGTTATCATTTGACTTATCCCATTGCTTTACATATCCTGAATCTAATCCCCATAAAGTCCCACTTCCAGTTTGAATAGCATAATTATCTGGTACATCGATACTGTCAGAATCACTAATGTCTAAATGATTAAATCCATTTTCTGATTTTAATTTAACAGTTTCTGCATATAATTTATGACTTCCAGCAGTTGAAGTGTCTAAGGCTGCACTTACAAAACCTGTTGCATCACCTGTCATTTTTGCCGCACTGATTGTATGACTAGTTTTACTGCTTGCATCAGCTACAGATTTTCCTAATACTAATTTATCTGAAACTCCACCATTAGTGCTACTTTTTGAATCGTATTTTGCGCAGAAATAAACAGTTGAATCTTTAGGATACTTAATACCATCTATATCATCTGTCGCAGTAGCCTTTGTAAATTGTTGTAATACTGCCACAGATTTATTTAGACCTGAACCTGAAGTAAATAATGTACCTTTTCCTCCAAATAATATTGTATCTGTAACATTCGTATAAGTTGAGTCATCAGCACCTTTATCCTTTTCAAATATTGAAAGGTTTGCCCATCTATACACTACATCAGAACTAACAGTTATGTATGATGAGTTGCTAATTACAGCTTTTAATTCATGATCTCCTGTACCTATATTGTCCTTTATTTCATAAGTATCCTTAGTATTTTTGATATAAACACTGCTGCTAGTTGTCGTACCAACTCTCATATTACCTAAGTTATAATCTGCATCAACATAGTTTCCAGCATAATCTACATAAACTGTATCTGTAGTTTTAATTGATGTAGCCCCAATATTAAATGGAGTTTTTAACGTATAAGTATAAGCACTTAATCCACTACCACCATCTAAAAATTTATTAGTAGTAGTAAATTGTTTGTCAGAATCTGAAAATCTTCCATCATTGTCATTTTTAATTTTTTTTCTTAAGGTTGTAGCTACATCGTCTTGTAAATCCGATCTTTTCTTACCATCTACTATCTTATAGTTGTCTTTTATATCTGCAACTGTATCATTATCATCCATTACAAGATATTGATTTAATAATAAATCATCCACTGCAAGTCCAGCATCAATACCATCAATAGAATTGTATTTTCCATCAGGAGTCATAAAATATTCTGCTTCATCTTTACCATTTATTTCTCCATCAATATAAATTCCTGCACCTTTAGCTTTTGCAGCATAAACAGTTCCATCTTGTGAATCTACCTTTTTAACATCAGCAGCCATCGCTGGAACAATTGAGATAATTGATGCTGCACAAACTAATAAACTTGTCATTTTTGAAATTCTTTTTAACATATTTTTAATTTCCCCCTAGTGAATTTTTTTTATTTTATATTAACCTTTCTCTATTTAATATCAATTCTTGCACACGTTTTCAAAACAAGAGTCCTATATCCTTAATTTTAGAGAAAAAGTTTAAACATTATTTTATTGTCAAATGTCCTTTGCATTATATGGACATACTTTAGAAATATACAATAACATATTCAAAAGGTATAGTTTAGTAACATTTCCATATGTTAAAGATATCTTAAAACGTTCATTAAGTAAAGTTAATTTTAGGTTAACCAATATTATACTAATTTTCTTAAAGTAAAGAAATAAGCTAAAACTTCCTCAATATATTTCTTTAGATACAAAAAACTATTCTCTAATTCCTTATTTCATAAAGAATCACCTGAAAATACAGATGCTTCTAACTTCAATATTCAATAATTGAATTTCCATCCAAAATCTATAAATACCTTTTTCACAATAACATTCATATAATGTATACCTTACTACAAATCAAGATACCAAATAAACTGTACCTCAAATCTACTATCAGCATTCTTAATATAAACATACTCATCAATCATTCTTAAAATTGCTCCCTGTTTGTGATAGAACTTACAGGCAGGTACATTATTACTTTGACATTCAATTTTCGTTTGTTTAAAGCCATTGTCTTTAGACCACTCCACAGCTTCTGCCCCACACCTTTATGTTTATATGTATCAGATACACGTATATCCCATAATGCAGTCATATCATCTCTTTCATCAAGCATATTTATATTATCAGTTCTTGAAACAATTGTTACTGCTCCAATAGTTTTCTCATCATCATATGATTTCACCTTCTTTACAAACTATAATCAAATACAATATTGTCAATCCTACCACTTTCAGTAAAACCAATTGATTTATAAACCTTATTAGAATCATAATTTTTAATATCTGCATATAACATAGGAGTTAATCCTCCCTTAAGTATACTTGAACATAATTCCGCAACCATTGCACTAGCATATCCTTTTTTTCTTTGTTCTTGTGGTGTATAAACATTATTGATACGAGCATGTCTCTCTGTTTTATGTGCTATATTTACCATGCCAACTATCTCAGCTTCTACTTTCCACAAATACAGACCTCCAGATTTTATCATTGATTCAACTACTTCAATTTGCTTTTCTTCCATAAGCTTTATTCCATAACAATCAAAAACAAAACCTATCCAAAACTTAATAATAATATCCCTATTACTTAATTCTGCTTTTATTAATTTTCCTTGAACATTTTTAGGCTGAATAATTTTTTGACATTGGTAAGCTTCCATACTAAGAGATATTTTATTAGATGATTCAGCAATTTTTGAATACTTCTCTGAAAAGCTCTTTACAAATTTAGGTTTTCCTGAAATCGAAGATAATTTACTCTCCTTCAATTGATTGCATAAAGAGCCTATTATTTTATCAATTTTGGATTTTTCAAGATTTTCATTCACCCATAACCACATTGCATGCCCTGTATTTTGGATTGCTATTGCATTATTATCACAGGTTTTTAAAGCAATTACTTCTTTTCCTTCGATAATATAATGGAATAAGTTAAATTGTACTTCATAATTTAAAAATATCCCTCCATTTAAAACTTTATCTTCTCTAAAAAATGGTTTAAACATGATATTCCTCCTCTATAATTCATAAACCTTATATCACTTATGTCACTTATCATGAAACCACCTCCTTCAGCTATTACAATAATAATTAGAGCTCTTTTATTTTTCCTTATATATCTTATAATGTGGTTTTTCAGAATTTTTCTCCCCAAAACCTTCTATCCCTAAATTTTTAATTTCCTGATTTCCTTCTAACCATTGCAGATATACTTCTGCTTCAAAAATTTTCTGTGTTTTATTACAAGTTAATTATCTTCAATATTTGATGTTAAAAATATTAGACTCTTTATTTTTTCAACTACATAATCATTATTAGTCCAATGAATATAGTGACTGGAATTAGGAAGTGTTTCCTGTGAACTTCGATTTGACCAATGTAATAATTCCTTCTGACTTTTTTCCCAATCTTCCCCACTATCAGAAGATATAATAACTAAAGGAACGTTGTTAAGATGTCCATTCTTCATTACTTCTGTAGCATTTTCATTTATATTTTTAATATATTCTAAATTCATTGGATTCCCAAGATATCTATAATACATTGCTAAATCTACCTTCTTTATATCTTCTGGTAATCCATTAAAACGTAAATTTTCTCCAAGCAGTGGCAGTTTAATATCTAAACTTCCAAGTGCTCTTGCAATTCCTGTTATTCTTAATCCTGCACTAATACGATTTAATATATATGATTTTACCTCAGAATCGTTTGCATAAAATTCTGGGCTTCCTCCATCTAATAGAACAATGCCTTTGACTTCATTAGGATATTTTTGAGCAAAATGGATTACTTCCAAAGAAGCCAATGAATGTCCAACTAATATATAAGGTGATGGTTGTCCTGATTTTTTAAGAAGTTCATGTAGCTCTTCAGTTAATACATTTATGGTTCTAGGTAAATCTGTTTTTTCACTCCAACCAAAGCCAGCATTATCAAAACTTACTGTTTCTGCATACGGCTTTAGTTCCATTTGCATCCTATAAAAATCTGTAAAGGAACTTGGTGTTCCTGAGCCTGCAACAAAAACAACAGTATTTCTTCCACTTCCTATCGAATTTATATACATATTGTGATTATTAATATTAAATATTTCTCCCTTAGGCAATAATATCTTCATTTCTTTTTCAACCATTATACTTTGGCATACTGTCCCAATTAAAAGCATTATTATAGCAACAACGATAATTTTTTTAAGTCTCGATTTTCTCTTATTCTTACCTTCTTCTAATACCTTCATATACTTCTCCTTTGATGAAGACTGTACTGTATCATTTAAATAAAAAATACATAACCACTTGCTTTTGAATACTTCTTTAGTACTATATATCACTAAAAGCTAACGCTTCCTCATAATATATTCTCTCAAAAAATCTGGAAAGTGTATTACCATACTATGCAAAAACGGAACAGCCACTTTATATCTTGAATTAAGTCGTTTTCTAAGGATTATATCAGCAATTGCTTTTGCAGCCACTTTAGGATCAGTTAAATTTTGCTTATCCCTATATTTAGCGTCTGATTCATAAAACCTAGAATAATGTGAATTTTGATTTGTCAGTATATCTTTTGAGTTATTAACCATAGTTTTAAAAAAATTGGTTTTTATAGGGCCAGGTTCGATAACAGTTGTCTGAATATTATCATTGTACAATTCTAATCTTAATGAATCACTTAATGCTTCAACTGCAAATTTTGATGCACAATACATACCATTAATAGGCTGAACAAATTTTCCAGAAATAGATCCCACATTTATAATCTTGCCAAAATTCTTCTTACGCATTTCTGGAATGACCGCCTGAATCATATTAATTATACCAAATACATTTACATCAAACATACTTTTTGCAACATTTAAATCAAGCTCTTCCAAAGCTCCTCTAGCTGAGTAACCTGCATTATTGACTAATATATCAATTTTTTTAAATTTTGATAACACTTCGTTTATTACATTAGATATGGATTCCTTTTGAGTTACATCAAGAGATAACTTTAATGACACCGGCAAATCCATAATACTTTCCACATTTCTAGCTGTTGCTACAACTGTATATCCTTTCTCGGATAAACTCTTACAAAGTTCTCGTCCAATTCCTGTGGAACAACCTGTAATTAAAATAACTAATTCTTTTTTCATATAAATCAACCTCCATTAGTAAAATTTATATACATCATAAATTACTTAGAGATTGTTTGCATTATCATTTGTTAAGATTCAATTTTTTTCTTATTCTACTAAGAGATACAGGAGTCATTCCTAAATAAGAAGCAATATGACATTGCTTAAGGCGCTTTTCTAAATCAGGGTACATATCAAGGAATTGTTTATATCGTCCCACACTATCTAATAATTTAAAACTACTTGCATGTTTTTCTTTCATAACCAAAACCTTATCAATCATTTTTTTATAAAACAAAAGTAGTTTATCATTACTTTCAACTATTTTTTCAAAATCAGAAATTTTAGCTACAAGAATTTCGCTATCTTCTAATGCTTGTATGTAATATTCTGATTCTTTCTGACAAAGATGTGCCATGTAAGAAAATAAAATATCACTTTCTTTATAAAAATATTTTGTTATATCATTACCCATTCCATCTATATAATAAGAACGAAAAATCCCATTAGTGATTAATCCGATTTCTGTAGATTTTTCTCCTTCTTCCAAAAAGTACATTTCTTTTTTTATTATCTTTGGCTTAAAAATTTTTTCTAATGAAGCTATATTTTCTTCATCAAGAAAAACCTCATTACTTTTCATGAGATTTATCAATAAATTACTGTCAGTTTTCTCTTTCATTCAGAAACCTCTTTCATTGATTATCCTTAACACATTTATTCCTCTTCAAAATTATGTATCAATACTAATTTTAATTTATAATTCCACTATAATTGATGAACCTCTTGAATTATCACCATTTAACCATTGCCATTCTTCGTGTAATTCTAATTTCCCATTTTCCAGAACCTGTGGTACACTATGGCATTTTCCAATTCTTTGTTGACCTTGTTTATTAATATGTTGATAATAAAAATCCAATACACCTTTTTCCGATACAGTCCCAATTATATTTCCTCTAATAATATCACCACCAATATATTCAGCCCAAACAACATTTTCATTTTGGTGATAGTTAAATATTGTTTTGTTATCTACTTCACCATTTTCAGTATTGATTTTAAGAATAAATGTTTTCCCATCATAATTTAGCATCATAGATGGCAAATTTAAATTTTTCTCCATAACATCATAATATAAATAATCTCCATTTTGAGTTAATATTAAATGAGATTCTATTTCCTTATACCCTCGCTTTAAATAAATTCCTTTAGCTGGCAGCGAAGCATCTAGCTGTACTTTTTTAGAGTTTTTCGATATATAATTCTCTGAAAAATCAATTAAAGCTCCACCATAGCCCTTTCCTTGACAATGTGGTAAAACAAATAAGCGACAGATTTCAATACCGTTAATAGTAACTGTTCCTACAGCTTTTTTATCTATTTCTAGAATAAACACTTTACCAGAATCAATATCAGCAGATATATTTTCATCACTATGATGCTGTATAAAAAAATCTACTGCTCCATTTGGATAATAATGAGGATATATTGTTTGAATTGTTTCATAAGTTATGTTTTTTATAGTATTTAAATCTATTTTTATAGCTTGTCGTATATTCATAATATTTTCCTCTTTATATTCAGATTTATTTCTCTATTTTTTGTACCATTTAATAATTCATGATTTCATATGCTACATACTCCTTATCAAAATGGTATCCAAGTTTTTCAGACAAGGCAACTGAACCTTTGTTTTGTGCATCCCAACTTGGATACAGCCCTCTTTTCAGGCACTCTAAAATCAATTTAGCTCCACAAACTAATGCTAGGCCCCTTCTTCTATAATCCTTTCTAGTATCAATTTCAATTTCAATTCCTTCTTTATATACAGTATAAGATGATGCTCCTGAAACAACAATTCCATCTTTTAGTATAACTACTCCAAGTCCTCGTTTTCTATAATCCTCGTAATCATTAAACTGTGAACATAAATCCTCCGACCATGAGTTGCTAATAACCTGATCAAAAACCTTTTCATCTATCATTTGAATAGTAAATTCATTTTCTATATCTTCAACAATTTTTGTTAATTCCTTAATATCGAATATATTCTTTTCTTTTTTAATTGCATAACGATATACTTTTTTTGAATTTTCTTTATATGTTTGTTCGATCAGCTTGCTCCATTCATCATGTTGTGGAATCATAATTATGAAATTTGATTTATAAGCCTCTTGCTTATTCAATACAAGTTCTATGTTGGCTTTACCTGCAAAAAAGCAAAAATCTCCTATTACTATTTTAGCTGATTTGGGATTAGTAATACTGTCTGCATATGCTCTTCCCATATATCCTTGTAAGCATGACCAAATTAATGTTTCCTGCCAGCCTTCAAATACTTTTTCCAAACATTTTGTTTCAGTAATCTCATAAATGCTCATATTCATTCTCTCCATTTCAGTACTAATAATTTATATTTCATTTTTTTCTAAAATTACAAATTAACTTCACATTTTATTCCTGTTGTCTTCTTAATTCAACTTCCTCATCAATCCACTTATATACACTGTTCATCTCACCTGCATAATCATTACTAATTTCAAAAAAATTAGCATTATTCTTAATACAAAGTTCTTTAACTTGCAAGTGAAGTTTAATGAAGTTATCTTTGTTCATATAATGCTCATCAAATATCTTTTGTTCTATCTTATTTCTATGCTTTATAATTCCTGAGCCAAAATATTTTTCAATATAGTCCTTCGAAAAACCTATATAAAATGCAATTATTTCTTTTAAATAATTAGGCTCAAAATCATTAATATGCTCTTGAGGTAAATAACAGCCTTCAATAATAATGTGTTGCCCATTCTCTATATTGGTCATAATTATTCCCTTTACTATTGGCCATAATTTATATGTAAGTTCTTTATCACTATCAGTTACAGAAAAATCACAATATTTACTTCCACGAATCAGTCCCATTTTTATATGATCAATAGACAAATATGGAATTTTGTATTTTTCAAGTAGCTTTTGAGCCATCACTGTTTTTCCTGTACAACTTACTCCACCAATTAAAATAACCATCTATATCTCACTCCATTTTACAGCTTCAATTAACTTGCAGCAATGATACACTTCATTATAATCATCCCATTCATTTTTCACTTTTGATAATAGATTTAATGTTATTGGTGTAAGATACTCACTTTTAAATTCTTTTGAAATACCAAAATCAATATCATTAATCTTGTAAATAATCTCCATTTGTAATTCTCCTCAATAAATAATTTGTATAATTTACTTTAAGCTTCGTTTAGAACATATAAAATGAATTAATTATCATTCATTTTTGAGACATAAAAACTTGTATTCAAACCTTTCATTAAAATTACCATTTAAACAATAATATACAGTGTTCATATTTTTTGAGTAAACCATTGAAAATTCAGTAATCCATTCTCCATTCCTTTGACTTGCAGAATCAAGTATACTAAATGCCGTTTCAACATTTACTTTCTCCGCTTTTTCCAATTCACTTGATACTACTTTAAACCTATCACAATTACATTCAACATTTTCATACAAATAATCCCATAATGAAAAATTTGTCATAACAAAAAACTTTGAAGAGTCTGCTATATTTCTTATATTCCCACGACCTGGTTCTACTACCCACACATTTCCATTAGAATCACAAATCATATTATGGCAGCTCCAATCTGGTCCATTAACAACTTCAACATTACTTAAATATTCTTCTAATTTTTCAGTACTAATAACTCCCTTTAGTATATCCATTATAAATTTGGTTGTATGAGTAACTTTTTTATTTGGTCTTCTATATAATCCTTTTCCATTTGAATTAACTACAAGATTATTAAAAAATCTACCAAAGCAATCTACTCCAAACGACGGATATTTTCCTCGTCCTCCGTCAACCTTTACAGTAAACCAGTTAGGATTTTTAGTATCAATAGAATATTTCATCCCATTATTATCAAAATTCATTCCAATAATTGTATCATTTCCTCGATAAATAAAACTTGTACACATAAAATTTTCCCCACCCTCAATAAAATTATATATAACTCTTATCAGAAACAATCTTATTGCCTACATTAATTAGGACATAACTTAAGTCTATATTTAAAAACCTTTTAACCTATATTCAACTTCTAAAACTCTTGTACATCTGTTCAAGATAATTTCTCATTAAGATAAGCAAGTATATCTTTTGGTAATTGAGCATGGAAATTTTCTCTGTCAAATCCTTCTGGATCTGTCGATGGCAAAAAATTTGGATTTCTCATTGACTCTGGAAATGGACTGAGAAATGAAAAATGACCAGCATTTTCAATTTGCTTAAAAGTAACTAAAGATTTATCTGGAATACTCTTTAACACAGTTTCAGCATTCCAAGCAGGAGTTATTGTGTCATGTTCAGCTGTTAGCATAAGGATAGGAATTCTTACATCATCTAAACCATTCATAAACCAACCTGCGCCTGGTGCAAGTAAAACTATTGCTTTAATTCTATTATCAATATTGGTTTCTATTTTCTTACCGTCTATTGTTCTTGGAATTCCTCCTGCCAATGCAAGAGCCGTGTATCCACCCATAGAATGTCCTAGTACTGCTATCTTGTCAGCTTTAACATATTTTCCAAAAAAACTATCTGAAAGAAGTTTATCAATTGTTAAACTTATATGCTTTGGTCTTAAAATAAGATTTTCTTCTGTGTTTTCCAATTCATTATTATTCCTGTTATTACCATAATGTTCTACCATGGCCACAACATAACCATTTTTAGCAAGATGTGTGCTAATTGTTCTATAAAGAAGATGTGAACCTCCATTACCATGAGAAATCACAACAAGCGGAAATTCCCCATCTAATATTTTAGAATTTATACAAACATCCATTGTATATGGGCCAAATGCTGTTGGGACAGAAATTTCTTTTGTTGGATATTGTACAAGAACATTAAATAAAAGGTCTTTGCTTTCATCTCTAATTTGTATGTTTTTACATCCTACATTTATATTAAACTGTTTGATTTCCATGATCTCTTTCCTTTCATTTTTTAGTTAACACTACACTTATTATATCTTCCGCTTATAGTAAGATAAAATATGACTTATTTCACTCTTCTATTATTCCATAGGTAAATAAGTTGCATAATAAGATTTATGAGCAATGAAATTAACAAAAAAGCACTGCCAATAACATGATTATCGGTTTTCCATAAAATAATAATTGCGACTACAAATAGAATAATTGATATTATTAACATAAATTTTGATTTCATATACTCCTCCTTAACTCCATTTTTTATGTGAGCTATTCAGCATTAATAGGTTCAACTTGCAATTATTCCTTTCGCTTAAAAAGCTAAAAGTACTACGGCATGTCCCTTTTAAGTAAAATTTAAAATTTGTTAATTACCTTATGATCTTCATATTTATAATCTTAAATATTTAATTAAAGTTTATCTTTCCATTAGAAAATGAACTACTTTTACATTACCATCCATATCTGTCCCGTTAACTATAAACCCACACTTCTTTGTATAAAAATTTATATTTTCAACCTTGTCTACAGGGGTTATTAATGTTATTTTACTCCAATCTTTAAAATATCCCAACATATATTTAACTGCTTGCGCACCAATACCTTTACCTTGATATTTGGGAATCACACACAGACAACCTAGGTAATATTCTCCTCCTCCCCTATTTTCAACTGAAATAACTCCAATAGGAATATTATCATAATAAATAATAAATTTAGGAAATTTATCAATAGACTCTTCCATTCGCTCTCTTGATATTCCATATGCAGGACATTCCCCATATTTAATATAATCATCATAGAACGATGCATTATAAATTTCTATTAACAAAGCTGCATCTTCTTTTATTGCTTTTATATATTTTAAACTCATTACAGTCTCCTTCCGTCTATAAAATTCCATTAGGCTTTTCAAATATTTAATGTAGAATAGTTATATTAATGAATTTCTAATATGAATTTCTACTAATTCTTTTATATTCTGAATAACTTTAGGAATATTTATTGACTTTGGACATTTTTTTAAGCATGACATATCTATGCACTTTTTGCATTTCTCAGCACTTTCTTTTATGCCGAGGTCAAGTTTTCTGAGTGCCCAATAATCTTTACCAAGAAAATAATAATTATATTGTCTAAAAAACACATGTATTTCAATACCATATATGCATCTACATCTTTGACATCTATCGCAAGGAATAGGATTAAAACTCTTTTCCAGCTTAGACATTACTTGTGAAAAGGTTGGTCGATAATAGTTGTCAGGTTCATTGAGCATTGCATGATTTACTTGCTCTAAAGTTCCCATACCTATTAGTGCAGTTGATATTGGATATGAAAGTACACCTGATAAAAGTTTTTTTATTGAAAAAAATGAAGGTAATATCCCTGCTGCATATACTTTATTCAAAATAAATCCTTTTGCTCTAAACTTAGGTTCTTCTTCTATTCTATCAAGCATTCCTCTTTCAAAAATATTTCCGCTTCCTTGAAGTATATCAACTCTATTATCCTTCGCACCTCTTAATAGTATTTCATAATAATGAGTTGCAAGTCCTGTAAATTTGATTTTACCTTCTGCTTTCAATTCATTTAATGCATCTATAGCACCATATTTTTCAAAGGTAATATCTTCATTACTTTCATCTACTTGATGTACAAAATAAATATCTGCATATGTACCTAGATTTTTGCAAGATTCATTGACAGCCTTATACATTTCATCTCCATTAAAAAACCTTGCTTTATCTGCAATTATAATTTTTTCTCTTCCTATATGAGCAGCAAATTTACCAAGCTTTATTTCTGCATCTCCATATTCAGGCACAATTGCTGTATCATAAAGATTACAACCAAGCCTATATGCGTGTTCCATTATTTGTATTGCAGTTTCTTCATTTGGACTAAAGTAATCTGGCAATACAGGTGCATTTCCACTAAGTATTGGAATTGTTCCAAATCCAATTTCAGATACCTTTAATCCAGTACTTCCTAAATTTCTGTATCTCATATTTTAACTCCTCTCATGCTTTTTTACATATAATTAATGATTAAAATGAACAGTGAATAATTGAGGATGATATTTCTTCAGTATATCTAAAAAAATATTATTATTTTAAAACGCCAGAAGGCTTTTCTTCCTTAATTATTCATTTTTCACTAATCCAATGCATTATATTTTATGTACATACACACTAGTTATCAAATGCTAAAGGCATCATCACTTACTACAACACTTTCTGGAACATGTTTTTTATCAATTTTTGAACACCATGAAAAGGCTCTTGAATCTATGATTTCAAGTTTTTCTGGAAAATATATATCTGTTAATTCATAGCAAAATGCAAAAGCTTCCTTTCCTATTACCTTTAATGTTGATGGAAGATAGACTTTTTCTAAACTCTTACATCTATAAAATGCTTTTTCAGGAATTTCAGTTATTCCCTCTGGTATTATAATACTTTTTAAGGATGAACAGTTTTCAAATGCTCTCATTCCTAAAAATTCAAGTTGATCTGAAATCTCTATATTTTCTAACGAATAGCAGCTTGAAAATGCAAATTTATCTATTCTTTTAACCTTACATGCATTTTTCACATATACAAGCCATTTACAATTTTCAAAGGCATTTTTTCCTATTGCCTTAACATTAGTTGTTAAAGTTATATTTGTTAATAAATTACTATCTTTAAACACTTTATCCTTAATTTCTCTTATGCCATCTATCAATATTAATTCTTTTATATTTCCTGTGCATTCAACAAGAGCATCATTTTCATCTGTTTTAAAACAATTTAAACAATCCATAAATATTTGCTTTACATTTTTAGGGAGCATTTCATCATTTCTATCTGAGATTTTTGTTAATTTATACTCTTTTCCATCTGCAGTAATAACCTTTTTTAAATTAATACAATTCCTAAATGCATATTCTTCTATAACTGTTTTTTGAGATGAAAAAACAACCTCTTCAAGGTCAAAACAATTTGCAAATGCCCATCCTGAAACTATTTTAATATACTCAGGAATTACAACTCTACCTTTACATCCAGCTGCATCAATTAGTATATTATTTACAATTGTCAAAGGTGAAACTTTGCTTTGTTTTTCTAGCCACATTGTCCCGTGAAAAGCTCTTTCTCCAATATACTCAACATTTTCAGGGATATAAATTTTTTCAAGATTCATTGCATCTTTAAAAACTTCACGTTCAACTCTTCTTATTCCTTTTGGTATATGTATATAACGTCCTTTATTAAAATATCCGTATAAAGAAAGATTTTCATCTATATCAAAACAACTTATTGAACTATTGTATATTGATTTCACAATATCTGGCGCATTTTTTTGAAAAATAATTGAATAATCTTCAGTTGGATATACCTTTTCACCGATTATTACTGCTTTAAGTGCTGTACATCCTGCAAATGCATAGCTTCCATATCTAATGTGTTCATTAGACACTATTATCTCCCTTAAGTTACCACAATTTTCAAAAGCATGATTAGAAATCTTAGTATCTGCATTAAGACATATACTTTCAATCGAATTACAATCATTAAAAGCATTAACTCCTATAGCTTTAACATTAGTGAAATCAAATTTTCTTAATTCTCCACATTCATCAAAGCAATTATCTCCTATATACTCAAGTTCCATACATTCACAAACTTCAAGACTTTCACATCCACAAAATGCTTCTTTCCCAAAAGATATTGTTTGTTGAAGAAATACATTTTTCAAGTTAATACAATATGAAAATGCTCCCTCACAAATTTTTTCTACAATACCAGAAACCTTCGTAATACCTATACATTTTTCAAATGCCTTTTTTCCAACATATTTTAAGGATTCAGGAAGAATAACTTCTTTTACATTTTTGCAACCACCAAATGCATCTTCTCCTATAACTTCAAGGCTTTTAGGAAACACTATACTATTTATATTGTCATTTCCTGAAAAAGCATATGGAGCAATACTTACTACACCTTCTGGAATTATAACATCTCCAAAACAACCCGTTCCATCAATAACAATATTTGATAATATTATTAATTGTGAATTATTTTTCATTTCTTTCAAAAATCCTGTATTTTTAAAAGCATTTGCTTTTATATCTGTTAATTTAACATCCATTTCATAAAGATTTTTGCAACCATTAAATGCATTTTCACCTACATAATTTATTTCTGATAAATTAATCCTTGATAAAGCACTACAACCATAAAATGAATTATCAGATATATATATCATTTCACCTTCAAATTCAACAGTTTCTAAAGATGTACAATATGCAAAAATTCCTTCTTCCAATTTAGTTATTCCTTTAGGAATTATTATATTTTTAAGGGAAGTGCAGCCACAAAAGCTTCTTGAACCAATTCGTTTAAGTGATTTTGGAAGTGTTATAGATTTAAGATTAGTATTACCATAAAATGCTCCACCTGCAATAGACGTTACTCCCTCGGGAATTACAATATTATCAGAAAGATTAACTCCATTCATAAATATATGTTTAATTTTATCACTTTGAGTTATTTCCTTCATGTAAATACTATCTTCAAAAGTATTTCTTCCAATATATTCAATTGAAGTAGGAAAATTAATATACTTAAGTGAAGGACATTTAAATGCAAATTTATCCCCAATACTTTTAACTTCTTCTCCAAAGGTTAATTTTCTTAGTTTTTTACATTCTGAAAAAATATCTGTACCACACTCATTTAAATCACAATTTATTACTGCTGATTTTACACCTGAGGCCGTAAACACATTACTTCCCATTTTGCATAAAGATTCTGGCAAGCATACTTCAGTTAAAGAAATACATTTGTAAAATGCCATATCGCCTATACTTTCAATTCCTTTAGTAAACTGCAAATTTTTTAGTGAATTACATCCATAAAAAGCCAAGTTTCTAATTTCTTTAACCTTACTTCCAAAAGACACTTCATTTAATTTTCTACATCTATTAAATGTTGATTTTTCAATTATAGTGATTGATTCTGGTAGATCTACTCGTATAAGCTTTACACAATTTTCAAAAGCTGATATACCAACGTATTTAAGTCCTTCAACAAAATTAATTGTTTGCAAAAGTAAGCAATCAGCAAAAGCTTCTTCGTGAATTTCTTTTGTGGATTGTGGTAAAATAACTTTTCCAATCGCTTCATTACCAGCAAAAGCTTTTTCTCCAATTACAGTTATACCATCTGGTACAACTACCTTTTCCTCACTCCCTCTATATTTAACTAAAGTAGTTCCACTAATAAAGAAATTATTCAGTATTTGTGAATGAATTTTTTTAACTATTTCTAGCATATCTTCATCATATATATCTGGCAAGCCATTAAGTTCGTATGTCTGTCCATTAGATAATTTAATATATTTTAGTGTTGTACAGTTTTTAAATGCATCAGGACTTATGTTCACATTTTCATTTGCAAATTCTATAGATTCTAAATTAATACAATTTCTAAATGCCCTACTTTCAATATTAGTTAATGTTTCTGGAAATTTAACAAAAACTACACCTTTCTTATCAAAAAAGCAACTTTTCCCTATCTCTGTTATTCCTTTTGGTATCTCAACTTCATTTGCATTTATAAGAAATCTTGTAAGAACTCTATCCTCAATTTCCATCATCCTATATATGTCTGTAGCAATAGCTTTAACTACAGGATGTGCATTAGAATTTGATGCTATAATATCAATTACACTTTCAATATCAAAGTTAGTTTTATTAGTTTTATCTGTTAAGCATATTCTAGAAACTTTCCCGCAGCCTGTAAAAACATCGCAAATACTTGATATATCTAAATCCTTTGAAACTTCTATAGTTTTTAAATTTTCATCATTGGAAAATACATGTCTCTCTAAATTTATTACTCCTGGCATTGAGACATATTCAAGAGCATCACAATATAAAAAAGCACAACTATTAAGCTTCTTTATTGAACTTGGGAGCTCTACACGTTCTAATGAATGGCAACGATGAAATGCATATTCTCCAATATAAGTAAGTTTTGAAGGAAAATTTATCTTTCTTAGCTTTCTGCATCCCTTAAATGCAGTATCCATAATTCTTGTTATTGTTTCAGGAAGTATGATTTCTTCAATAGAAGCACATCCTTTAAAGGCTCCCTTTCCTATTACGCAAACTTCATCTGGAATCTTAACAACTATATCTCTAAGTGTGTATGCTTCTAAAATTCCATCATTGATAATAAATCCATCTTCCATTAATAATTCTCTCTTTCTTCCAAAAATATTTTCTTCACAATGAATTTAAGTTCTTCTATATTACCACAATTATATAATTCAGTTTTATATTGTCTGGCCGCTTTGCTTCCTTTCATAAGATAAGCCACCAATCTTCTTATATACAAGATAGTAAATATTTCATCATAATATTTTGATGTTAAATCAATTTGCTCCGATATTACTGTATACTTATCCTTCTTGATCTTTTTATGAATAAGCTCACTGAATATAAATGGATTTTCAAGAGCATATCTTGCTATCATAATTCCATCTGCTCCTGTAACATTCATCATTTTTTCAGCTTCCTCTATTGAAAAAATCCCTCCATTTGCAATTACAGGTATTTTAACTACTGACTTTGCTTGCTCAATTTGATTAAAATATGGAGTACCATAATACATCATATTGCGACTTCGCCCATGTATTGTAATCATATCAGCTCCTGCATCTTCACACATTTTTGCAAATTCTCCTGCAATCATTACATCTTCCTTTATTCCAATACGAGTTTTAACAGTAATCACTTTCCCACTCTTTTTACAACCTTTGATAATAGAAGAAGCCCTTTTTAAATCCCCAAGGAGTGCACTTCCTTGACCACTTTTAAATACATTTGGCACTGGACAGCCCATATTTATATCAATAATATCAAATTCAGAAAGATATTCGCTTCTAGCCATTTTCTCCATAATTCTTGGGTCAGAACCTACTAACTGAGCTGCTTTTATCTTCTCATCAGCTGTTGTGAAAAGAAGTTTTTGCATTGCTTCATCCTTGTATTTAAGTGCATTACAATTTACCATTTCTGTATAACAAAGTCCTGCCCCTAGATCATAGCACAGCATTCTAAAAGGATAACATGTATACCCAGCAAGTGGTGCCATAAGGACATTACATGGTATTATTATTTTTCCTAGTCTTAATTCTTTTATCTCCAAATATTGATATCCTCCTTTGTTAAGATTAATTTGTTAAGTATCTGTTGATACACAATCCCAATCATCATTTTCTGTTCCCTTACCAATAAGCCAATTTAGTCCCCAATGGCGCTCAAACACAACTCCAGAATCTAATTTGGCTGGTGCATTTTTTCCATGTATTCTCGCATCTACACAAGCCCAGTTATATCTAAAAATTAAGTCTGCTTCATTAAGTATTTCATCTACACTTCTTAAATTAACTTTTTTCATAAATTCATCAAAATCGTTACAATCTGCTACCACATTAATTGCAAAATCACAATCACATATTTGTGAAGGATAGTTAAGTTCATCCAAAATCCCTAATGCCCAAATAAGTGTCCAATAGGCTTCATATTTCCATGCCATATTAATTACATCTTGTTCCTCTGGAGTACCAAATATAATTTTTTTCTCTGCTTCTGTTAATTCATTTGATACTCCATACTTTTCTAAAAATCCTTTAAAAAATTCTCTGGATTCTTCAACGTTTTCTCCATTATTAATGTCACAGGCTACTTGAATTGCAATTAAACAAGCTATTGCACGTTTAGCAATTTCTTCAGCACTTCTAACCTCTATTTCATTTACATCTTCTATTCTTGGAAGTCCTTCCATATATGGAACTTGATTTAATTTTAATATTTCAATTGATTTTAGCTTTCTTTCCTCTGAATTCATAACTCATTCCCTTTCTTTTTTTAATTCTTTCCTAAAAACTTATTAAATTACTTGCTCTATTAAAACAGGTTGTGTAAAATTTTCTATCGAATCAGCTTCTACATAATGATACTCATTACGAATCGCATAAAGTCTCAATGTAACTGATGGCGTAATCCCAAATTCTATCCCATCAGAAATGCTCATAACTATATCAAACTGAACTTGTGGAAACTTTAATTTTAATATATTTTTCCAAGAATTCACTGCTATTAATCCAACTTTTAGAGTTGAATATATTTCACTTTCAGTATCTATACAGATATAAACCTCATTCCCATCCCATTCAAAATTAGTAAGATCAATTCCTGAATATTCAACATATCTCTTTTTATTCAATCCACAAAAATTATTAATGCAATAATATGTTTCTCCCTTTGAATTTACTTTTTCATATATATTAGGTAAAATTATATTTTCAAAATCAAACAAGTTAAATTTTGTTTCTATCATTCTAAGATTCTCCAATTTTGATAAATGCTTTTTCATAATTTTATTACAAATCACTTTATCACCTCGTTTTTTAATGCATTCTGTTTATAATTTCATTAATATTATTCTTATAATTTTCCACTCACCTTTATTATTATCTTTCTATACACCATGTTTTAGTATTACGCAGTAAAAAAATCGCAAATTTATTGATATGCGATTTTTTAATGTATTATTTATTTTTACAGGGTCAAATATTAAAACATTCAAAATCAATTTACAAGTTTTAGAACAGTTTGTATCGCCTGATCCTTTGAAATATCTGAATTCATTTGTGCTGGTACTGCTATATCCGGTTCTGTTTTTTTCTCAAAGTCGCATGTTCCATCTGGATTCAGTCCCATTACTTCTGGAAATGTAAAGAGATAACCACTATTGGGAAGTGAACATATTGCTGGTTGAAATCCAATACCATCTCCTTTTGTTTTCTCGCCTACTAATGTTGCAAATCCTGTACTTTTAGAAAAATTAGCAAATTCTTCCGCTGAAGAAAAATTATGCCCATTTACAAGCAAATAAATTTTACCTTTAAATCCAATGGAATTCTTAGGTTCTATTGTATCTGTAGCTTTATAATAATATTTAAAATCTTCTTTCAATTCTGGAGGCATATTTGTAAGCTTTTCATTATCTATATTTGAAATAGGTTCAAGTTTTTCATATCCGAATCCATATACATTCTTAAGAAATTGTTCCTCAAAATCTCCTCCCCTAAAAGCCATATAATAATTATATTCTAATGGTTTACTAATCAGTCTTTCAACTATACTAGCCCAATATTCATTATTTCCGCCGCTATTATTTCTTATGTCAATTACTAGCGCTTTATAATTTTTTATCTGTTCTAAATAAGGATTAATTATTTTCATATCTTCATCCATATGTGGATCTAAAAAAGAATATATTGAAATATAAGCAACCTTCCCTTTTTCTAAATCCATTGTCTTTAATTTTTTATAGCTTGAATCTTCTTCTGAAGAATTTGAATCTTCTTTTTCTTTCATAGAAGAATATCTTTCAATAGTTTTTGGTTTATTTATCTGTTCCAACCATGCCTCTCTGTGGTCAGAGTACTTTTCATAAGAACTTTTAAAAGTAGAATACCAATTTTTGTCTACGATTGCGGTATGTCCATTATTAATGTCTGATATTATTACATTTAAAGTACTATAAAAACTTTGATCATTTGGCGTTGCTTTTATCCTGTTAAGATAGTCATCTTTCTTCGCTAACCAATCTACCCCATTTAGTCTTTTGTTAACTTCAAAAAACGGATAATTTTCTTTAAGTATTGTATACATATATTCAAAATCATCTAATTTTTCTTTTTCCGTTAGCTGCTTATTATTACTATTATTGCTTTCATTTGAAGGCTTGCCATTATTCACTCTGCATCCTACAAGAGTAAATATCATAACCATCCATATAATGATTAGTTTACTTTTTTTCATCTTATCCCCTTCTTAACTTAAAATAATTATTACATGCTTATATACCATTTTTTATTAATTGTAACATATTTTACAAATATAGTACTATTAAATTTTCAAAGAACATTATTTCTATCAATTACTACGTCAAATCTACAAAGTGTAAAGTAGATCTTTAGAATTGTATAAATCCAAAATCTCAATGATTATTATAAAAAACTCTTTATCACCACTATTTTTATATTATCGCTATAAACTAATGTTAACTAATCCAAAACTCAATACTTATAGGGAAAAATTCATTCTTATTCATATACTTAACAGTATAATTAGAATATAGATCATTTACACTATTACCTGTATCTTGATCTATTCCTAATGCATAAAAATAATTGCTTATAATCCTAGTACCACAATAACGACTGCATATAGCTTCATTTACGTAGTATTTTCCGTCAATCTTTACATGTTCTTTAAAAAACTCCATCAGTTCATTTTGATATTTCTCATTCTCAAGTTCACCAGTATCATCCTCATCAAAATCTATAAAACAGTGTTTTCTTTCCAACTCGCTACATCGCTTTTCAGACCAAACCTCTATTCCAATTGGCCATCCATCACCTTTAAATTTTGCAGTATATTTCCACTCTGACTTTATATTTTCCTGTCTCGTAAATGTTAAACTAAAACTATTCTCCCAAAGTCGCGTGTCACTATAATATATTTGTCCAAACTCCATACTTATACATACATATGAAGCATCATATCCAAGCCAACGCTTAAATCGATCTATCGCTAAATTTATATATCTATCAAAATCTTTTAATATTCTATCTGCCATATCTATATATTCATATTTTGGCGAATACATATCTCCAAACACAATAACATCCATATGTTCAATAGAAACTATCCATTTTGAATATTCCATATAATTATTTATATAAATATTATCTTCAATTACATTCTCTAATAAAGTCAATTGATTAGAAAAATCCTTCTTAAAATCTATCATTTTTATTTCTCCCACTTAACGCCAAAATGTGAATAGCATTTTGTCCTTATTTATTCTTTAGAAGAATATTATAATTTCAAATTATATTAAATTTTAATCATATTTTTTATGCAATGAATCGAAATCAATCATGTTACTATTTGTGGATATTCTTCTTATTTCATTCCTAACTTCCATTAGTGCAAATCCAAGTAAATTTTCTCCACGCCACAATTCTGGATTTTTTATATCCATATCATCCTCTGACATCTGTATACCCCATACGTTATCATAAGGACTTGCTTCCACTAATATTTTGTCTTCTGTTGAAAGAAGAAATGACTTTAGCTTTTCGTTTTGCATGAATTTATTATAATTTCCATTTACAACGATTGAATATTTAATATTATTCCAAATACTTTCATCAAAGTTTCTAACTTTACGTCCAAGTCCTTTTATTTCATTAGGATCATTACTACCCATGATCTTTTCCTCAATTTCTTTATCTTCAAAAAGTCTAGCTTTTTCAGCCATCATGTATTGTTCCATAAATAAATATTTAATAACTCCAACATTAAAACTGCTTTTCCACCATTGACTAAAGCAAGACTTTGTAATAGAACCATCTTTTTTAGGATGATGCCCCCAAAAATAAATGTATTCTAAATTTTTTCCATTTTTATAATCTGAAATAAGCTTATTTAAATCATATTCTGGCTTTCCATCTTTTTGCCAGATGTATGTCCAATATTTATTATGCCTAAAAATATTATCTCCAATTGTCCATCTTTTAGGCTCTGGAAACATTTCTTTATATTTCTTCTTCTCATCCTCTTCTAATTTGTTGAACCATCTATAAAAATCAATTGCATAACTTTCACCATACCCCATTCTCCAGCCAATGCTTCCATATGGAATATTAGGGTACATAAGCCATTCTGGAGCCATTAGTAAGTTACCATTTCTATTTCCCATAATACTCTTTCTCCTTTTTACTTCATTAAACTTTACTATATTATTAATAAAGAATATGCATAACTTCTCTATCATTTAAATAATATCCTTTTGCTTGTTTTGTAATAATTTCAATACCTTCCTCTAACTTAATTAATTGCCCACTTTCTAATGTCTTATTGTCCATTATTATACAAAACAAAATAGTATTTATAATCTTCTGCATTATCTCAACTTCATACTTTACATGTACTAACTCTATTTCTAACATATTAAACATATTTAATCCTGTTGTGAACGCTCCTATTTCGCCATTTTCTTCTCTAATATAATTAATGTTTATCCAATTTTGATATGGAAGATAATAATCATTATGTTCCCTTGCAGCTTTCATTATGTACATATAGTTACGATAGCTATTTTTTTCTATAACTAAACCTGCATCAGCATTATACATACATAGTGAATTAGCTAGTCTCATAAACGAACAACAAACCTGTGTAAATATAGAGCAAGTTTTAATCTGGTCTAAACATTCATTCTTTAAAATAGCAACAATCATAAATGTCTTATGATTTTCAACACATTCTTCTGCCTCTTTCCAAAATGGATTTCTTCTTGCAGCTTCAATTGGTGAATTATCTGGATACTCAGATTTCATAAATGAACATACAAACTGAATCTTATCTATATTAAAATGCAAAAATTTAATTTTATCTTCATTTCTTATTTCTATATCTAATTTTACTCCCCAATCTTCTTCAAAACCATGAATAAAAACTTCTGGATCAAACTCTATACCATCAAATAAAGCATACTGCGTGCATCTATATCCTTCTTCTTTCTTTCCAGCTTTAAACAACCCCATTACTGTTCCCCCTAATCAAATTGTATTTTTAAATTACCTACACATTATTAATCTAATCTTAATATTTCGTCCTCTTATAAAAACAACCACTACAAATTACTATTAATTAAATATATCTTTCATTATTTGATAAAGAATCTTATGTAACTCTAATTTAAAAACAGCAAAACTTATTGTTGAAATAATTGCAATTGCTATTTTAGAAAACAATATAATGCATATCTAAGAACACCAAGACTTATTGCAATAATAATTGCAATTGTTATTCTATAATTTCTTGAAGCCTTACTTTCCTTCCTTTCAAATCTCTTATCAACTATTTTTTTAATCTTAATTTCTTTTTTAACTACTGCTTCTTCAATAAGATTATTTTTATTAAACTTTATTTTTTTAACCTGCTCACCATGCAACTGTGCTTCTATATTTTTTATATATTCTTTTACAATTTCATTATTCTCATCAAAACTTAGTACTCTTGTAAAATATTCCTTAGCCTTTACTAAATCATCACTATAATAATAACAGAATGCAGTATAATCTAATGCTAACTTATCATTCTTATTACATGATAAAAATGTCTTTAAATAAGGCATAGCTGTGCTAAAATTCTTATCTAAAACTAAAATAATTCCAATACGTAATGCACTATGCATATCCTTATTATTCATTTCAAAAGCTGATTTATAAAGCATTAATGCTTTTACGTGATTTTCACTTATATAATAACAATCTCCCATTAATCTTAAAAGCTCAGCATCATCACTAAATAAATCATAGGCTTCATTTAGACAATCATGAGCTTCACCATAATCTTGCATTTCAAGAGCTTCATATGCCATTTCTCTTTCATATAAATATTCATCTGCAATAACAGGATCTATTGTCCCTATATAATCATATTTAAGATTATTAGGTTCCTTAAGTCTATGTAATAATTCATTAACATATTCTTTCGAATATTTATCATATAACTTTACTCTATTCTGACTCCAGCTGAAAATATTATTTAACTTCGTCAATATTTCTGCTGGCAAATATTTGTGATCTAGTAAAAACTCAAACACCTTATCCTCAAGAATTAAACTAACTTCTGCATTCCTAAGGATATCTGAATTCAATAATTTATCCCATTCAGCAGAATTTATTCTCAATGTTATATCCTTATATATTGTTTTTAACCTCTCCAAAAATATCTTTACTTGTTCATTTAAATAGCCATCAATAATATTAAAATCACTACTCACTTCTCCGATTATACTCTCAGTTTCGTTGATATTTATATTATTCTTCTTTGCATATTTTATCCCCTCATCATATGCTTCTCTAAGTCTTCGATACCCTACAATATCTTTTTTAGGATTATATTCTCTTAATAACTTTTCATAAGCATATTCTATTGTTTTAAAATCACTATCCTGTTTTATCCCTAATACATCCCACCAAAAAATCATAATTAACAATATCTCTCCATTTCATATAATTATCAAAAAAGTATTTAGTAACAAAATCACATTTGTGTTCAATTACCAAATTGATACCATAGCTTTCAATTATGTGCTATATAAAATTATACCATAAATACAAATATAGACTAATACTTTTAAAATAATACTTAATTATACAAAAAAACACAGTACTAAAATATATATTTAGCACTGTGTTTTAATAAAATACATAACCTATGTATTAGTTTGAGATATTTCCAACCATTATTTTAAATTAGCAAAATATCTTTTAATATATTAATGCATTCCTCAATAAATTATCAGTGATTGTGCCAATCCCAGAATGAATTATCCTTATGAATTTCAGCGTATGCACTGCATATAAGCATTCCACCACATACATCGCTACTACACTGAAAGCTTACATTTGCACCATTAAATACAAGATATTCTGGTTCTATCAAATCTATAAGGCTTTTTATTTTTATCATTGGGAAGCATTCTGAAATTATCAACTTCATATCTGTTTTTTTGATACTTCCATCATTTGGTTTTTCATAATACTCTTCGGATGCCTGCCCAATCTTATCCAAAACTTCACTACTAAACACATCTTCTGGATTTTTAGGCATTTTTCTTTTAATAATGAAGGATTCAATTTCTCCATTTTCAGTTTCCCAAAAAGGATATTCACAATCTGTTATATCATTAAATATATATTGTAAGAAAGTATTGTTGATTTCATTTTGATTTTCCAAAAGTTCTTTCTGGCGTTCCTGGTAAAACTGTGATAATTTCTTTGCAATCACTTTTTGTTTCATTTCTGAATTCACAATATTTTCAAGTCCATCAGGTATATCTTCAATATCAAACTCTACTTCTATTTTTTTAGCTTCATAACAACCTAAATATCCCAGATCAAAGGCTCCACTTTTAACAAAATACTTACTCTTATCTCCATCATACTCAATCACAATATTCTTACGTTTCACTTTCTTATGGTTTATTTTTGCTAATACTTTCTCACATTTTTCAAGCATTTCCTTCGAACTTTCTCTATTAAGATCTATCGCCAACGAATGCTTAAATTCTATTATTGCATTTTCATACTGCTTTAACATACATAATGCATATCCATATAGGTAATGCCATACAGCGGACTCATCCCCGAGAAAATCATATTTCTTAAGACATTCAATTGCCTCATTTGGTTCATTTGTATTGTTGCATGCACACACATATTCTATAATAAGTTTTTTACTCCATTTATTTTCAGGAATTAGTTTAATAACTTCACTAATATAATAATGTTTATCCTCATCATACCACTTATCTAATGAATCATAAATTTCATCATCATCAGAAATAATATCATTACTTAATAAATCCAACTTGTCAATTACCTTTTTTATTTCCATTTTTCTAAAAAGCCTACTTTTAGCATCTGAAATATTTGGATTCCCACTTCCATCTTTCAATAAGCATTTGATGAATTTCTGCATATTATTATCGCCCATAAGTGTCATTTTTTCAAATAATGCATATATGTCATTATCTTCAACAATATATCTAAGTAAAATAAGTTGTGCATGTTCTATTTCTGTAAAAGGTTTTATACGTTTAAGTGCCTCCTTATCAAGATGATCAAATAAATATTTCACTCCCTCTTCATCCTTATCAGATGCTATAGCTAAAATTAATTTAGCAAGGCTTGCATCAAAATATTGCATCAATTCTCCTTCTTCATGATATAACTTGGTTGACAACTTACATGCATCATAATGAATTTTCAACAACTTATCTAAATTGCTTAAAGGTAAGCTTGTCCATTCTTGAACCATCTTAGCTGGAATTTCCTCATCTTTTTCTAAATACCCTGTCAGTTCTTTTCTCCAATCCACTTTATTCATTCTCCATTCTTTCATTGTAAATTATTTCTAAATATTATTATCGCCAGCGAAATAATAGCATTTGGTATTGACAATAGCAGCAAATAATTTACCATTTTCATTTTTTTGTCTCTATCTTCTTTGGTTTCATTCATGAAGTTAGCTCTGTATCTATCACCGCTAATAAATGTACCATTTAATATACCAGCTATAACAAAGGAGACAATTAAAACAAATCCAGTTATTTTTAACGTTACATTATAATTATTTGATAAAAAACCTATTAAATAAGCTGCTAATGCAATAACTATCCCCATAAAAAATGATGACTTCAATTATAACCACCTCTCAAACTCTACTAAATAAAACCGATCTTTATTTATATTAACTAATAATAATTTATAAAACCTTCTTAACAGAGAATAGAACATGAGGCATATCAACACCTCTATAATGCTTTATAAACTTATCAATACAAGTCATTCCATTTCGTATTGCCACATTTTGAGATGCTGTATTGGTATCTCGAATAATAGAATATACTTCCATAGCATTCAGTTTATCAAAGGCGTATTCTTTACAAGCGATTGCAGCCTCACTTGCATATCCATTATGCCAATATTCTTTTTGAAAAAGATACCCAACTTCCATTATCTTGCTATTATTATAATCTTGCATTGATAACCCACATTGTCCTATCATTTTATCTGTTTCCTTCAAAACAACGGCCCACATACCAAAGCCATATTCTTTATAACGTTTAAATTGTTTGTCAAGCCAAGCTTGAACTTCATCTAGATTAAATGCTCCTTCATATGCATACATTACATCAGCATCTTGTAAAATTTTACAAAGAGCTAAAAAATCCCCTTGTGTCATTTCTCTTAATGTTAATCTTTGAGTCTCTAATACCATGTCATAACCTCCTATAAGAAAACTTATCCCAAATAGCTAAGAGAACCCTCATCAATTGAAGATTCTTACTAACTATTCAAATTAAATTATTATACCTTCAAAATGATCCATTTCATGTTGAATTATTTGCGCTGTAAATCCATTAAAAACTTGCTTTTTCTTATTAAAATTTCTATCAAAATATTCAATTTCTATCATTTCATATCTTTTTGTTTTTCTAAAGCCAATTAAAGATAAACAACTTTCTTCTGTTTCATAAGGCTTTTCTTTTTTTAATATTACTGGATTTATCATAGGCACAATAAGGCTGCCTACAGTAAATACCAATATACGCTTTTTTACGCCAATCATATTACCAGCCAAACCAACACAATGCTCTAAGTTTGCACTTAATGTATCAATCAAATCATCAACTACTGCTATATCATTTTTAGTAGCCTTTTCTGATTTTTGTCCTAAGAACAATATATCTTTTACAATTGGTTTTATCATTATTTATCCCTCTTTTTCCAGTTATATTTTTTTATTGAAAATACGTTTTTAAGTTATGGTTTTCTTGCAAGTTGTAAATCTATTGTATCATATATAGTAATAATATCACCGTTATCATTGATCACCTCTTCTATTTCACCAAAGAATTTCCTTCTTGTCTTTTCTTCAATAGCAATGTGATCTGAATAAGTTCCTAATAATAATGTGTACTCCTTAGCAGTAAAATTTCTTGTTCTATGATAAAGCCTATAACTTATATCTATAAAACCATATTTAAAAGCTATGTCTGCTATATTTTGGGCATTTTCCTCACTATATTCTTCCCCACCTAATGCCCCTGGCATATACTTTGCATATATTTTTTCAAATTCAATATTTATGTTATTTCGTATCTTATCCTTAAATGGGTGATTAGCAAATCGTGCAAAAATAGCACCACTTTTCAGCATATCAAATACTTTTGTATATCCTATCTCTTCAGGAATCCAGTGAAAGGCTGTAGCCGAATATATGATATCAAAGGAATTAGAAGGATACTCAAACTCTTGAAATGCTAAATTTTCAACCTTGAAATTTTCATAATCTTTAAATTTATAACGTGAGAACTCTGCTAACTTGTCTCCTAATTCAATAGCAGTTAATTTGCAACCTGTTTCAATTATTGGCAATGTTGCTTGACCAGTTCCTATTCCAACCTCCAAAACATTGCTTGACGAATTTATTTCTTTTGCATCAAAAATATCATCATATAATGCTTTAACATAAGTAGGACGCCACTTATCATATTCAGTGCATACTAAATTAAATGTGTTTTCCAACCCTGTAATTATTGACATATTTTAGCCCTCCCATAAGTTAATTCTTTTTTAATGATATTTTTTTATCAAATCCTGGTATAATTGTTCTGTATTTCCGCTGTTACGTAAACTTATATATACAGCTTCCTTATTAGTTCTTTCAATCTTTATTGTAGGAGCTGACTTTGATTTCACAAAGAGTAAAATTTCACCAAGGTGATCTGCTTTAAAATTTCCTTTTAATGTTCCTCCAATACCGTCATAACCATTTGTCTTTTTAACAGTACCAATTTCACTCATGCTTTTTTCTATAAGAGATATTTTAGAAATTTCTGAGAAGTCAACGTTTAATCCATACATAGCTTTTATTTGTATTTGGTTATCAAGTATACTTATGTCAGGATCTTTTTCCCCATAATAAAATAATGGAACTAATGAAATAACAATTATTGCAGTAATTGAAATTATTGCGATAATAACCGCTTTTGGAGTCTTAGCTGTTAACTCATCAGTCCTGTAAATAAACGATGTACTTTTGTATTTATTATAAATGCGATTATATGCAACGATTAATACCACAGTTCCTGGTATACATAAGATAATTAATAAAATAGCACCTGTTAGAATGCTAAAAAGTGAGAATACACCCGTAATAACCATACAAATTGTATAAATTGTCCACATCAAACCATTTGCCCGGTTATATGATGGTATATCTGTTATCTCTTCAGGCCTTACTGTGGTTCCTGACCAAAAGTGCATTGGATCTTTCCGTTTGAACGCCCAAAGAGCTATTACTCCAAAAATCAATGAACACAAACAACATATAGCTGCAAATATTATATTTCCAAAATCCATTGCTCTTTCCTCCTTAACATATTTCTAAAACAAATCAGCAAGGATTAATACACTCACTCTGAAGTGAAGATTACTCTATCTTACTGGTGGCTTCCATAATGGCACATCCACAAATGTAGTTTCTTTAATATTGGGAAGAATATCATAAATAGAACAATTCATTTGTTCTTCAAAATACTCTTTTATTTCAAAGGTTGCATTCCAACGTTCCACTGTAAATGAAAAGGTGCCATAACGTCTTGTAGTACTAACAAATCGCTTTTCTAACATACAAAAACCTTGAGCATCTGCCAGTGAATCGCAAAGAATCAACAGCCTATCGTAGTCATCATAAATCACTTCATTAATATAAGTTCTTACAAATTCACTTTCTTCATCATTCATATCATTTTTACCTATTTCTTTATCAAAATCAGGAACTGGGAATGAATGTGTTAAACAAATCCGTGCCACTTCATCCCAGCCTTTTTTAAGCATAAATTTATATCCTTCAATCGCATGCCTTCTTGCTACTATGCCACATCTCCTACCAATATCATGAAGAATTCCTAGCACATATGCTTTTTCTGGGTTAAGATTACCACATTTTTCAGCAATTATTTGTGCTGCCAATCCTACATTAATAGAGTGTTCTGTCCAAGGACCCGGGTTTAATTCTCCTGCTAACTCTAATTCTTTTTCAGCTATTTCTCTATTTGGAAACATATTATCCTCCTATATCAATAATAAAATCGTAATGCTTCTAACCTTTTTGCTCGCTCAAAGGCTTCTTTTAAAAATTCCTCTGCTGATAAATCCTTATAATCCCAATTCATAGCCTCGATGGCAGTCGGACCCGAATAATTTGTTTCTGCAATTTTTTTCATTGCATTAGTCCAATCAATTGTGCCATCAAAAGGCAATCTATGTGTTGCTTTTTCATAATTATCATGCAAATGTAGTGCCATCAAACGAGAACCATACATTGCTAATAAATCATTGTCTGAACAATACCTGTTATGATGAGCACAATCATAACAAAACCCAATACGAGGTGAATCTACTTGCTCCAATACATATGACAAATTAGAGAAATTTCTTAAATTCTCCATCGCAATATTAACACCAAATTTTTCAGCTTTCTCAGCAATTCTCTTTATCCTATCAATCCCTACTTCATTATACAGATGATTATCATTAGGTAAGTGCACCACCATAGTTGGAATTTCAAATTCTGCACAATCTGAAATGCATTGCAAATAGCAAGCCATAATATCTTCGCCGTCAAGATTATCAAGCCAAAGATTATTTTCCCCATAAACTGGCGCATGGATATTTTCTATAAAAAGCCCTACTTCTCGCACAATAAGAGGTACATTACGGTAATCACCTACACCAAAGCAATCACGCCCAAAGCCATCACTCCACCATAATAAAATCCCATCAAATCCAGCATCTTTTATCAAACGATAACGTTCCATTTTCGTCAGTTCATAGCCAAACCAATCATAAATAGTAATCATAATATACTTCCTTCTCTCTTTTGCTATCATAGATTTTATCCATAGAAACTATCTATTCAAATAATCTCACTTTAATTTTTTATCTTGTGAGCTGTAATAATTGTATAACTATAAGCATTTACTGTTATTTCACAATCATCTATGTTTATATACCAATTCTTTCCTCTTCTAGTTATCAAGGCATTTTGATTTTCTATTTTTTCTCTACACCAACTAATAACATCATCCACGTCTAAAGAAAGATTTTTCTTAATTCTAACTACTCCTAAATCTGTTGTATGCAACTTATCTAAGTTAGAAATCAGTTCAATTCTATCATCCATTTTCGTCACTATATATCAGCCTTTCAAATTATAATTTATACACCTATAAAAAGAGCAGCTATGCACTTATAAAAAGAGTGGCTATGCTACAATACAGAACTTTTTACTCATATCTATTAATTCTTAACTGATCAGAAAATATAACCTATACATTTACTTATTAAATCACCTGGTCAGATTGAAATTTCATTCAATCATCTATAATCATATTGATAAGAGTTTCAATATGTATCTGCATTGTATCCAAACACTCTACTGGTGTTTGGACACCTTTGAACAATAATGGTAATTCGGTACAACCTAAAACAATTGCTTGTATTCTATCTTCAGCTTTCATTCTCTGGACAATCTTCAAAAATGCTGATAAAGTTTCTTCTTTGACAATACCAAACTCCAATTCTTGTGAAATCTTTTGATTAACAATATCCATTTCTTCATCAGATGGAGTTATCACTTCTATATGATTTTCAGTAAACGGCTTTTTAAAAAAGTCCCCATTCATAGTAAAGATAGTTCCGAGTAATCCCACCTTAGATATATTACGTCGTTTTGCTTCATTACAAGTAGCGTCAATAATGCTGACAAGTGGGATATTTGAACGATTCTTAAGCTCATCAAAAACAATGTGCGGAGTATTAGCGGATAAAGCTATAAAATCTACACCACTGGATTGCAAATTATTGATAGCTACCATTAAATAATTTATAAGTGCTTCATATTGTTTTAGTTCGCACATTTTAAGGATATCAAAAACATTAACACTTTCAATAGTCATATTAGGGAAAAAATTTTTTCCTACTTTATTTTGCACTCCATATACAATATCATGATAGTATGGAATTGTAGACTCCGGTCCCATTCCACCAACTAGGCCTAACTTTTTCATATTAACCACTCCCTAAAGCTTACATTTTATATTTTTTATCAATTCACGATATAGTTGCTCTGTACTTTTGCTCTTGCGTAAACTTATATATACATCTTTCTTATCAATTTTTCCAATATCAAAATTAACAATTTTCTTTAGTGAATTTATTTCTGCCTCTTTATCTAGTACAAATTGTTCATCGGCAATTTTCAATACACCACCTTCTGAAACCAACAGATCTCCACTTATTAAAGTTTTCATTGATTCGATAAAAATAGAAATATGTCCTGGCATATGCCTTGTTGCTTCGGAAACCATTCACATTTTATTGTTGCGAAAATTCAGATTTCAAAATAGCATATTCATATGTATCTTTCCATATAGGGTTACATTCTTCATCTTTAAAGAAGTATATATTTTGAAGCAACGTTCCTTCTCTTCTCATACCAACTCGTTCTAATAATTTCCACGAATTTGGATTCTTTGGATCACACATGGCAATAATCCTTCTAGTATCAAGGTTATCAAATGCATATTTCATAAGTGCAAAAATACTTTCAGTTGCATATCCATTTCCCCAGTACTTTTCATTGAAAATATACCCTATTTCCCAAGTTTCAAATTCTCCTTTAGCAAAGTAGATATTCCCTATTACTTTTCCGTTTTTTAAACATACAGCAAGAAATTTTTCATCACTTACACGCCTTTTTGCCTCCATATATGCCTCATGTTTTGTAAATGGTTTATATGGTTCAAATTCTAGCACTTTAGGATTGGAAAAGTACTCATATAAATCCTCTCCATCATTTTCTAAAAATCTACGCATTATAAGTCTTTCTGTTCTTAATTCCTCCATATAAACTCCCCCAGACAATATTCTTTCTTTTTCTTTTATTCTAATACCTTATAAGCGCGCTGATTCTCAATTTCAGTTCTTTCATAAGGCATGAACTTCAATATCAAATTCTAAATATAAGTAATACTACTGAAATAATAGCAGTAGGTATTAACAACAATAGTAAAAATCACTCTATTTTATTGCAAATAAAATAATACTTCCCCTCATAACTTTCTCCTTTTTACAGTTTAATTAAAAATAGCTCTATCTATTTTATTATTTGAGCATCTTATCTATTATTAATTTTTAAGATTTATCATCTTTATATAGTTTAATCAACTCATCTAAAGAAATATCTATACCAACTATTTTTAATAAATCTTTTCGTGCATTATATAGTTTCTCAATCATTCCTTCAAATCCTTGTCCTAAATGTATGTTCTTGTGGCAATTGCAACATAAGGAAACGATATTTTCTTCAACATCAAGAGACACTTCAAATTTGTTGTAATAAGTAAGTGGTACTAGATGATGTGGTTCAGTATAGTTTAGATTTGAATTCTTCCTAAGAAATGTTGCATGAGTATTGTCAAATTCACATTTATGCTGTGCATGTCGCAACGCATTTATTGACACTCTACGACTTCTAGGATAAACATATTTATTTTTAATACACAAAGGAACTTTCTTATTTTTAGATTTACCTGTATATTTAAAATCTGTAGCATCCAAAGTAATATCACTTTTACTAATATCTGAAACAAGATCATCATCTGAATAACTATCATCTGAAAATATACTTAATTCTTCAATCGCTTCTATAAGTTCTTCTCTTAATGTCCACTCCCAAGTCTTTGGCTTAGTATTAATTTGTTTACTTTTCATTACCACAATAAATCTTGTCCCTGTAGCTATATCTCCTATACCCTTAACAACGAATCGCCCAAGTTCTTTTTGGACTCTTCCAGCTAATCCATTAATAATTCCATTAGCACTCATACTATGTTCATTATATTTTTTACCTATATAACCACAGGTAGCAGAATATCCAGGTTCTATGTACCATTTTCGTATAGCTTCTTTGCTTTTATCATCAAAAACTTTAGGATTTATTAGTAATTGCTTCCATTCTTCAGTAGTTATATCAATATCGCAGCGATACTCACCATCAATAACTTCACATATTTTTTCAATCATATTAAACCTCCGAATATATAAATCAAACTGCTTCTATGCTAGTTTAAAGTTCTTAATAATTTCATTATATCTATCTTCTAAATTACCATTTTCTTTTATAATAAAACATTTAAATCCACTATTTAAAAATTCATAATAATGTTCCAAACTATTTATTTTTTCAATTCATTTTTTAAAATTCACTAAAGTATGCTGATGATTAGCTGTTTTCATTATTTGGTCAAGGATAAATAATTTCTCTATATTTTAATAAAAATGTTGTAAGTACATTTTGAGTTTACTTTAAATATTCTTCTGGATTTAATAATATTTTGTTTACATCTGAAAAAAATAATGAGCAGTGATATCCATCAGCAACAGCATGATGAACCTGAATAGTTAATGGCATAATAATTTTCTTACCTTCTTCAAAAAACTTTCCCAATGTTACCATTGGAAAGAGAAAAGGGCTACTTCATTTAAAACTGCTTGCATATATCTAATTTAAATTCTTATTTATAATAATTAATCTCAAATAAGAGTTTTTGATTATCAATTATAAACTCTAGTTAAATAAACTTTGCATTTTCATCAAATATAATCATATCTTCTAAATTGCCATTATATTTTTTGAGGAGCTTATCAACATCATTATCTTGGATATAATTGTACTCCTCCCTAGTTATTGGAATTATCCATAACAAATTAATTCTTTCCTCCATAAAATTATCATACTTTGGTGAATTAATTTTAGGAAACAGATTATTATTTATCAATAATACAGCTTCAAAATTACTTATAGCATTACAAGGAATAGTATGTCCATTTCCAATCCAGGTTATTTCCTGCCACGGAAGATTTGTCTGTCCACTTATATAACTTAACATTTTCATATAACCATCATTATTTTTAAAATCCTCGCAGCATGCAAATCCGAGTTCTATTCTTCTGTTCTTCTCTGCTTCTCCATCTTCTAAAAACTGTTCAATTTTAGGCTGACATAGTACGCTTACCCCTGCTGTAAATGCATAATTAACATTATTCTTAGTTCCAGTAATTAAGGCCTTAGAAGGAAACTCATTATTATCAATAGCATAATACTTCTCATGCTTTCCAAAAAAGTTTTCTAATACAGATAAATGCATAGCCTGTACATCTTTAAAATAATCTTCATTTAGATATTCCCAATATTTTTTGCTTTTCATTACTCTTTTATAAAGATTATCTTCAGCTTCTGTTAATTCCCATGCAAATGGTGCAGTTCCAATAGCATATCTTGAATATCCATAAAATCCATTTTCTGCCCATCCGGGTATTACTGCCAAAAGTTTATTATTTTCAATCAATGCAGCTGCATCCCCTTCTTCAAACCATATAATTGATAAATCATTTTCATCAATATCAATTCCTTCATTGCTATGACTACAGTATTCTAAAGGCATTGTAGGTGCATCACCATTATCCATTGCTTTATAATCAATATCTTTCTCTCCCTTAAATATATTGCAGACCCAACATGGCTTTATTGTGCTGTTTTCAGAGCCAGGATTAAACCATAAATAGAAATAAATTGTAGTTTGGCTTTTTTCAACAAATGCCTGAATATTGCACACTGGCGACCAGCTCTCTATCAAAATTTTATTTTCTACTTTCTCAACTTCTACTGATTTATTTTCATTTTGTTTAGTGAATAATTTCTTAAATATTCCCATTTTTATTCCCTTTCATTTTTAATTAAATTTTCCTTAATTAGTTAAAACATTCAATACAATTTATATTTATCTTGCAAACCTTATGATTAGTTAATGTTCTTTTAGACAATCCTTTTTAGGCATAATGCCCATCTCTAATTCGCTATAATTTTCATTAAGTTTTCTTCCTCATCTTTAGATGCCTATTGTTCTTATACTCTCTATAAATAAGATAAATTCCATATATTCCACAAACCAATAAAATAACATCCTCATAAACATTGAAAATTGACGACTTTATTCCCGTTAATCCCCAAATTGTTAGTAAAACTAATAGAATTTTATTTTTCTTATGGTAGCAAGAATATACAGCTATACTAAGACTAATAATTGGACATGGCATTACATATGTTACTAACCTAGGAAATCTATTTCCCAATGCAAAGGAAATAAAAGGATATGCTATATATAATATTATTAAAATGCTTTGCCACCTATTTGGTTTATTGAGAACATCATCTTTACTTTTAATGCTATCAAATAGAAACAACATACCACAACACAAATACAAAGGTAATGCAAAATATTTTTGAATTGGGTCTACCCCATATAATCCGAAAAATACTATCCCAATAAATAAGTTACCAATACCAAGTGCAGCTTTTGCAATCCAATTAATCTTTTTACTATAAGATAAAATAATTGCTAGAACTATAAAAATCAAAAGAATGCTTTGTATTATAATGGTTTGTTTATTATACATTTCTATTACATTCCAAAATATCTGTGAATCCATTTTATATCATCTCAACTCTCAAAATTATTTATATTAAGAAGCAATCTTCCTCCAGCTTGATTCCTTATAAAAGACTTTTGTTAAAGCTTAGATGCTCTTACAAGCAATATTGTTGTATAAATTCAGATTTCAAAACAGCATATTCATATGTATCTTTCCATAAAGATATCTGTAAAAAAGTATATATTTTGATAATAAAAAATTTTAGTTAAATGCATGAGCTGTCAATTCCGTCGAAAATAAATTTATCTTGCTCCTCATCATAATAAAAATGTACTTCAAGTCCCAAATAATCATCAATGGGCATTCTTTTTGAATTTGGATGAAATCCTAAAAAACGTGTCATAACACTTAGATAATTAAAGTCCTCAAAATAAATCTCTCCAACATACCACTCACCAGTCAGTTCACACCTTCGAGGAAACATTACTATGTCATCATTGCAAGTATTTTCATCATTAACATAGTCAGTCATTTCCCGCACTATATTTTTAAAAATTTCATCATTATGCTTTTCAAATAATGCCTTAAGTGATAAATCTTCGAAAAATATGCATGGCTGCAATTTATTTTCATAAGTCACATGTTCATTATCTGTGTTCGGATTTGGTAAAAAAATCTGTTTTATCTCTAAGCTCATGGTAGCTTCCCCCTGTTTCATACATAATCAGCTCTAAAAATTATAATTTTTCAATTAATTTTCTTAAGAGCAGACATAATATCTTTATATACTAAAGCCTGCATACTATCTTTATATATCTTAGTATCCGCTTTTCTTAATGATTCTGTAATGCATTCTACTAACTCTGGTTTATATTTTGCAATATTAGGCAATACCTTAATACATTGTCTTGATGTTATAGGCTTTTCATCTAAAATATGTTTTAAATATTCATCAATAATTTCATCTATTTTACTTTCTATATCCCATTTTGCATTAACTGCTATTAATATAATTCCTCTTGTTCTTCTATATGAGTTACTATCTTCAATTAATTCAACAAATCTATCAAAAAACTTATAAACATCATTAGATTTCTCGCTTTCAGCTTCTAATAACTGTAATGCTTTATATGCAGCTTTATCATCTTTAGAATATAGTTTTTCAATCAATTCTGTGATATTCTCCATAGTATCATCTCACTTTCATTAATATTCCCTAATATCAAAAAATCAGAATTTATATCAACATTAGACCTTTCAACACCTTTTCAAAATACAATACTTATCCTCTTTCTATCGATAATGGCAACCAAAATTTAATTATATCTTCGAGTTTATTAATTATCATTTCTTCTTCGTTAGACAACATATATTTTTCATTAATAGTTGTATTAATTAACAATCTATTTTCTATACTCTGCTTCAAGATTCCCTCTAAGGTTAAAAAAGCTTGTTCTAACGTAATACCTCCACTTTCTATATTTCTAGAAAAAAACGCTTCATTAATAACTGTGTTATTTAATTTAGAATAATATTTAACTATATAAATTGGCTTCATATATTCTCTATCTTCATCATTAAAATTCGTTGCTATATCAACAGCATAATACTTCATATTACTACTTTTATCATTATCTTTTTTACTATTAAATAATCCAAATAGCATAATTATCCCACCTCTTGATACTATTATAAATCCAAGCCACACACTGTTCATTATATACAACAAATCTATTTTACTGAGTCTAATTCAATTTAGTTGCTATATTTTTATAAAGTAACTTTCATCATTTCATATACTTATCTACCAACACATAACATCTTTCTTTTGTTGACTGCGCCAAAGATCCCACATATAAAACTTTTTCCAATGTACCACCAGCCGCTTCTGACGCATCCTTTTTAGCTTTTGAATCTCTATCCTTTATCCACTGAAGTTCTTCATTTTGCAAGCTTTTCATATCACTTGGAGATAACTGAACTTTTAATACAGCATAAATATCATTTAGTTCATCATCCCATTGTTTATGTTCTTTACATGCCTCGTCATACATATCCTTTGTAGTTAAAGCCTTATCGGCTAAGCCCTTAAATCCCAATTCAATTTTATCTAGTTTATCCTTATATTCCTGTTTCTTAGTTTTCTGTTTAATGTTATTATTTTCTGTACTCGGTTTAGTTTGACTATCAGTTATTTTAGTTTCAATGTTCTCTTGAGAAAATTCATACCAAACTACATCCTTTTTTTCATCTTGCTCTTTAACAAAAGCGTTATATGCTTCTTCTGTAGCAGGTTTATCATCAATGAAATATGTTCTTATTGGATTTCCATTGTTGTCATCTGTATTATGATAACCTAATATGTAATCTTCACAGGCATTTGTTTTAAAATTTAATTTTCTATATCCGTTATTAAAAGCACTGTTTGAATAATGAACTGTTCCATCTGTTTTAAGATTTCCAAAGCCTCTAAGCACTTGAATATATCCAATAACTTTATTGTTCATATAATGTAAGACCTCATAAAACTCCACATAATTGCCAACAGTTAATTCAAGAACAATTTCAGGTATTCCATCTCCATCCATATCAAGTACTGTAAAGTGAGTTAATTTGAATACAGTTCCATAAATCTCTTCATTACTTAAAAAATCATTCAAATATACATCTTTATTATTATCCGTACTAAAAAATTCAGCCTTGTTTTGTAATACTGCTTTATATGCTTCTATTTCCAAACTCTTATTGTTATCAGATGATAACTGAGTTTTTTCACTTTCATTATTGATATCTAGGTTTGCGCTGTCTTTATTATTTGAACATGCAGTAAATGACATGCTTAAGAGAAAAATAAGAAGTATACTTATAATTTTAAACTCTATCTTAACCACTCCTCCCATAAAATAAGAATATACTTAATAATACCATTTCCAAAGTTGATAATTTTCTTCATCATCACTAACTAAAGCAACATCAATTATTTTTTTATCTGCTAAATCAATTAAACAAAATCCTTTACAAAAACCACAATTAATAGAACTATATAAATTATTTAATTTCAATTCATGATTCCATAATTCAAGTACTGCTTCAAATAAATCATTAAATATGATTCTAGCGTAACCTTCATAATAGCCAACTTTAATAAAAATATATTCTTTATCGCATTTTAATTCTGATTGGTCTATAATCCAATTGCAACATTGTTTATCAGTTGCCTTGCATGTCAATTTACTATATGGCTTAATCCTACCCTCTTGCCATAGTTTATGGTAAGAATAAATAATGTCTTTATAGTAGTCTCTCTCAGTTCCAATTTCATAAATTTCTTTAGTCGTTACTACATCTATTGATTTCATTAAATTTTTGAAATATAATTGTTTCTTTTTCTGTTCAATCAATTCTTTTCTATTCATAATATATTTTCCTTTTAAACTAATAAAACCATTTTACATATTTTAATATGAAATACTCTGTTTATAAATCTTTAACAAAATATCTGTTTTTACCTTCAATCGTTTCTTGAATTCTATCACAAACTAAACACATAAGCATCTCACTCCCAAATTATAATTTATCTTGCAAGCCTTGTAATTACAGAACCACTTTAAACAGTAACTTTTTTTTGTGAAAAGGCATAATACCGAATTAAAATCTCATCTATTATTATTTCATCAAGATTTATTTAACTCTTTTATACATAGGATGATTTTCATTGAACTCAACCAAATCCCATAAGTTTCCGTATAAATCTTTAAATACAGCAACTATCCCATAATCCTGCTCTTTAGGTTCTCTAACAAATTCTATTCCTATTTTTTTCATTTCATTATAATCACGCAAGAAATTATCAGTTCCTAAGAAAAGAAACACTCTTCCTCCAGCTTGATTCCCTATAAAAGGTTCTTGTTCAGGCTTAGATGCTCTTGCAAGCAATATTGTTGTTCCATTTGAACCTGGCGGAGACACTACCACCCACCTTTTCTCTTGCTCAGGTTGATATGTATCTTCTACTAATGTAAAATGAAGTTTTTTTGTATAAAACTCGATTGCTTCATCATAATCTTTTACTACTAAAGCAATATGTACAATTGATTGAATCATTATTTTGCCTCCTTATTTATTAAAATTTACAAATTACTAAAAAATACTCATATAAATCCTATCCATAATTCTCTGAAAATCTACGTAGTATCAATCTTTCTGTCCTTAATTCTTTCATATTAAATCGCCTAATCGAATTGGAAACAAATAAAATAAGTACAAGCTATAATAAGACTTCTAAATACTTTTTCGTAAGTTACATTATAATTGTATATGTTAACTGAAGTATCGTCTTATAGCTTGTACCTCTTAATATTTTTGTACGCGTATCCTAACCCTAGGTTTAACCTCTATTACATACATAGATATTTTTTAGATTAATTAAATATTAACAAACCTGAGCATTTTGCATTATCCTATTGCAAATTTCTTCTTGAATTTCTCCGTTATCATTTTCAAATCTTTCTCCATCAAACCTTATGCGAATTACACTCTCATCAAGATCTAAACACTCTAGGAAAAATCCTTTAATTCCCCTTAACTTTCTATCTATTTCAACTAACATTTCTAAGCCATTATTATATAAATTAAATATTATTTCAACGTCATCCACTTCTCCATTTAAAAAATTTGTTGGTTTAAACTTAAATTCTTGAACTATTGGAAGGGATCTTCCATCAAAGTTTGTATATTTCTGCTCACATTCAATTAGTTGGAAACCTATTTTTGCAAATATATCAAAAATATGTTGAGCATATGGATGTGGCAATATTTCTATATAATCTCTATCTGATGAATCTATTCCTGACGCAATATCTAAATCTGTTTCTATCCAAACTGCTTGTCTCTCCAAAGTAATTGGAGTAATTTCAGGAATCTTAAATGAAAAATCAAAATCCAATGTTTGCTTTGCTTCTACAGTAAATGCTTCAACAAATTCAACTTGATCTATTACAATATTGTGTCTTTCTGTAATAATTTCTTCTTTTTCGTTATCGTTATCATCAACAGTTCGCTTAATTTCTTCTGTCAAATAATATGTCATCAACTTAACAGTTATTTTATTAATATACTGGTCAACATTGCCTCCCTTAACATAAATCTTCCCGTTAAACTCCTCGCCTACTCTAAAACTATTTCCTTCAAGTACAGTATCAATTTTTGCTGATCCAATTCCCATGCTAGCCATGGCGCGTTTAAAAAATGACATAAAAACATCCTCCTAAAATAATACTTTCCATAATATATATTTTCACCATAATTATACCACATTTATTAATATTCGAAAATTAATTTTGACATTTAAAACTAATTTTAGCACATATTCTTAAGAATATTAGAATATGCACCATTATTCATATATCCTAAATAATAACACTATTGAATGATAATATTTATTACAAAAAAGTAAAAATCTAAAATGTCCAGAAATACTTTTGCTATAAATTCAAAGAGATAAAATCCGCCATGACGAAATTTTACAACCAAAGAGCAATTTCGTAGCAATCATAGCCATTCTTTAGCATGTTCTTTGATAAATTCAATTTCCGATAAATACAAATCCCTATGTCCCTCTTCCAACATTTTCTTAAAGGCACTATTTCCATTTTGAGATTCATCATAAATTAAATCAGCAAGGGCCTGTAGTCTAGCTGTCATTTGTACAAATAAATCCTTAGGACATTCCATCCCATATGCATCAAAAAATACCCTAATACTCTTTTTCCTAAACTCCTTATCTCTATCAACATCATAATTCCTGTATTCCTGTTTTCCATTATCATAATTTTTTTTACTAAATGGAACAAATCTATACAGTGCATATACAATATCCCATATTCTAGGGGCAGGACAACATGTATCAAAATCAATTAATCCATATGGCATATTATTAACAAAGGTCATATTATATGGTGCAATATCATTGTGGCATATAACTTCCTTTTCTAAAGCTCCTTTATATGAAAACATCCAACTATCTATATCTGTTCTTTCAAAGGATAGCGTTGCATCATGATATTTACGCATAATTTCTGCCACTTTTCTAATTATAGATAATTGTTCATTTTTATCATTGGTAAAAGGATAATCAACTTTACAATCTCCAGGAACAAATGATAATATTTCCCTTCCCATATCATCAATTCCTATAAATTGTGGGCTATTAGTGTATTCAACTTTTTTTAAATGTAGTAATACTCTATGTATCGTTGAACTCCAAGTCTTCTGTTCCCTCAAAACTGTTTCGTTCTGCTTATATACGCTTGTAGAATTACCTCCAGATAATTTTTTCATTAGCTCCCCCCTAGAAAATTAATATTTGTAATTTGAAACCTAAAAATTGAAATAATACATCATTATTCTAATTCGCTAATATAGAAAAATATGCATTAACTCAACTATCATTGCGATTATTTGCAGTAGTGTTACTTTTGTTTCATTCCAAAAGCAATCCACCGTCCATCTATATCTTCTAACACAAATTCCATATTATTATAATCTGTCATATGGAGTGGACGAACAATTTTAGCACCTTTGCTTATAAATTCATTTTGTAATGCTTTTTGATTGTCTGTAATAAAATAAGCATCTTCCCCATAACCATAAAGTTCTCTATTAGTGTAGACTTTTTCGCTATTTGCTTTAGTCAATACAATTTC
Source organism: Clostridium sp. YIM B02555 (assembly GCF_022320955.1). NCBI lineage: Bacteria > Bacillati > Bacillota > Clostridia > Eubacteriales > Clostridiaceae > Clostridium > Clostridium sp. YIM B02555. The sequence goes on along the minus strand of NZ_JAKJJY010000011.1, from coordinate 20,551 downwards.
CACACTATCTCGATAAAGGCATATATGTGGTTCTCTTACATCTAAATATTTAACAATTCTAAATCCCATAATCTCATTATAATACTTAGCGGTTTCTTCGATATTTGGAGTAGGAAACACCGCAAGTATTGAATGAAGAGTTTTTTCCATACGCAATCTCTCCTTCTTTTATTATACCTAAACTTACCATTATGAATTTATAAAAAAATCTTATTTCATTCATAAATTGAAATTTGTCGGTCAGTATAAATTTAATTATATGGATTTAATAATGCATATACATAGGTATCCCAATATATAGGCTGTCCTTTCTCATCTTGACAGAATGAAACATTTTTTCTAAAATGCGCTTCACGTATCATTCCAATCTTCTCCATTAACTTCCATGAAGGTGCGTTTTGAGGAGCACATTCTGCATAAATTCTGTGAACACCTTGATTAAACATATAATCTGTAACTGCTTTACTAGCACAACTTCCGTATCCCTTATGTTGATAATTCACATTTAATACATATCCCAGCTCTCTTGAATTAAAGCTCCTATTTCCTAAATAAATATTTCCAATTACTTTATTCTCTTTTTTTAGCTCAATTGCATAGAATTCATCACTTTGTGCTCTGTATTCAATCTCTTTCTTTGCTTTTTTGCAAGAAAAATCTGGATATGCTTCAAATTCAGCATTAACTCTCTGCAGCATATATTCACATAAATCTTTTTCATCCCTTAACTCAAAATTACGAATAATTAATTCATCTGTCTCAATTCTCATTTTTATATTCTCCTTTAGCAGTAAAACCTGCTTCTCAAATTACAATTCATTAATGATAATTCTATTAAATCTTCAATTTCAACTTGTCCATCTATAATCCATGTATCATATTCTTCTGGTGTTCTAGATACATAATCATCCTAACCTTTCATTGTTTTAAAACAGCATAACTTGAATTATTATCACTTATATATTACATGATGTAAAAGACAATCATTTTTAATTTCTAATTTAAACTATATTTTATTCATGATTTATAAAAGATATCCAGTAACTATCTATATTAAAAACCTCTTTTAGAATATCTTCTTTAAAGCACCTAACTTTTTACCATAAATTAAGGAAGCAATCTCTCTACTTATATATGTACCACCAGCCCCTCCCAATGATAAGAATTGATAGTTTACTAAATCATTGCTTAATACAACAATAGTAATATCGTCATCAATATATTTCTCAAAATGAGAAGTGTAACCATTCGCAATTCCCCCACCATGGCATATACTTTTACAATCAAAATGTTTTTTAATAAGCAATCCATAGCCATATTTTACATACTTGCCATCATAGTGAGGCTCTTGCATTTCCCTTACTATTTGGGTTTTCAATAGTTTACCATCCTGAATTGCTCTATCAAGCAAATAATAATCACCAACAGTTGATACAATATCACCACAAGCAAACCATATTGATGGGTCTATATAGAAGCCTTTTTCACCCTTAATATAATTATTGGCTACATTTTTTTGTTCTTCATCACAAAAACCTGAATTATTCATTTTAGCAGGAATAAATATATTATTTTTAACATATTGGTGATAACTCATTCCAGAAACCATTTCAATTATCAAGCCAAGAATAAGATAATTGGTATTACTGTACGACCATTTTTCACCAACAGGGAATTTCAATTTATAACTTTTTACAATTTGTAGTATTTCTTGAGGTGTATGACGTTCTCCCCATTTTATTTGGTTTTTTAGCATTACGTGGTTAGGTATCCCAGAAGTATGAGTTAGAAGATGATGAATTGTAATTCCTTGACCCTTATATAAGTCTGGAATATAATCTTCAATATTCTGCTTCGTTGAAAGCATACCTTTTTCTGATAACTGCATAATACATAATGCAGTTATTGGCTTTGTCATAGAACCAATCATGAATTTTGTTTCAGGTGTATTTTTTATTCCTTTTTCCTTATTTGAATACCCATATGATTGATTAAATATAATTTCATTATTTTTTGATACCAATACATTTCCACTAAATTTTTTTTGTTTTTTAAAGTATTCATTTAAATTAATATTCGTCATTGACATCCTCCAATAACTTGTCCATATTTCATATAATCAATATTAACCAGTTCACTTTATCCTACAATTACTTCGTTTAATACTCATCTTGAAAGTAGACGTACAATTTCATTTTTAATCTTTTCTTTCAATTCTTCCCTCTGCTTTTCATTCGGTCTTGTAGATTCATCAAATAATTCCTCATTTGACAATTGATATATCGAACTAACTATAGGAGTATCACCTTTTACTCTTGGATAAAGATGCCAATGAATATGAGGACATCCATTTCCGAGTAGTTCATAGTTCATCTTATCAGGCTTAAATATATTAGAAACAGCCTCTGCTACTATAGACATTTCTTCAAGATGTTTTATTTTAAAGGAATGTTCTAAGTTGTGTAATTCAGGACCATGCTCTTTACAATTGAAAACAGTATAGCCTTTAAACTTCTGAAACCATCCTAAAATTACATATCCTGTTTCAAGTTCCATAATAAAATATGGGTCATCTTTAATATTTTTTTGCTTTTCACACATTTTACAACTCATTTTATACCCTCCTAAATAAAATATTAATTATCTTCAGTTCGCACTTACTTACCATTATGCATTTTTAAAAAAATCTTATTTCATTCATAAATTAAAATTCATCTAACTTTTTCAATTTTACATATTACAACCATTCTTTTGAATGTTCTTCGATAAATTCAATTTCTGTTAGCTAAAGGTTTTAACCTCTCCCAACAGAGTTATTTTTTCATCATCAATAATTATTCCACCAGTATTTGTAATTCCATATACTTTCTTTCTCTTTTCTTCTAATACCTTATTGATATACTGATTAACCATTTCACTGCCTTCATAATGAACTTCAATATCAAATTCTTTAATAAAGTTAAGTCCTTTATTGTATGTAAATGTATTATAATCTCTATCTGGCGTAATGTGATATTCTGATATTTGAATCATTGCTCCTGCACTACTGCCAATAACAACACCTGTAAAACTTTGAATATACCCAATTAAATCAAATTCAATTAAACGTAACATCATTTTATCAGGCAACCCACCAGTAAAGAATATTACATTGCTCTTTTTTATTTTATCTTTTGCATTTTCAACTGTATCTTTAAAGTAATTTATAAAATTTATATTTTCTTCTTCAATTCCATAGCTCAAGAATGGTGTTACAATGCTTTCATAATATTTTCCAGTATTCCTACTATACGCATCCTGCCAATCATTATCACTTCCTATTGTTTCACTAAAGGAAAATGGTATTATTAAAATCTTGTCCTTAGGCATTATGTATTTTGATACTTTTTCCCTTGCCCAGCTTTCATGAAAATTATATAAACTAAATAACATATTTACCATAATTATTTCCTCACTTCTTTTTCATACCATAATTTTCTATTCAATATTGATTATAACATATCTTACAAACATTGAAGTATTCAATTATTAAAGAACATTCTTAATTAATTGCTATTAATTTTATTACACAAAACCTATTACTCTTTTAACTCGATCATCTTAATTTCCCATTACTAAAATTTAAACTACTATTCAAATTAGAATTTGGAAGTTTCTATAACACAAATAATAAAAATTACTTAATCATTAATTAGTATTGACTAAAAGTATAAAAGGATATATTATAGATAAATAGAGTCTATAATATCCGATTAATAATACTACATGGAGGATTAATATGAAATATACAAAAGCTACTAATTATGCATTACATATAGTTGCTTATATGATTAAGTATGATAAAAGAGATAATCTAAGTTTACTTCCTTTGGCAAACCATTTAAATATCTCGCCAAGTTATTTGTCAAAGATTTTAACACAGTTAGTTAAAGCTAATATAATTAAATCAACTCCCGGTGTTAATGGTGGCTATGTTTTGCAGAAGAGCAAAGAAGAAATTTCACTTTTAGATGTAATTAAGGCAACTGAAGGAAGTAGCCCTATGTTTACATGTGAAATGAAGGAGAATCATGCGTGCAAAATTCAAAAAGCAATGGAAGAAGCCGAGAATATGATGGAAACCTATCTTAAAAATAAAAAACTATTTGAAATTATATAAAAACAATTAAATTTCATAAGTTTCTTTATGTTCTAATTATAGATAAATACAGTCTATAATATATTTGATTAAAATAATTGTACTCGTGCTTTAAATAACTTATTACAATGTGTATTCTAAAATGATATTTATATTATAAATAAAATTATAAAGGAGATGTTTATATGTCTGAATTTTGGGAAAGAAGTTTTGCAGAAAAGCAAGCAATGTGGGGGTTTGAGCCCTCAAGTACTGCGATTATAGTATCAGATTACTTTGCTGAAAATAATTTAAAGGATATCCTAATTCCTGGTGTAGGATACGGAAGAAATATAAAACCGTTTATTGATAATAACATGGAAGTTACAGGAATCGAAATTTCTCAAACAGCAATTAATATTGCAAAGAAAAATGGAATTAATAATAAAATTTACCATGGATCAGTATCTGATATGCCTTTTGAAAATAAACTCTATGATGGTGTAGCTAGCTTTGCACTTATTCATTTGTTAAATGAAGCTGAAAGAAAAAAGTTTATTAATGATTGCTATAACCATTTAAAACCAGGTGGATATATGATTTTTACAGCTGTTTCAGAAAAAGCTCCAATGTACGGTAATGGTAGAAAGCTTGATGAAAATTATTATGAAACAACATATGGTGTGAAACTGTTTTTCTATAATTCTAAGTCTATAGAGAAAGAATTCGGAAATTATGGACTTGTAGATTTTGTAGAGGTTGATGACATATATAAGGATAATCCAGATAAACCTCCAGTAAAATTTTTAATGATAAAATGCAGAAAGAAGATATAACACCGATAAAGTTCTCAAATAAAATCATAAAATATAACTAAACCATATAATAGAATAATCATATAAGAAAATAAAAAATAGAACAAACGATGTTCTATTTTTTATTTATCCCCTCAAAAAAAACATAAGTACAATTGCCAGTTAGTAGTTTGTTAGAATTATGTATACAAAAAATCACAAATTTATTTTAATAATGAGCTTAAATTAAATTCAATTTTGTGAAATATCAATTACTAAATCAGTCCCTACCCCAACTTTAGTTATAAAAATTTTACTTAAGTCGAAATTCACTGTAACAATATTTAAACATATTTCTGATGTTGTACCTATTGCCCTTGCTGGTGCATTTGGATTGCTTAAGGATTTTCTAGGCACATCATTCCATGTACTAATATATTTAATTCCATTTCTTGTCAATACTTGTTCACTATGCGTATGCCCATAGAAAAATGCAATAACCTTTCCAATTCCTTGTGAAGAAAAATCAACTGAAACTGATTGTCCAAAATCTCCAGTAGTTGCTATGGAATTATATTTTGCTCCCATCTTAAATGCATCTATAATATCTAACATTACAGTTCCATTATATACAAGATTGTCTGCTCCTATCATTCCTTCTGGAAATGGATTAACATGTGTAAAGAGCATAACCTTCCATTGCTCATCTGGCAGCTTCAAAGCAATATGCGCCAACCAGTTTAATTGAGCATTTGAGTAAGCATAAGTATTTTGTCCATCATACTTCCATGCTGCTTTATTATCTTGATTTTTAATATAAGGAATATCAATGGAATTTAAAAAAATCGCTCTAACCTTGTATTCTGGAATATCATAGTAATAATACATTCCTTCTCTATTTGATTCATCAAATTGAACAATTCCATCTAGCCTTTTAAACATAATATTATATTGTTCTTGTGGCAGCATAGTATATTTTACATTGTCTACTCCATTTGAATTTATAGAGTTATCATCATGATTTCCCTTAACAGTAAAATAATTATCAAAGGATATCTTACTAATTAATTTTGTTGCTGTATCTAAATGAATTTGCTTCGTTATTCCATTATCAAGATTATCTCCACAACAAGCTGTAAATTTAATATCCATATTATTGTTTATATAATTTATAGTCTCTATATCTGCAAAAGTCGATGTTTCAGTAATATGGGGATCAGTAAAAAAAGAAAAACTCATTGTTTTTTGACCTTGAAACTCTTTTGCTTTTGCAATTTGTAGATCAACCATTTCTTTTAAATAAATTGGTATTTTATTCTCATAAGTTTTATTATTCATTTTGTTCCTCTACTTTCATTATAATAGTGATTTCTACATGGACTAAATATAGTGATAAATTCTCTTATAGATTCTTATCAGAGCATATTCATATCTCCAATAATATGATTTTATAGTTGGTCATTTATTTTTTAGCTCATAGTATTGTTCCAATTATATTCATCTAATTATTTAAAAATTTACACATTAATATAATGTTCTCATAATCCTGTATTCGTTTTTATTTCCTTTAGCCTTGAAATTTATTATTATGTTTTTTAGCAATTTATACATTTAATTGCTATCTATACTCTAAATCATTCTCAAAATACTTTGGATAACTTACCCATATTTTTTCAAATTCAGACTTTGATATATTAAAAATTCTAAACTCACCCATATTATTTATTTCTTCATTTGATGGGTATGGTTCTTCAGATACAAAATCTTCCTCATCTCCCATAATCTCCACGTGCCTGTCTAAGAATACAGAAATTTGCCTTGTTGAATAGCGTTCATTATCAAGTTCTGCAAATATTAAAATAGGAGTTTCATCAGTCTATTCGACTATTCTTGTACAACTATGTAGGATTAATTCATTATACCAAACATATAAATCTAATCTATTACCTACATCTATTAATAGAATGACGCATTAAAAAAATCGCCGATTCAATTTCTTGAACAATGCGATTTTACAATTTGCTATTTAATTTTATTGATTCATGTTTTATAAATATTATGGCATAACAATATTAAGAACTAACATTTAATAACTTAATTACTATTTATCTAATGCAAATTCAAATGCAGAAATGGCATGTATTGTTGCTGTATCAAAAATTGGTATATTAACATCTTCTGGTTTTATCAATAAGGGTAGCTCAGTACAGCCTAATATTATTCCTTCCGCACCTTTTAAAGTTAAATTGTCTATTATTTTTAAATATTTTCTCTTTGAAGAAGCATCTATTACGCCTTTACATAATTCATTTAAAATTACATCGTGAACAAGTTCTCTTTCACATTCATCTGGAATAACTACATCTATATTAAATTTTTCCTTTAGAAATTTTTTGTAAAAATCTTGTTCCATAATATATTTAGTCCCAAGTAATCCAACCTTCTTCATACCATTTTGAATTATTTCTTTACCTGTCGCTTCAGCTATATGTAAAACTTTTAATCCTACTTTATCTTCTATATCACTTGCCACCTTGTGCATTGTATTACAACATATAACAATAAAATCAGCGCCACCATTCTTAAGTTTTTCAGCAACATTAACCATAATATTTGCTAACTCATCCCATTTACCTTGATGTTGTAAAACTTCTATTTCTTCAAAATCTACTGAATACATTATACATTTCGCAGAATGAAGTCCTCCTAATTTTAATTTAGCAGTTTCATTTATAATTCTGTAATATTCAAGTGATGATTCCCAACTCATTCCACCTATTAAACCTATCGTCTTCAGATTAACCATCTCCTTCAGATATAAAATTTCATATTAGTTTTATACGAATATTAGGTTATTTTTAATAACCTATCAATTTTCATCAGCTTTCAATAATTCACATTCAATTACTACTACAAATCAATTATAGCATATATTGTAAATATCACATTATTCAATTTTCAAAGAACAAGATCTTTATCTACTGCGTCAAATTTACAACTTGAATATTTATTTCTTAAATTTCACATAATAAGAATGTACTCATGATTAAAAATTTTTCGTTCCTTGTAGCCCCTTTATTGGGGCTTTTTTAATAAAATTTTAGTATTACGCATTACCTATTCCTTGTAATTAGTTCGTTTTTCCACCATCTTTTATTTGTACATTCACTTTTCAACCATCTAACTTCTCCCATTTCTTTAACTTCCTTTTGAAATTCTCTTACCTCTTGTCTTGGATGATCTGGAAACTCAAGGAGTAAAGTCAAAGAATCTAATGCCCTTTCTTTTGTTCCAAAATAAACTTCATAATTTGTCATTGTTGCTCTACCTCACTTTCTTACTATAGTGCGTATATTCTAATTTCAAAAACAAAATACTAATAAAATGGAGGTGCTGTTATGAATATAAAGAAATTTTTAGTATTTTTTCTAATATCCTTATTTACATTTGTTAAAATCCCTCAAGCACAACCAATTCCTATTGCAACTACTTACACACAAGGTATTTATAATACCTCTCAATATACTGGAAAATATATTACAGCTAAACTTATAACTCCTGGTAAACCTCTTACTAGCATAATTATTAATTCTAAAGGTAGTCTAGAAATATTTTTAAGATTTAATGACCCAAATGAAACTGTAAAACTTGGTCCTATTCAAGAAGGAGATGTTATAGTTCTTGTTGGTGCTGGTGAAATATCTTTTTCTCCTTTTTCATAGTTTACAGTATAGTGTTTAGTGTAATTCTAAACACTATATTAAGTATATTATCTTTCTTGTATTACTATTTCGCAATATTTACATATCATGAACATTATTAGATTAATGGACACTTCTGTATAGTATTCCATTCTCTTATACCTATTAATATCTGCGCCAAATTCTAATAACAGTATATCTTTCCAGCAAATTTAATTCAAAGCTAATATTATCTCCAATATAGTTTTCTGTATCCATTTCCAGCATAATCGATTAAAATTTTTCAACTTCTTTTTGTCCTCATATTACATGCTCTTATACCAACTTGGAACTGAATCTTTCATATTCTTGTACCATTCTAGAATATCTTTAGCTTGATTTATCATGGTGTCAATTTCACTTTGTTCAAATTGAATTGCCCAAGGTAGTGCTGATAATGTATTGCTTGAAATATATAATGCAAGTAATTGCCAAAAGTCCATTGGTACATTACCATCAAAATACCCATTTACCATCCCCGAAGCAAAAAGTGGTGATTGTTGTGCACACCAAACAATTCGATTAAATTCCTCCCATGGATCACCAAAATCATATCTATCAAAGTCAATAATTTGAAGTTTTCCTTCATAATCAATCATCATATTCCCCACATGGTAATCACCGTGTTGATAACATTGTGATCGATTTTTCAGCAAATAACGATTCTCATTTATATAGTCAATAAACGATTGTCCATTCTCATATTTTATAGGACAATCTTTATACATTTGGATCTTCCGCATAATTTTACGATTAAATCGTACCTCCCATTCCTCTTGTGTACCAGGTGCTGGAATAGTATGAATATGCTTAAGTATTTTACCAGCCTCAATTCCATATAAATATTGTTCTTCATTGGTTAAAGTTGTAAGAATTTCTACAAAATCCTCTCCTTCGATCCAACTTTGTAGAAAAAATACACCTTCATCACAAGTGCCAAATTCAATAGGTTTGCACATAGGAACACCAAGTTCCTCTACATACTGCATCATTTCAAATTCAACTTTCTTACGTTCTTTTTGCTCTATTTTTGAAATACGTAATAAATACTTTTTTCCTTCAGGAGTTATAACGCAATATTTTTTATCATCTGACCATCCTTTTTCAATCAATATCCTAGTCTTAAAATCATTTATAGGCAAACCTAATCATCCCCTTCTTGAAATGCAGATATTCTATTAGACAAATTTAAAAATATTTAATAATTAAAAGAGTAATAGATAATATATTAGAGTTATGTATAAAGAAATACCGTATATTCTTTTTTGAATAATACGGTATTCTCTTTAAGTTATATTTAATTTTATCTTGGTAATATTTTAAAATTAGTCCTTTAACTTACTCTATAAACTGGTATTTGCAACTTTATTACATCCGAACTATCTTTCTAACTGTGTTTGCCGTTCTGATTGTCAGCTTGCTACTAATGTTTGCCTTAGCTGTCTTCGACCACCAATTTGTCTTTTGATAATCCTTTCGATTGAAAGACCAGAATACTGCTTTTTTGTAATTCTTTATCTTTTCAAATTCTTCTTTAGGCTCTCCTATTTCACTAAATATATCAGTAAATGTTGCCGGCAACATTATAAAAATAAGATTATCGTATATTTCCTTGTCTTCATTTCCCCACCAGTCAGGGGCATTATGTAATATATCTTCAAGTTCTTCCTTTAATATGACAAAAACAGGTATTTGCAAATCAAACCTGTCTTTTATCATTGTTTCAAGCTGACCAGAAAAATCCTCTTTGTGATCCTCATCACTTGAAAAGATGACATTGCCACTATTCAGATATGTCTTAACTTCTAAAAAACCAAGTTCTTCAAAACCTGCCTTTAATCCAACCATTGGAATCTTATTTTTGCCACTTATATTGATGCCCCTTAAAAATGCAATATATCTTTTCATATAACAAAGTCACCTCATCAAATTCTAATTTATTTCTTAGTAAAAAACTATAAACTCATATAATAGCACATTTATGAGTTAATTATAGCATATTTTTATGATACCATATTCTTCAATTTTCTTAATTAATTCACAATATTTACTTGTTATGCACATTATTAGTCTAATGAACACTTCTGTAACGAGTTATCTCACGTTGTTTTATTCGTTCTAATCTCACTTGAAATGGAGCATAAAGAAGAATTGCCAACTTAATAACGTATTTATATTATTGTGCTTTATTTAGTAAGCTTTTATTTATCTACTATATTTGAACCTCTATTTCTGATAAATTTAATGCTTTCCCACCAACCTTAACTTCAATAACTTCTTCGCCTTCAGTTCTTAAAGCAACAATTATTTCTGAAGGCTTTTCCATTGAATAACCTTGCTCAATAACTATATTATTAGCATTGTCAGACTTAATTTTATCATATTTAAATAAATAACATGCAAGAGCACCATTAGATGTACCAGTTGCAGATTCTTCTGGTATTCCATAGAGTGGTGCAAAATTTCTACAGTAGGCATTTGAATTATTAAGCGATTCAAGAGTAAAAATATGATAGCCGATCGTATTATATTTACTGCTGATTTCTGACACTTTTTCAAAATTTGGCTTTATTGCATTAACTAGATCTATATTCTTAATTGGTATAAGTATATCCCTAAGACCTGTAGATACAATTTGTACTGGTAGTTCTTCAATCATTTCATTCATAGTAATATTCAATGAATCTGCAATTTCTTTCTTAGATATTGTTTGATGATAACTTGGCGCATTTTGATTCATCATTATTGAAAAATCCTCCTTTAATTCTATACCTAAAATTCCTGCTTTAGTTTCTTGAAGATACTTACCAGGTTTAATTAATCTTTTGATTAATAGTGTACTAAAAGTTCCTATTGTGGCATGTCCACAAATATCAACCTCTTCATTCGGGGTAAAAAACCTAACTTTAAAGTCTGCTAATTCTGATTTCATGACAAATGCAGTCTCACTAAAGCCAATAATACCCGCAATTTTTTTCATACTATCTTCTGATAAATCATCTGCATTGAGCACAACTCCAGCAGGATTTCCTCCCTCTATGCATTTTGCAAATGAATTTAATGTATAAGCTTTTACCTTCATAATTAATTCCCCCTTGACTAAACATATAATAATCTACAATACATATTTTTACTATTCCTTTCAAATTTGAACTTATCATAATACCTAATCAGTGTTTATTTTGCTCTCAATGAATACTTTTGAAATAAGCATGGCTTGGATTATGGGTTCAAATCGATTGAATTGCGAAGTTCCTTTTTCATATTTACTTTGTGCTTTTGTATTTTTATTTATGATTGAAACCACAGGAGGCAATGCTTCTTTCAATTCTTTGCTTGTATAATTTATTGTTTTATCACCCATAAGAAGCGACTTGGAAATATAAAGTGCTTTAATTCTGTTTTTTAAGAGGGAATGTTGAGATGTTCCTTCTAAAAACTTAAGTTTCATTTTTTCACATTTAGTAATGGTAGAAGATAGCATGGATTTGGCTTTTTCCAATTCTTCATTATTAAATTCCATTATGAAGCCTCCTTATCAAATTAATATTTATCCAATTCTTTTATATACGTAAATATAATTTATCAACTTCTTTTAGTGCTTGTAATATACTAATTATCAACTAAAACTTATCGAATCAAGAGAAATTGATAACTCTGCAAATTTAAATTTACCGATCAGTTAAGAATTTAGATATATGCATAGGGTAAAAGTTCCGTATTGCAGCATAGCTGCTCTTTTTATAGGTGTGCAAATTGAAATTTGAACTTTAAATCCACTTTCTGTTTTGTACCGATTTTCCGTGTCCAAAATGAATTAATCTATTTCCTAAATCACTAATCTTTCTCGCACTAAGTTCAAGTTGAATTTTATTTTCATAAAGCAAGGAGATTGTTGGTTTTAAAATATTCATTAATGAATCCCCAACAATCAAATCTCTTTGTTCAACATCAATGCCTATTGAGCCTTTAGTATGTCCTGGAAGTCCAATTATCTTCCCTTTGATTCCAAAGCATTCTAAAGAATCTCCATCTTTCAAAAATATAGTGGGTTTAAATTTTTCTATAGGATTACTTTTAATTGATTTTTGAGAGAAATAGCAGAATATTTTCCCAATTGCTCCTCTTCCATACATAGATTGTGCTGTGTTATCATCAACTAAATCTTCATCTCCAATCCCTATAGCAATTGGAACATTTAATCGCTTAGACAAAACTGCTGTATTTTGTATGTGATCAATATGTCCATGTGTCAGTATGATACCTTCAACATGGCTATCTTTACAAACATCATAGATTTTTTCTGCATACCCCGATAGTCCAGTATCAACAAGAACTGCATGAGATTTTTCTTTAATTAAAAAGGCATTTACACTTCCACATGGAATTCTAATAATATCACTCATATTAAAATATAATCCTCCTTCTAAATTGTAATTTATCTAATTTTTTTATACCCATAAATTATATATAAATCATTAGACTTTTCATAATTTATTAACTTCATCTTGATACGACATTTTCTATACCTCATTTTTAAATTAGTTAACACAATGGAAGTTTCGCTAACTAATTAATCTACATAACCGTATCCTATTAATTTGTGATTATCTTTTGCAATATAAACAATCATATTATTTGGTCTTGCATTAGTTTGAGTTTGAAAATCAACAAGATATACAATCTTTCCGATATAAGATTTATCATCAATATTTCCCATTCCTTCATTTAATGTTACTTCTGAAACTTTGCTATCCATCCAAGTTCCTTTTACTCTAGCTTTATCCTGTGAAGTTAGTTGATTATATGCAATTTTTCTAATATCTTGCTCTGAATTTGAGGTATTATTTAGTGTGGTTTGACACCATGCTCCATCAGAACCTAATTTGTATCCATCTATAGTTACATCATGCACCATATATCCATCTTGTCCAAAATAATACCACTTTCCATCTATTTGCTTCCATCCTACTGCCCATGAATCCCCTTCTGTATTCCACCAGCCATTAGAATCCCGTTTCCATTCTGCACTTACTCCTATTGGATATATCGTCAACATTGTAGCTACTGCTAATAAACTAGCAATTATTTTTGTTAATTTCATCTTTTTCTCCCCCCGCACTTTCACTAATTCAAATTACCTTACAATATACAAATAATTTACTTTTTTCAAGTTCCATTTTATTCTATTTTCATATAAATCCTTCTCATAATATAAATAAATCACAATTTACATTTCTAGTTTGTATCTTAGAAGTATTTCTGTAGTACCATCTTCAAATTTACTAACAACATCTGCTTCAAATCCATGCTTTTCATAAATTTTTCTAGCATTATGATTTTTTTCTAACACCCATAAAAATATTTTTTTGATACTTTTTCTCTTTGCATGTTCAATGCAATCTTTCATTAGAATACTGCCAATACCCTGTCCTTGAAAAAAAGTATCAACATAGAGTTGAAAAATTTCAATACTATTTCCACTATCTTTAATATTCGAATATCCCCATTTAATCAATCCTTTTACAATTCCGTCGTCATATACATATAAGTCATCTAATTCAGATTCTTTATCCCGAAAATCTAATGCTAAATCTAAGACCTGCATTTCGTTAAATGAAACATTGTCATTATTAAATATCTGTCTGTAAGCAGTTCTTTTTGCAAATACTAAAATTTCTGCTAACCTTGATGCATCTTTTATTTCTGCTCTTCTTATCATATTATTAACTCCCTACGTAGTTGATTTTAATATTGAAATTTATCTGCTTCATATTGATAATAAACATATATTCTCATATTTATTTAACACTAAACTCCTTATTCCTAATTTTAAACATATATTATCCTCCATAAACTTCCATTTGCTATACTGACCATTAAATTTGAATATACATGATCAAGTATTTAATAAAAAGATTACTAGAATCCGATATTATAAATCATCATATTTGCCACCTAAAACAGTACCATTCATTTTTAAATATGACTTCTCATGCAATAGGGCTTCTTGATGGTATTTTGGATTAGTATAATGGTTATAATAATATTCTTTTAGCAATTCCAGATCATTTCTATATTTTTCTACTTCCATAGCACACACTCTAGTCCATAAAAGTCTGTCTATTGATACAATTAGAATATTTTCTTCCTCAATAGCATCTTTCTTAAAAAAATTATAATCAAGGTGTGCAATACTTCTCCATATTTCAAATTCTCCAATGACCATTCCCAAGTCTCCATATAAATCTTTTCTCTTATTAGGATATTTATGTGCAAGAACTTGATAATCCTCATCTGTTACTATTAGATCAATATCTGCACCAGCTTTTCGTATTCCATAATACTCCATAGACATTCCACCCATAAGAATTGGCTTATCTATAAAAGTTAAATTATTAGCTTCCAACATTTCTGTAATATGATCAATAACTTTTTTCATTTCAATCTCTCCTACAAAATATCTTTCAATGTAATACAAGCAACATATTTTCAAAACACTATCCTAATTAACTCCCAAAGGAAAATTTATATTAACTATCACAAATCTTTGCTTCATATTATTAGCCTATTTGATATATGAATAATCAAAATCAAATATCGCTGCTTAAAATCCATTTAGTTAAATACTCAATTTATATAATAATCTTTAATATATGCTTTTAGTATCACAAACCAATTATAGCACAAATTGTAATATTCCATCATTCAATTCTCAGAGACCTTTTATAATTTGTTGAGTCTTTATTATAATTATGCAGTAAAAAATCGTACATCCAATCTCTTGAATAATACGATTTTCAATTTACTATTTAATTTCATCAACTCATTATTAAAGAGTATATAATAAACTCTTACTACACTTTATCTAAGAATTTAATTTATAAAGATTCATTTCTGTAAGCAAGGCATGAAAAACTGTTTAACAAAACTTCTAGTCTCTACTGATCTATTTTTCCTCTCGTAATTCTTATTTCGAGCACCTTCCCAACACAGGAA
Organism: Clostridium sp. YIM B02555; assembly: GCF_022320955.1. NCBI lineage: Bacteria > Bacillati > Bacillota > Clostridia > Eubacteriales > Clostridiaceae > Clostridium > Clostridium sp. YIM B02555. Next base: position 4,901 of record NZ_JAKJJY010000011.1, on the reverse strand, counting down.
TAAACAGATTTCGCTTTAAACATCACCTTAACTTTGCTTTTATTTAATGTAAGCTCCTTTGGTATTTCATAAAACCTATAATATTTTTCCTTATCACTAATCTCGATGGTCTGTTCAGCAACAACATTACCATCCACCATAATGTCAAAATCCCTTAAATAGGTTATTCCATCATCTTTGAACTTGTTATCCTCACTAAAATACTTTGCGCAGATGAAGTTTTGCCTTTCTCCGTCAACACTCATCTCATAGCTGAAGTAAGCCTCCTCGACACCATATGCATCTCTCCACATAGACATATTACCATTAAGGTCTTTAAACGAACCATAATGTTTTGCTTTGAGGCAATTACCTTTCATGCTGTGCCCTATTTCATCCTGTTGTCCATCAGGTTCTATGCTGTCGATGGTAATATCACTCAATAGTTTTTCAAATTTATCCCCTACAGTGTTCAAATTCCAATACACACTATAAAATTCATGATGTATCTGATAAAACGGAACAAGTGTTACTTCATTTTTATCAGTTGTAACCTCAGCTGAAATTTTAAAGGTTAAGGTCTCAGCATCCTTCATTGTAATCCAATTTGATATATCCTCATCCTCTGTAAATATATCTGGTACAGACGCAGTTGTTGTGTCCAATGCCACTTCGTCCTCAATTGTATCATTTGGAAGTCCTATATTTCCAAACTTCCCTGCAAGAACTACAGGACCATAGGTGAAGGCAATCTTGCCAACATTATCCTTTGATGTATACTTAGAAACAGCCATTGGCAGCGTAATTCTGATTTCATCACCTTTTTCCCAAGCACCGCTGACTGTAAGATATCCTTTTTCACTTTGTACAAACCTATCTTTGCCATTTACAACAGCAACGAGTTCGCTTGTTATCCATGATGGTACACGTATATTAATATTTGCTTCTGCTTTTCCATCAATAATTTTTAAAATTACGGTATCTGAATATGGTAAATTTGATTCTTGCCTTATTGTTAATCCTTTTGCTTCCCAATCAAACTGCGACGCTATAAATAAATTAACATATAAATCATCCTGTTCCTGAAAGTATATGGCTTCAGCATATTTGCCTGGATTCTCCATACCTGTGCCTGTACAGCACCACCAAGCAGTATCTTTTGTACTGTATATTCTATAATGTCCAGGCATCAAGGATGTAAAGTAGGTTTTATTTCCTGTCTGACAATCCTGCGTTCCAAGAATGTGATTAAAAAGAGCATTTTCGTAATAATCCATATACGCACTGTCATGATTCCATGAAAATAATAGTTTTGTCAAGAGCAACATATTGTGTGTGTTACAGCTTTCTGCAGTCTTAATACCAAGGCTTTCCATATCAATTGCTTCAAAATGTTCTTTCAAACTGTTGCCTCCAATAACATAGGAACGTCTATTAACCACGGTATTCCAAAAGAATTGTGCAGCTGTTTTATATTTCTCATAAGCATGCTCCTGATTGTATATTTCTGCTATACCTATGATTTTAGGAATTTGAGTATTTGCATGCTTTCCCTGTAAATCATCAACACATTGCTCAAGTGGTTCAACAATGGCTTTATGCGAAAATCTAACTGCTGTATCCAGATATGTGCTATTGCCTGTAAAACTATAAAGCTTAGCAAATATATGGTTCATGCCCCCATGTTCACATTCAAGCATTGCCTGAACCTGTTCATCAGACATTTGATTTAATATTGAAACTGCCCAGTCGGCAAAATTAACCACTACATTTAGGGCTTCAGAATTTTCTGCTAACTCATATGCATCAATCAATCCCTTGTATATCTTATGTATGCTGTACCAAGGGACCCAATATCCATTAATATCAAATTTTCCTATATTTGTTCCATTTATTATTTCTACAAAGGGTGTTTCAACCAAGCCTCCAATATATCCCCTTCCTATTACCTGCTGTATATGCGATAATTCTGACACCGCATAATCAAGAATCTTTTTTAACTCTTCATTCCCAGTAGCCTGATATGTTACTGCAAGGGCTGACATAAAATGTCCCAATGAATGTCCGCTGATTGCTCTTGCTTCCCATCCTGAATAACGTTTTTTCTTTGGTTCCAAACCATGCGCCTCATAGCAGGGAGCTAAAAACCTGTCCACATCGAGAGATAAAATATATTTTTCTCCCAGATCTTGAGATGTTTTAAAAAAACCTTTTAAAAGTCTTACTTTGCTTAAGCTTGGAAACCCTTCCACTGCTAATTTCATAATTGTACTCCTTCCTGATACGTAATAGATGTATAAATCAGTTATTTAATTTTTGGAAACAAGTGCAAAGCCCATGTATAGAAATCCCAATAGTTTTGACTTCAACCAATGATTATGATAATATTTTACTAATATACTTATGAGTTAACAATGGTCATTATCGAAGAAAGGATGGATAAATCAGACTTAATGGAGAATTATTTAAATTATAATTTATGTGGAAAATTTATATCTGCTGGCAATTGGAATCACATGAAACGCAAATTTAATTTATATCAAGTAGCGTTCATGCTTGAAGGAGAAATGTATATTACCGAAGAAGACCGTCAATATATAATTCGCCCTGGTGATATTCTGTTTTTCCGTTCTGGCTTGACACATTACGGTCATAAAAAGAGTACTTCACCTGTTAGCTTTTATTGGGTAATGTATGAAACCAATATTGAATCTTATCTAAATTTCCCAACCTTTGCCCATATCGAAGACACCCTACTTATTAATCAGTTGTTTAAACAGCTTTTGCATTTTTCCTCTTATTCCATTGATGAAACAAATGCAGCGCTGATTTTGCTATTAAATGAACTTAAGCGAACCCTTAACAGAACATATTCAAAACACCGTTCAGTTGTTGATAGCATTTGTAGATGGATAGATATTAATTTACAGAAAGATATTAATGTTTCAGATGTTGCACAAAATTTCAATTTTAACAAGGACTATATTTCCAAAATCGTAAAACGAGAAAAAGGGATGGGTATTAAAGAATACATCTTATCACAGCGTATAAATCGCGCTAAGCAGTTACTTTTGAATACGCATTTAAGTGTTAAGCAGATAACAAAAGAATGTGGCTTTTTTGACTACACCCAATTTCTAAAGATGTTTAAAAGATATGAAGGTATAACACCAACTAAATATAGAAATATTCTATATTCTACACCAATTAATGCAGACTTGGATAATAATTAAGTAATCAAATATCAACGAGTGTTTGTTGTAAAATAACAAAATTCCTAATTAATGTTCCTAATATAACTACAACAATATACTCTCCTAGAAGAGTTTAGCAATTCACCATATATTTAATCTTCCTCTGTGACATTTAGTCCCAACTTCATTTTAATCTCATTAAATAAGAAAACTTATCATAATAATTTATCTTACTGTATTCCCCATATATGCATCCTTTTGTAGTATTGTGCAACAAGAAAAATGCCGTAAATTCGCTTTATTGAATAATACGGCATTTATTATTAACAATTTCGTTATAGCTTTATTACAAAAGTAACTAATTTAGCATACATTAGCAACAACTAGATCTCCGACAACGTCTGTGACATCTGTGACGTCTGCACCTACAACATCTACAGCATCTACAGCACCCACAGAACCCAGGGAATCCAAAGAATGGCATATTAATCACCTCTCTTCTTTTGTATACTATATTATATTCTCACTCTTACATAATGTTCTTAAATTTAGCATTAAGTTTTATAATATATGATATTCTGCCTTATATCTAAAAGGATTAATAATATCTTTGGCTAACTTCTTTCGTAAGACCATAATCAATGATAACAGTTCTTCTTTTAATAATTCCCCAGCTGCTTTTCCTATCTAAATCACCCAATAACAAATTATAGTTACTCTTAATATTCTGTAGTTCTTTTAAGTTCAATAATTCCCTTTTATTTCTAACATTAAAATAATTCAATACCTCTGAAATATTGTATATCTTATCTGCTTTTTCCATTATAAGCATACTTGAGTCATTTGATATTTGAATAATTTTTGCAAATAATTTTGATTTATCGCTTTTAGAAATTTTATATTCCGATTTATTTTGAGCAATTCCTGCCATATTCTTAGCAATTTTCACTACATACCCATTTCCTAAATCAAACACGTCTCTGCTAGAGCCAGAACCAATATACTTATAATATCCTCGTCGTATATTAAACATAATTTGATTAAATATACCACTCATTTTAACACCTACTCCATGTTAATCTCTTTATATTCATTAGTAAACACTTGGTATATTATATTATTCACTCTGCAATTAATTGGTTCATCCTGCTATAATGACTTGACTACCTATATCTTCTAAATACCGCATTATTCAGTTTTCAAAGAACATATTTTTATTTACTACGTCAAATTCACAAACTGTTTGTAACTATAAAATTACGAATCATGGAGTGACACTAATTTTTATAGTATTTTCATTAACTGGAAGAATTAATTCTATTTTAGCTTCACTATCTACATATCCATATTGTTGTCCATTCCAATGATCTTCATAAATTACATTCATCATATTTGTATTTAAAACTGATTCTAAATCTTTGATTTTTAACATTTTAATATTCCCTCCTATCTCAATCCTAAATCTGATAATACTCTATATATTGTTGCTCTACTTAATCCCGTCTTTTTAACAATATCTACATTTTGTTTATAAAATAAATTATTGAATATTTTCTTATATTTTTGAGCATAATAATTTTGATTTAATAACTATGCTCATTTTTTATAAAAAACTTTTAGTTTTTTGCCCCTTAATTGGGGCTTTTTATGTCTAATGTCGGGTAGGTCGGAAACCTCTCGGTTTCTTTCCCCCCTAAGAACCGTACTTGTGACTTTCACCACATACGG
>NZ_JAKJJY010000010.1:0-171514 GCF_022320955.1 Clostridium sp. YIM B02555 | reverse complement strand
GTTACGATTATAATTTCTCAATGATGCATGTATATTCCATTTATAAGTTTGATTATTAATTTGGATATCTATATAATGAATGAATTAAATCTTATATTGAATTTATTTAACAAAGTCTAAATAAATGATAATAATTGAAAAGAGAGGAGGAGCATAAACTTATCTTTAATTTATATATAAATTCTAATTAAGAGTATAGTATACAATTCAATTCAATTCAAAAAATCTTGAATGGATTTCGCTGTTAGCTGATAATTGAACATTAACAATTGCAATATATATGGATAAGTTTATGAAACGCATATGGAACGTGGAATTTTAGTAACAGGTGGTGCTTATGGTATTGGAAAACAAACATGTATAGATTTTTTAGAAGCAGGCGATAAAGTTTGTTTTATTGATTTTAACAAAGACTTGGGTGAAGAATTTTCTAAGAAATATGACAATTTATATTTCTATCATGGAGATGTTTCTAAATCAGATAATTTAAAAGGCTTTGTTCAATTTGCAAAAGAAAAACTAGGTAGGATAGATGTACTTGTTAACAATGCTTGCAAAGGAAATAAAGGAATTTTATCAGATTTAGATTATGATGGTTTTGATTATGTTTTAGCAGTAGGGTTAAAAGCGCCTTATGAGCTTAGCCGCCTATGTAAAGAAGAACTTATAAAAAATAAGGGGAGAATTATAAACATTGCATCGTCAAGAGCCTTTCAATCTGAACCTGATAGCGAGGCTTATGCTAGTACAAAAGGTGGGATTGTGGCACTAACTCATGCTTTAGCTATGTCTTTAGGTCCAAATGTGTTGGTAAATTGTATAGCGCCAGGATGGATTGATGTTGATGAGAGTGAAAGTTTTAGTAAAGAGGATATTGCAGCGTTGCCAGCTGGTAAAGTTGGGACTCCTAAAGATATATCTATCATGATTCTGTTCCTTTGTAAGCATGATTTTATTACGGGAGAAACTTTTGTTATAGATGGTGGTATGAGTAAAAGAATGATTTATCATAATGATTGGAATTGGAAATATAGTATTGATGATAAGTAATGTAGTATAGATTTTTTATGATATTGGCACTGTTATTGGTAAATCGAAATAAATGAAGAGCTTAAACGGATATAATAAGAAAATTATCTGATAAGTTTAAAAAAATTTTATAGCCATAAGAGGAGTATAACTATGAAATTTGGAGAGTTAAATAGTTCTATATTTGATTCCTTGTATGATGGGGTTCTTATTGCAGACAAAGATAATAATGTTGTATATGTAAATCCAGCATATACGAGAATAACTAAAGTAGAAGCAAAGGATATAATAGGAAGAAAAATTGGAGATGTTAGAATAGGAAGTAGATTGCCAGAGGTAATTAGAAGTGGTGAAAAACTTTTGGGGATTAAAAGAAGTGTTAATAATGTAGAGTATTTTGTTAATATGGTTCCTGTATTTGAAGATGGAGAAGTTGTTGCAGGAATATCCATTTTAAATGAGATAAATGATATTTATAAACTAATGGAGGAATTAAATAATTCCAAGCGGATTATTAAGGATTTAAAGAAAAAGATAAAAGCAAATGATAAGGCAAAATATACTTTTGATAGTATAATTGGAGAAGATGCTAAAACAGAGGAATTAAAGAAGTTTGGAAGGAAAATAGCAAAAAAGAAGGTAAACATACTTATCACAGGAGAAAGTGGTACAGGAAAGGAACTATTAGCTCAAGCAATACATAATGGAAGTGATAGAAGAGATGAACCCTTTATAGCTATAAATTGTGCAACATTTGAAGCAAATTTTCTCGAAAGTGAGCTTTTTGGATATGAGGAAGGCGCTTTTACAGGAGCTAAAAAAGGTGGAAAAATGGGGCTTTTCCAAAAAGCAGAAGGTGGAACTATTTTTTTAGATGAGATTTCAGAAATGGAGTATAATCTTCAAGCAAGGCTGCTTAGAGTTCTACAAGAAAATATTATAAGGCCAATTGGAGCTATTAATCAAATACCTATAGATGTTAGAATTATTGCAGCAACTAACAGAAACTTAGAAAATATGATAATTAACAAAGAATTCAGAGCAGATTTATATTATAGAATAGCAGTTTTTACAATAGATACAATCCCTTTAAGAGAGAGAAAGGGTGATATTAAACCGTTAATAAATTATTTTTTGGGAGAATCAGAACAGAAATTTAATAAGAAAGTTAAACTTTCAGAAGAAGCCTTTAATGTTTTGTATAATTATAAATGGGAAGGAAATGTTAGAGAATTAAAAAACATAATTGAGTTTGGCGTTATGATGACAGATGAAGATGTAATAAGAGTTGAACATTTACCTAAAAAGCTTCAAATAGAAGGTATAAAAGAAAGTGTTATAAATGTAAGACTATTAAAAGATGTGGTCAGAGAATTTGAAGAAAAGGAAATTAATAAGGTTATTGATATTTATGGTAACACATTAGAAGGAAAGAAAAAGGCTGCGGAAGCATTAGGAATATCTCTTGCTTCCTTATATAATAAAATGCAAAATCTCCGTTAGAGGAGAACAAAATGCTACGCCTTTCTTAGTTTACAATTTACAGTTTAGGTAAGGAATGCACGGCATTTCTCTTAATTATTTATTTCATCCTTCATTGTAAATTCCTATATTTTTTTAATTCGAAAAGTTATCCCAAAATTTTGCTTGATTACTTGCCTAAAGAATAAAAAAGTGAGTCATTATCTTATATAAAGTTATAGGGTAATGGCTTATTTTTTTATTAATAATTTTTAGAAGAATACTAATTCTAAAAATTTAGAAATTATATATTGGAATTCTAATTTATTAGAATAGAGCTATAATTAGGGTTCTGTAAACATTTAAATTGTTGTTATATAAGTATTTATAAATAAAATTCTAAAATTTTAGAATTTTATGTTTTAATATTTAGGATTTTATATTTTTATTAGATTTTATGAATTAGCATTATAACAAGAATTAAAGACTAAATAATAAAATAATTATAAGTTGGCATAATAATTGCTTTAAATAAAAGTGAAGAATTAAATAAAGGAGATAATATAAATGAAAAGCATTAGAATTGGTGGCGGAGCTGGATATGGAGGAGATAGGATAGAGCCTGCAGTTGATTTAATTAAGTATGGAAAGCTTGATTATATTATATTTGAATGTCTAGCAGAAAGAACTATTGCACTTGGACAATTGCAAAAGCTTTCTGATAATAAGAAAGGTTATAATGAACTTTTAGAATATAGAATGGAAAAAGTATTACCATTAATAAAAGAAAAAAATATAAAAGTTATAACTAATATGGGAAGTGCAAATCCAATCTCAGCAATGAAGGTAATAAAAGAAATGGCTAAGGACATGAAGATTAGTGGCATAAAAATAGCAGCAGTTTTAGGAGATGATATTAGTGATAATATTGAGAAATATATAGAAAATCAAGTTATTGAAACAGGTGAAAAGTTAAAATCAATTTCAAACATTATATCAGCAAATGCATATATAGGCTGCAAAGGCATAGTTGAGGCTTTAGAAAATGGAGCCGATATTGTAGTTACAGGAAGAGTTGCAGACCCATCCTTAGTACTTGGACCATTAGTATATGAGTTTAAGTGGAGATTTGATGATTATGACTTATTAGGAAAAGGAACTTTAGCAGGACATCTTTTAGAATGTGCAGCTCAAGTAATGGGAGGGTATTTTGTTGATCCACCTTATAAGGAAATAAAAGATCTTTGGAATTTAGGCTTTCCAATTGGAGAGATAAATGAAGAAGGACATATAGTTATTTCAAAATTAGAACAAGCTGGTGGACAAGTTACAGTAGATACTTGTAAGGAACAAATTTTATATGAGATTCAAGATCCAGAAGAGTATTTTACTCCAGATGTAATTGCAGATTTCTCTAAAGTTAGAGTTAAAGAAATAGGAAGAGATGAAATTTTAGTTGAAGGTGCAAGTGGAAAAGCAGCAACAGAATTATATAAAACCAGTGTTGGCTATAAAGATTGCTACATTGGTGAGGGTGAAATAAGTTATGGCGGTACAGGAGCTTATGAAAGAGCAAAAATAGCAGGAGAAATAATAAAAAAGAGATTGGAATATATAAAGCTCCCTATTGAAGAATTAAAAATAGATTATATTGGTGTAAATTCATTATATGACTCTAGTTTAAAAGAAAAAGCTTCTTATGATGAAGTAAGACTTAGAGTTGCAGCCAGAACATTAACTAAAAAGGATGCAATAGTTATAGGAAATGAAGTAGAAGCACTTTACACAAATGGGCCAGCTGGTGGTGGTGGTGCAAGAAAATATGTAAGAGAAGTAGTTTCAATTGTATCAATTCTAATTCCAGCAGAGGATATAAAAATATCTGTTCAGTATGAGGAGGTATAAAAATGAAATTAAGAAAAATTGCACATTCAAGAACTGGAGATAAGGGAGATATTTCAGTTATTTCAGTTATTGTATATGATGAAAGAAATTATAAGAAAATTAAAGAAGAGGTTACTGTAGAAAAGGTAAAGAAGCAATTTGTGAATATTGTAAAAGGTAAAATAACTAGATATGAAATAGAAAGTCTTGGAGCTTTGAACTTTGTAATGGAAAATGCTTTAGGAGGAGGAGTTACGCGTTCTTTAGCAATAGATCCGCATGGAAAGTCATTGAGTTCATTATTATTAGAAATAGAATTAAGTGATTAAATAAAATTTTGAATAATTAATAACAGTTATTATAGCTAATGTATAATATTTGATTTTATTTGAGCTTGCTATAATATTGGAGGAAATAATATGAATTTAATTATTAATGCAGATGACTTTGGTTTAACATTAGGTGTATCTAAAGGAATAATTACGGGAATGAAAGAAGGCATAATAACAGATACCTCAGCAATGGTTAATTCAAAAAATTTTGACACAAGTGTCTTGTTAGCTAAGGAAGCTGGAATAGAAACAATGGGAGTTCATTTAAATATTACAGCCCTTAGACCTGTAAGTAAAATAGAGGAAGTAAAGAGTATAGTAGATTCTGATGGATTCTTTTACAAAAATCCCAATATTATTCCAAAACCATACAATTACATAGAAATAGAAAATGAACTTAAGGAACAAATTAAAAAGTTTTTAAAAACAGGTCTTGGGCTTGATCATTTAGATGTTCATCATGGATTCAATACAATAGATAAAAAAATATTTGAAATTATACTCGATTTAGCTGAAAAATATAAAATACCATTAAGAAGAAGTACAGATAAGTTTGAAAATATAAAAAAAAAGACAGTAATGATGACTCAATATTTCAATAAGGAATTTTATAGTGAGAATGCTAATGAAGATGCCCTGAAAGATATATTAAATAAGTATAAAGATAGTAAATGTACATTGGAAATAATGACACATCCAGGATTTGTAGATGAAGATCTAAAAAATATATCAAGCTATAATATCAACCGTAAAAAGGAATTAGAGGTATTAACTAGTGATGAAATAAAAAAATTTTTAATAAACAATGATATAAAATTAATTAATTACAAGCTGTTAAGTAAATTATAAAAGTTATGAAATTATACTAAAGCATGGGGGAATATAAATGGAAAACAATAATTTTATGAAGAAATTTAATGATATTCTGGAAAGTAAATTGATGCCTATTGGAGATAAAATTAGTAGGCAAAGGCATTTAAAAGCTGTTAGAGATGGTATGATGAGTGTAGTTCCTTTAACTATTATAGGTGGATTATTTATGATAATTGCAGCACCACCTGTAAACAAAGATGTCTTTGCATGGAGCCCTAAGGTTCAAGGGATTCTTTTGTTACCGTATACAATGACGATGGCAATAATGGCTTTCTTTGCTACAATAGCTATAGCATATAGCTTAGCAAAACAATATGAATTAGAAGAAATAAGTGCAAGCGTTATAGCTGGGGTTATATTTTTATTGATTTGTGCACCCGCACAAAGTATCATACCTAAGGGCATGGAAGTACCTCAATCTATGTTGTCAGCTACTTATTTGGATGCTAAGGGATTATTTAGTGGAATAATTATTGCACTTGTTGTTGTTGAGATAATAAGATTTTTGAAGAAGAGAAAAATTACTATAAAAATGCCAGATGGTGTTCCACCGGCTGTAGCTGCATCTTTTGATTCGATAATACCATTATTAGTTTGTATTGTTATATTTTATTCTATAAGTGTGTTTTGTCAGTTAACATTCAATCTTTCGTTTCCACAAGTAATAAATAAATTATTAACACCTGCACTTAATGCAGCAGATACGCTTCCTTTTATATTGATTTGTGTGTTGTTAATGAAATTGTTTTGGCTTTTAGGAGTACATGGTGGTAGTATTATGATGAGCTTGCTTACTCCGATTATGACTGCTAACCTTATGACAAATGCGGCATTATCCACTGGTGGACAAAATCCAACACAAATATTTACAAGTATATTTATATATTGCTTTGCAATAACAAACATACCACCATCAATTTTGGCATTAAAAAGTAAGAGTGCACATTTAAAAGCAATTGGAAAAGTAAGTTTACTTCCAGCAATTTTTAATATAGGTGAACCTTTAGTATTTGGATTACCATTTGTATTGAATCCAATATTGGCAATTCCATTTATCATCATTCCAATGATAAATATATCTATAGGATATTTTGCAGTCAAACTTGGTTTTATTGCTAAAGCTGTTGTAGAGCCACCATTTACTACTCCTGGACCTATTTATGCATTTTTGGGAACTTTAGATTATAAAGCAATTATATTATGGTGCGTTTTAACTACAATTGCTTTTGTAATATATTATCCTTTCTTTAAAATTTATGATAAAGAATTATTAAAACAAGAAGCAGAACAAATGGAAAACTAATAAATTAAGAAGATGCACTGTTTAATTATTATATCAAACAGTGCATTAAAATATAGGAGTATAAAAGTATTATAGAAGGGAGACGGGCATATCGATGGATTCTATTAAAACTTCTTTCTCAAAGGAAAGGATATCTATAAAACCAGAAACAATTATGGCTGGATATGGAGGTCGAATTTCAAAAGGAATTAATGACGATTTATATGTAAGGACTATTTTATTTAAGAGTGAAGAGGAACTTTTTATATTAATACAATTGGATCTTTTAGCAATTGATTATTATCTTAGTGATTTAATCAAAGGGAGTTTAAAAGAGCAATTTAATATTAAATACGAAAATGTAAATATTAGCTGTATTCATACACATTCAGCTATAGGTGGGATTGTTAATACAAAAGAGGCTATTAACAAAAGATATCAAAAAACATTTGGAGATTTTGATAAATATATAGCTGAAGAAATAATTCATAAGATAATGCTATGTGTTGAAAGATGTATAAGCTCCACTGAAAATTTCACTATTTCATATGGCAAAGATGTAGTAGAAGGTATATGTACAGACAGAAATAATATGGAAAATGAAATAGATAATTTGTTGCAGGTTTTACATATAAAAACTGAGAGTAACAAGCAGGCTGTTATATACAATTTTGCCTGTCACCCAACGATCCTAGAAAAAAGTAACGAGCTTATTTCAGCAGATTTTCCAGGAGAAACTTCAAAGTTTTTAGAAGCAAATAATATAGCTTTAGCAATGTTCTACAATGGTGCTTGTGGAAATATAAGTACAAGATTTACTAAAAGGGAGTCTTCGTTCAATGAAGTAAAACGAATAGGCAGAGAGCTTGGAGAAAATATATTAAATATTGCTAATAAATATAAAGAAGACAACTTAAATTTTTCAAATATAAAACAAACCCACAAAAATATTCTTCTTAATATAAAAGAGAAGAATACTAAAGAAAATATAGAAAATGAAGTTCTTGCAATTAAAAATAAAATTCAAAATGCTTTAGATAATAATTTGGATAAGAATACAATTAAGCCATTATATTATGAACTTGAAGGAGCTAAAAGAAATCTAGAATTAGCAGAAAGCTTAAAGGATATAAAGACAATTGAGGTAAGAATAAATATAATTAATTTTGATAATATATATATTGTCTATATTCCTGGAGAATTATTTTCATCACTTGGAGATAAGATTAAAGGAGCTTTTAAGGATAAAACAATCTTAATCACATGCTATAGTAACGGATATATAGGTTATATACCTGATCAGAGAGCCTATGAAAATGGATGTTTTGAGGTTATGCTGACTGTATTAGCAAAGGGAGAAGGAGAAAAACTTGCTTTAGATATTATAAAGCAAATACAATGAATGGCAATGGCGTATTTTGGTAGATTTGAAATTTAAAAAGAATTAATTAGAATTTGGTGAAGTTTAAGTATTAACCAAATTCTAATTTTATATCTATAATAGGAATTCTTTCTTCTTTATAAAATTACTATAATGCAGCTTTAATTTCTATAAAACGAACTTCATGAGGCTCTAATTCTGCTGTTATTGTTAAAATGTTATTTTCAGCAGTTTCTATCCTTTTTTGAATCCTTGGAAGAGATGCAAATTTCAAATAATCAATATCTTCAAGATGCTCTAAAGGAAGACCTCCTAATTCAAGCCACTTGTCAAAAGAACTTCCATATGACTTATTTACAATAGTTTCAGTTATCTGATATTTCTTTTCAAAAAGTTTTTTTAATGGTAGAATTATTTTTAATGAATTTTGTTTTGAAAATGGTGTATATCTATTAGCAAAAGTAAGATCAAATATTTCACCAGATGCATATAGTTTTGAAAAATGCTCATAATTATATAGCATTATTTGAATATTATTTCCATCTGTTGTTATAAAGAACCCATCTCCTTTTTTTATCAATTTATCACCAAGTTTACTAAGCATTTGAAAAATGTAATAGTGAGATTTTTTAATTCTGTTATATGTAAAAAAGCCTTGACCTCCATGATATAATTGATCACTTATTTTTACTTCTTCGGTAAAGTCAGATACCTGCCAATAGCCAAAACTTTCAAGGCTATCATAGTTTTCTAATATATTTTTAGCAATATATGCTGATTTATACACCGTATCATTTAGTAATTCATTATGAGAAATTGAGGAATTCCAACCAATTAGATATAATTTATTTGTGTTCCAATTGTTAGCTTTTATTCTATTTTTAACACGGAGAATATTTTCTTTTAGAGCATTTTCGGATTCCATATATACAAGGCGTCTTCTCATTTCTGCATGAATTTTCTGCGAAAGAGTGGTCGGATCTTCTCCAGATAGATTTATTGGATAAAAATGCATGTTTATAAAATCAGGTAAACAATTATTTGATGTACAATAATCCATAAAAGTATCTATCCAATCGTTTGAACCTGCTATTGTATCTGAAAATACTGGAGAACTTCCAAAGCTAATAAGTGGACTTATTTTCTTAACAGTATTGTAGGTTTCTTTATAGAATTCAAAAAAATCATTCCTATTTTCAAATCCGAACATTTTTGTTAAATCTGGTTCATTCCAAAGAAAAAATGGCCAAGACTCAACTTCCTTTCTTCCATAGCTAGATATAAAATGTTTAATTAACATCTCAATGGAATAATTCCACTTATCCATACTTTTTGGAAGACTTATTACAGATGGAACAAGAAACATTGTACGGTCAGAATCCAAAGCAAGTTCTTTAGGCATAAAAGAAAGTTCCATAAAAGGTTTTATATTAATTGAAAGTAAAAAATTAATGACTAAATCAATGTAAGTAAAACACAGTTCAGGAACTCCTGCTTCATTTTCTGAATAAAACATCATTTCATCATCTAATAAGCCATGAAAGCGTATATATTTAAAGCCAATATCTTTTTGCATTTCTTTAAGCATATGTTGATTTTCAGAAATTAATATATTTTTTGCTTTTCCAATGCCTATTAAATTTTTAAAGGTATGTCTTAATGGTATTCCTTTTACAGACGTATCTATTGCTTCTATTTCATGTATCTCAGTATTAGATTTATTTATTTCAGCTGAAATATTTCTTTTAGGAAGATAATTTACCAAACGATTAAAGGAGGCATTGTGATTTAAAGCAAAGTAATTAATACTTTCCGTTATACTTCTTTTTTGGCGAGCATAATTAGTTTCTTCTTTTTTACGATATTTACTTGGAAGGTAATTATACTTATTTTTAAAGGCAGCTACAAAGGAACGTGTATTAGAAAACCCATTTCTTTCGGAAACATATTCAATTTTTGAATTAGGATTAGCCAAGTCTTTTACAGCATGAGAAAGTCTGATTTCTGTTAAATAATCACTAAAGCTAAGGCCAATATATTCTTTGAAAATTTTTGAAATATAAGGTGTTGATAAGAAAAACGTTTCAGCTAAACTATTCAAAGAAATTTTTTCTCTATAATTTTCATTTATGTAAATTACTATATTTTTTATTCTTTCAAAGTTTTTATTTGTATCTTTATAATTATTATTGTCTTCTCCTATAAAATAAGTAGTCAATAAATATAATAATTCATAAATATAAGATTTATTTAAAAGATCTATGCTATCTACCGGGTTGATGTTATTTTTTATAATTAATGCAATAAGCTTTTTTAATGGTGTAAATTTTGTTTTATCTGCTTCTATGGAAGAATTACAATTAAATCGCTTTTGAGAATAATGAGAAATCTCAGGATCTAATGCAGAAAAATCAATTTTTAAAGATAAGACTTCACATTTATTACCAGACACTGAATGAACATCAAACATATTTATGAGAATAATATCATCTTCACTCAAATTATATTGAGCATTACGACAATAAACTTGAGCATTCCCAGATAATACATAGAGTAGTTCTATACTTTGATGCCAATACCTTTCTAGGTTTTCAATTGCAAGCACAGAAAATTGCAAAGGGGACGATGTTTTAAAATTTACAAGTTCATGATTTATATTCATAAAAACCTCCGATATATCAGTTATGAGTTGAGAGTTAATTTGTTAAACTTATAGTTAAAAAAATATTCTTAATATAAATATAATACCATTTAGGAGTAATAAATTCACTTGAAAAATATCAAAACTGCATAATTTTAATATTTTTACTGTAAAAATTCAATATTTATGAAAAAGAAGTTTGTTTTATAAAACAAAATGAATATAAATTTGCAGTTAATAAATTATAATAATAGATTTTTTGTGTAAATATTAAATGTTAAAATAATAACAAGTGGTGTAAATATTTACACGAATAAAAAATGGAGGCATGAATATGAAAATTTTAGGTATTTCAGGTGGAAGAAAAGATGGCAATAATGATGCCATGTGTAAGGAAGCTTTAATAGCTGCAAAAGAAATAGGCGCAGAAGTTGAATTTATTCATTTATTAGACTTAGATATAAAGCATTGTACTGGATGTACAGCTTGTGTTAATTCGCTTATGAGTGGAAAAGGAAATATGTGTGTACTTAAAGATGATTTTGATTGGCTTTTAGATAAGATGTTAGATGCAGATGGAGTAATTTTCTCAAATCCAATTTTCTGCAAAGGCGCGCCAAGTATGTTCCTTGCAATTAGAGATCGTTTTGGACCAAGAATGGATAGAGGAAATAATGTTGTAGCAACTAAGATTGCAGAAGCAACAGGTGGAAAAGCACCAGATCCAAGAATATTAAAAGATAAAGTTGTTTCTTATATAGGAATTGGTGGTTCTGATTGGATTACAAGATTCCAATGTGATTCAGCAATACAAGCTTTGACTCCAATGTGGAAGGTCATAGATAATGCTGTGTTCCCTTGGTCAACAGGAATTGTCGTTGATGAAGATAAAGTTGCAAAAGTACATCAAATTGGTATTAATATTGCAAAAGCAGCACAAGAAATTGAAAATGCTACTTATAAAGGTGAAGAAGGAGTTTGTCCACATTGTCATAGCAGAAATTTCTTCCTAGATAGAGAATCTACTCATGCTGTATGTTGTATGTGTGGTATTGAAGGTGAAGTTAAAATTGTTGATGGTAAGGTAAGCTTTGAATTTCCAGAAGAACAATTAGAACATGCTCATGATACTTTATCAGGAAAGTTTATTCATGCTGAAGATATAAAGAAGACTATTGCAATAAGTATGGAATTAAAAACATCAGAGGAATATAAAGAACGTTTGGAAAATTATAAGAATTTTATTAGCGGAAGTAAGCCAGCGAGATAATTAATAAGATTAAAATTGAATTGTTAAATCTCGGATATGAAAGCAATAGTGATTTTTAGTATATAGAGATTAAGTATTTAGCAGGTAATTAAAACTACCTGCTAATGTGCATTTGAACATTGATTATTGGAATAGATATATATAATTAAATAAAGAGAGAAGGATAATTGGAAATAAATGAATATTTTAGAACGTGTTCAGAAAATACCTGGAGGAATGATGGTCGTACCAATGGCCATTGCAGCAATAATTAATACATTTATGCCTAGTATTTTGCAGGTAGGGAATCCATTAACTGCTACTTTTACAGGAAAGGGAACCATGTGCGTAGTTGGAATGATGCTGGTGTTTACTGGCATTCAAATTAAACCTAGACAAATACTTCCTTGCTTAAAAAGAGGTGGAATACTAAGTAGTTTAAAAGTTGTTATTGGGATTGCTTTTGGGCTTTTAATAATGAAACTATTTGGAATGGATGGGATTTTAGGCATATCAACATTAGCTTGGGTTGCCTGTTTAACAAGCTGTAATCCTGGATTATACATAGCTCTTATGAATGATTATGGAGATGAAATTGATAAGGTTAATTATGTATTGTTAAACGTAATTGGTCTTCCATTTATACCAGTATGTATTTTAGGATTTGCAAATGGAAATGGGTTAGATTATAAGAGTATAATTGCAACCATTGTACCTTTAATTGTAGGAATGCTTTTAGGATGCCTAGATCCAAAGATAAGAAGCTTTTCGAAGGATGGAGTAAAGGTATTAATTCCATTTATGGGCTTTTGCCTTGGAGCAAATATTAATCTAGGCTTAGCAATTCACTCAATTGGAAAAGGTATGCTGTTATTTATATTTTATATGATCTTTAATTTTATCCCTTTATATTTGATTGATACAAAGGTGCTTAAGCAAAAAGGACATTCATCAACTGCAATAAGTTGTGTTGCAGGTTTAGCTATGACAGTTCCGAGTTTAATGGCTGAAAGCGATAAAAGTTACCTTCAATATGTAAATGAGGCAACAGCACAACTAGCTTTTGTAGTAGTGATAAGTGCAGTTATAACACCTTGGCTAGTTAAAAAAGTTGTTAATAAAAAAGAATTTGAAAGGTCAATAGTTTCTGCAAATTCTTAATAATTTATAAGACACTATAAATTACTCATGTTCTTAAACTTTTGAGGCACTATTAAATTATATTATAAGGAGATTTGATAATATGCAAAATATGAATTATATACCTAATGGCGGACAAACTTATATGCCTTTTCAAGATAATATTAAGGTTAAAATCCTTGATTTTAAACCTCTTGATGTACCAAAATCACTGATACCTACCTTAAGGCTAAAAGATGAATTTAAGGAAAAAGGATTTATTAAATCTGAAGATTGTCAACATTTTATTCCCGGTGTTACTGCAGAAATGTTAGATTGGTTTTGGGCTAATATGGAGAAATGCTATTATCTATGGGCACCAGGTGCACATAAGAGATTTAGTTGGGTAAGATCTCCTGTAGAATATGGTTTTATAAATTCAAAACATATGATTTCAGAAGCAATGGTTCCTGGAAAACCTGTATTCGGTGGAAATGGAGTAGTGATCAATAGATTTGATTTAAATTGGTTTCCGTTTACAACAGCACTTGAGCATGTGATAGTAGAAGGCATTCTTAATGATAAGAATGAAATAGTAGATATTAACATTCATATGTGGGAAAATGTTGAAGGAGGAATAATTCATGTGACCTCTGCAGCAATAAATACTAGAATTAGTGAACCTCCATCTTTCATTAAAGACTCCCTTGATTCAATGCCAACAAATGAAGATAGAGCAATTCATGCAGAATATGAAGCTGCTATGTGGCCAGTTTTTCTTCCAAAGCTTTATGATCTGTGGAGGGATCATCCAGATTTATCTCAAAATGTTCAATGTGATTTAAGAGTTAAAGCATCAGAAAATGGACAGTTGGAATATATATCTGAAAACAAACCAGTAACAATATAGATTATTAAAGCTATATTGTCCTTAGAGCAATTTTATCTAGTTAGGAGTGGTACTGGGTAAAATTAAATCATAATATATATTTCTAGTAAGTTCATTTTCTAGACCCTTCTAAATTGACAATTGTTAATTTAACATTGATAATTGTAATATGTTGAATTGAAAGTATATTTGAATGTATGGTAGGTGAAAATAAATTTGACTCGCAGACGTAGAGATATTTTAAATTTAATTTTAAATGCAGAAGAATACATAACAGGAAATGAATTAGCTAGAATTTGTAATGTGTCTGTTAGAACAATAAGAAGTGATATTAAAGAGATTAATGCTCAATTAAAGTAATATTTTGAAGTAGTAATATTTTTGACCATTTGGAGGTAAGATTATATGAATATAAAGTTTGATCCAAATAATGACGTTATTAAACTATGTATGAGTGGTATGGCATTGGAGAGTAGTGGAAACATTGAAGAAGCAATCACGATGTTTTATAAAGCATGGCAGGAAGCAACAGACGACTATGATAGATTTATTGCTGCTTATTATTTAGCTAGTCAACAAAAGAGTATTACAGACAAATTGAAATGGATGGAAACATCTTTACAGTGTGCACTAAATATTGATGATGAAAATGTTAGGAGTGCATACTCAACTTTATATTTAAACATTGCCAAATGTTATGAGGAGTTGTGTGATTCTGCTAATGCAAAAAGAAATTATGAACTGTCAAATTCGTATAAGGGTGCACCTTCTGATGAAGGACCATTTTATCATGGAACAAAGGCAGATTTGCAGGTTGGTGATTTACTGACCGCGGGTGGAAATTCAAATTACAAACCTGGGCTTAAAATGAACCACATTTATTTCACTGCTAATGTCAATGGTGCAGGACTTGCAGCAACATTAGCAAAAGGAGAAGGAAGAGAACGTGTTTACATAATAGAACCAACAGGTGAATTTGAAAATGACCCAAATGTTACTGACAAAAAATTCCCTGGCAATTTAACACGCTCTTATCGCTCACAAGAACCTCTGAGAATTATTGGTGAAGAAACAGAGTGGACGAATCTGACAACTACGGAGCGACGTGAATGGCGCGAAAAATTAGCTAAAAACAAGGGTGAAATTATTAATTGAACATATTTCAAATGAAGAATATCAAAAATGAATATATACTTTGGAATGTTGTTGACATATTTTCTTGAACAATAAAATCGTTGAATTTAAGCCTCTTGATGCACCAAAATCACTGATACCTAATTTAGAACTAAAAGATGAATTTAAGGAAAAAGGATTTATCAAAGCTGAAGATTGTCAACATTTTATTCCAGGTGTTACTGCAGAAATGTTAGAAAGTAGTACTAGGTAAAATAAAAATTCAAGCATAAAATATATTTCTAGCAAGTTCATTTCTTGAGACCTTCTAAAATTGACAATTGTTGATTTAACATTGATAATTGTAATATATTAAATAGAAGGTCTATTTGAATGTATGGTAGGTGAAAATAAAATTTGACTCGAAGACGTAGAGATATTTTAAATTTAATTTTAAATGCAGAAGAATACATAACAGGAAATGAATTAGCTAGAATTTGTAATGTAACTATTAGAACAATAAGAAGCGATATTAAAGAAATTAATGTTCAATTAAAAGAATATGATGTGGAAATTGATTCTAGTGTAAAAAGTGGTTATTTTCTAAATAAGAAGAATAAAGATATTTTAAAAAGAAATAATATTATACGGAAAGTATTGGATTATGAATATATAATTGAAACGCCAAATTCTCCAGTAGATAGACAAATGTATATTTTACTAAAATTAATAAATAAAAAATATATTACTGCTGAAGAATTGGCAGAAGCCTTGTATGTATCTGTATCGACTATAAATAATGATATTGTTTTGATTAATAGCATGTTAAAGAATGATTTAAACTTAGGGATAAGTTATTCTTTAATTAAAGGAATTAGACTTAAGGCTAATGAAAAAGAAAAGAGAAATATAATTAGCTGGGTTGTGGCTAAAAAGCTTAATATTAGTACTGTGCTGAAATATTGGAATTACTTATTTAATGAAGAAAATGTTATTACAGAAGCTAGAGAACTTTATCATATTGTTAAAGCTGAAACACAAAAATATAATTATTATTTATCAGGACACAGTTATCAATTTTTTTGTTATGAAATTTTAGTAGCAGTTAAGCGGCAACAGCTAGGATTTCAGATAGAAAAATCTGATTATGTGAATGGAAGTATAGAAGAAGTTATTATTGCTATCAAAGAAAAAGTGGAAAGTAAATATGAAATCACTTTATCAAATAATGAATGGTTAAATTTACAGCAGTGTTTTAAATCAAAGCAATTTCTTCAGGAAACTCATATTTTAAATATTGAAACAAAAGAAGCAGTATGCATAATAGAAGAATTTTTTAATAAAGTTTATAAGAAATATAAAATAGATTTGGGGGATGAACAGGATAATAAAAATAAATTGATTTTATATGTGGCTCCCATGATAAATCGTATTAGACATAGACATTTCATAGCAAATACAATTGATGTAAAAGTAGTTGATAACTATAAACTAGAATATAAAATTGCTTTTGAATTTGTACATATTATTAAGAAGGAACTGAATTTAAATGTAAGCTTAATAGAGTTAGCTTATATTACTATGCACTTAGTGTCTATGTGTGGATTGTGGAAATATAAGTTAAATACTATCCTTGTTTGTGATTATGATGAGTCTATAATAACTTTTATTAAGGATAAGATTAATAACCATTTTGGTGAAAAGATAAATTTATGCAGAGTTTATGATTATCAAGAATTTATGTATGAAAATGAAGAAAATCTTAATGGAATAGATTTTATAATTACAACATCTACAATTGTTGATATTGCTAATATTCCCTTTGTGAGAATAAATGCTGAAATTGAAAATACAGATATAAATATGATAGAAGAATTTCTTGAAAGTAATAAAGTTAGTTTTAAATAATCTTATAAATTCAAAGTATTTATAGAATATATATTTTGAATTATAAGATTTATTTTTTTATAAAGAATTTTGCAGTTCAAGTGATTTCACTACCAATAGTGAAATATTTTAGTTTGCATGGAGAAAATTAAAGTGACTATAATAAGATTAGAAAACGAAATTATTTTAATTATTTAAAAGGAGGCTAAGTTATGCTTAAAATTGGATATATAGGAAATGGGAAAAGTACCAATAGGTATCATTTACCATTTGTATTACAGAGAAAAAATATTATGGTAAAGACAATTTATCAAAGAAATTCTCAAAATGAGAAATGGGATAGAATAGAAGGTGTAAATTACACAACAGATTTAAATGAATTATTAAATGATCCAGAAATACAATTAATAGTGATTTGTACAACTCATAGTAGTCACTTTCAATATGCAAAAATGGTATTAGAATCAAATAAGCATTGTTTAGTTGAAAAACCATTTATGGAAACTTCAGAACAAGCAAAAGAATTATTTTCAATTGCAAAAGAAAAAAATCTAATTGTGCAGCCTTATCAAAATAGACGATTTGATAGTGATTTTTTAACAGTTCAAAAAGTTATTGAATCTGGAAAGCTTGGTGAACTATTAGAAATAGAAATGCACTTTGATTATTATAGACCAGAAGTTCCTGAAGCAATTACAAGTTATGATCCAGCAGCCTCTTACTTGTATGGGCATGGATGTCATACTTTAGATCAAGTGATAAGCTATTTTGGTAAACCAGATAATATTCATTATGATGTTAGACAATTATTGGGATCTGGTAGAATGAATGATTACTTTGATTTAGATCTTTATTATGGAATTTTAAAAATATCTGTTAAATCAAGTTATTTTAGAATAAAGGAAAGACCTAGTTTTGTTGTATATGGTAAAAAAGGATGTTTTGTAAAAGAAACTAAAGATCGTCAAGAAGAGCATTTAAAAGCATTTTATATGCCTAATAATAAGGATTTTGGTGTTGATACTTTTGCACATTATGGTGTGCTTACATATATAGATGATAAAGGTGATATGCACGAAGAAAAAGTAAAATCTGTTAATGGTGATTATGGGCGAGTATACGATGATTTATATGAAGCTATAATAAATAAAAAATATAAGACTATTACAGATGAACAAGTTTTATTGCAAATGGAAATACTTGAAACAGGAGTAAGGAACTTAAGATAAAATGTTTGCTTGTAATTTTATTATTATAAAATCCTCATTTCGTTGAGGTGGGTGGTCTTATTGTGATTCCCATACATTGCGAAAGTCGTGTAATCATATGATAGAACCTTGGGGGTGTTTAACACCGTGTGGAGAGTAAAAATAGATTTGATAAATAATTAAGAAAAGGAGAGCGTTGACACCTCGTAAATTTAAGAACTAACAAGCATTTACGAGTATGTACCGTGAGTTGTACGGGAATTTAAGCCTTTGGAGAACTATATCAAAGAAGAGTAGTTTACTCTTTTAAGTTTACAAAATTGGGTTCGATGAATAAGGAATGAATTTTATAGAGTTTTATAAAGTTTTGTCAACGGAATAGGATAAATGAAGGAAGAGGTCTTAAGAAAACTTTGTGCTGCAAAAGCCATGGAATATATCAAAAATGATACAGTAATAGGACTTGGAGCTGGGAGAAATATAGCTTGTTTAATAGAGCTTATAAGTGAAGCTATGAATAATAACTTTAAAGTGAAAGTTATAACTCCATCAGATAATACAAAAAGCTTGTGTATTAAGAATGGAATTGAAGTTGTCCCAATATTTCTTGTAGATACAATTGATGTAGCTTTTGATGGATGTGGTGAAGTTGATGAGAATTTTTGTGCCTCAAAAGGTGCAGGCGGTATATTTACTAAGGAAAAAATAGTAGGGGCTATGGCTAAAAACTATATTTTGCTTGCAGATGAAAAAAAATTAACTAAAAAGTTGAGCTGTGAACTTCCAATATCAATAGAAATACTAAAAGATTCCTTAAGTTATGTAATTAAAATAGTTGAACAGTTAGGTGGTAAAGCTATGGTTAGAACTAGTGCTAATAAAGATGGATATTTAATAACTGAGGATGGTAATCTATTACTAGATATTATATTTGAGAATATATTAGATTTTGATAAATTAAATAATAATCTTAAAACTATAACAGGGGTTATAGAAACCTCCATTTTTACTAAAGAGGTTGATAAGATCATAGTTTCTGGAGAAAATAGAGTTAGAGTTATTTCAAGATAGAGGTATTAGATAAAGCTAAGTTATTTAGATATTAGGAGGCGTGAATATGAAATTAGGTATTATCGGAGCAGGAATGATAGTAAGAGATTTCTTAACTATCACTCCAAATTTAAAAAACTTTGAACTAACAGCAATACTTGGAAGAAAGAACAATGAAACATCAATTAATGAGTTGAAGAATGAATATGGAATAAAAAAGATTTTTTATGATTATGATGAATTATTAAATAGTGAAGTTGATACTATATATGTTGCTTTGCCAAATAATCTTCATTTTGAATTTGCAAAAAGAGCCTTAGAAGCTAATAAAAATGTAATAATTGAAAAACCTATGACCTCAACTTATAAGCAAGCCGTTATATTAAGCGAATTAGCTAAAAAAAGAAATTTATTTATATTTGAAGCAATTACTAATCAGTATTTCCCTAATTATAAAAAGATTAAAGAATTAATCCCAATCTTAGGAAATATAAAAATAGTTCAAATGAATTATTCACAATACTCTAGTAGATATGATAAATTCGTCAATGGAGAAATATTGCCTGCTTTTAATCCGGAATTTTCTGGTGGTGCTTTAATGGATTTAAATATTTATAATATTCATTATGTTGTTGGTTTGTTTGGAAAACCAGAAAATATAGAATACTATCCAAATATAGAAAAAGGAATAGATACTTCTGGAATATTAATATTAGACTATGTGATATTTAAATGTGTGTGTATTGGAGCAAAGGATTGTAAGGCACCTATTGCCAATAATATACAAGGAGATAAAGGTTGTATATATCAAGATACACCAGCCAATGTATGCGAAAAATTTGAATTATTAATGAACGATGGAAGTACTTCAGAAATAAATGAAAATAATTATGAACATAGAATGGTTAATGAATTTATAGAATTTATTAATATAATTAGCAATAATGACTTGGAAAGCTGTTATAGAATGTTAGAACACAGTTTAATAGTTAGTGAAGTTCAAACAATTGCGAGAAATAAAAGTGGAATAATATTTCCAGAAGATAATTTGAATTAAAATTGAGTGGATTTTTAACTTTCTTTTAAGATATTATGTAGATAAATTTAACAAACTAGTTGTATCATGAAATTTAAAAGAGGGATTATTACAATAAAAATCAACATATTAATGCTAAAAATTTGGTTATACAAATAAGGAGAGATAATAAATATGTTAGATAAACTAGCTAGTATTTTAAAGCATGATGATGAAGAAGAGTTAGAAAATATTATAGAAAATAAAAATATTTCAACAGTTTATCAACCTATAGTTTCACTATTAGATGGTGAAATTATAGGTTATGAAGCGTTGAGCAGGGGACCTAAAGATTCGCCGCTTCAGAACCCTGATAAACTTTTTACAGCTGCTCAAGTTTACAATAAAACCTGGGAATTGGAGCAATTATGTAGAATTAAAGCAATTGAAAGAGCTGCTGATATTGATAAGAATAAATATCTTTTTATCAATGTTGATCCATATATTTTTAAGGATGAAAAATTCAAGAAAGGCTTTACAAAGGAATTCCTTGAACAACATAATATGTCGCCTGATTCTATAATTTTTGAAATTACGGAAAAAACATGTATAGAAGATTATAAAAGTTTTAGACAAGCATTGAATAACTATGTTGAACAAGGATATAAAATTGCAATTGATGATACGGGTTCAGGTTATTCTGGACTAAAAATGTTAAATGAAACAAAGCCTCATTATGTAAAAATTGATATGGATTTAATAAGAAATGTTAATGAGGATTTTTTTAAACAATCTTTATTAGAATGCTTTGTTAAGCTATCAGAAGCAACTAATATGAAGTTAATTGCAGAAGGAATTGAAACCGAAGAAGAATTAAAGACATTAATTAACTTAGGGGTCTACGCTGGTCAAGGTTTTTTTCTAAGCCGTCCAGCAGGAAATTTTTTAGATATACCAAACTCTGTTAAGAATTTGATTATTAAGTGCAGGAGATTTAAAGAAAATAGTTACTATAACCTTCAATCAAATTATATTGGTGAAATTTTAATTCAACATAAATCCTTTGATGTATCAACTCAATGTGGGAAAATTAAAGAATATTTTACTTCAAGTGAAAATATGGGAGCCTGCATTGAAAAAGATGGCTTACCTGTAGGTCTAATTATGAAGCACACTTTAGATTCAGCTCTTGCTACACAATATGGCGTAGCTATTTTTACAAAACGTCCAGTACATCTTGTAATGGACACTAAGCCATTAATTGTAGATTATCATACCCCAGTAAATGAAGTTTCAAGGATAGCTATGTCTAGAAAACCAGAAAAAATCTATGACAATATTATTGTAACTAAAGATGATAAGTATTGTGGTATTGTATCAATAAAATCTTTGCTGAATTATACCACTAAGCTTGAATGCAATTATGCTAGACAACTAAATCCTCTAACTGAACTTCCAGGAAATACAGCTATACAAGATAATGTAAATAAGATTATTAAAAATAAATTAAAATGCTGTATTTTATATTTTGATTTAGATAATTTTAAAATTTATAATGATAATTATGGTTTTGAAAATGGTGATAGAATTCTTAAATATACTGCTCAAGTAATACAATCAAATGTTAAAATGTTATTTCCTTTTTGTGGCTTTATAGGACATGTAGGTGGAGATGATTTTGTCAGCATTATTGAAAGTTCAATTGATGAGTGTGAAAATTTATGCAAAGAAATAGTGATGAAATTCGATGAAGGTATTTTAAATTTTTTCAATGAGGAAGATAAAAATAATAAGTATATTGAAGCAATAGATAGGGTTGGCAGAAAAGGGAAATTTCCAATTACTTCGATTTCAATAGCTGGAGTGCATGGAGAATTTAGTCACTTTTTGAATCCAGAAGAAGTAGGTGTATTTGTTGCTGCAATCAAAAAGGAAGCTAAGCATATTGCTGGAAGTTCTTATATAATAAGAGAGATCTGTTAGTATTAATTTGTTAATAAAAAAACAATAAAAAAATTAAAAAAAGTTAGTAATTTTCTTTAAAATATGATAATCTATTTTAAGTAAAACCTTTACATAATATTATGTAAAGGTTTTACTTAAAACGAGTTTATTTATAGGCATTTTTAAAGATAAGGATTGCTTAAGCTTAATATGCTATAAATTAATTAATAGTTGCCTTATATAAAAAAGTATAAGGGATTTTAAAGGAGTGGAATGAATGAGAATATTAATAATTAATTGTGGAAGTTCTTCCTTGAAGTATCAATTTATTGATATGGAGAATGAATTTCTATTAGCTAAGGGATTAGTTGAAAGAATAGGAATGGATGGATCAGTCTTATGCCAAAATAGAAGTGGAGAAAAATATAAAATTGAAATCCCTATATTAGACCATAAAGAAGCTATAAGTTTTGTGCTAAAAGCACTGTTAGATGAAAAACATGGGGTAATTAGCGATGTTTCTGAAATCGATGCCATTGGACATCGAGTTGTTCATGGAGGAGAATTTTATTCTCAATCAGTAATTGTAGATGATACTGTAATACAAAATATAAAGGCGTGCGTAAAACTTGCTCCGCTTCATAATCCTGCCAATTTAATCGGTATTGAAGTATGCAAGGATTTAATGCCTTCAACACCGATGGTTGCAGTATTTGATACAGCATTTCATCAAACTATGCCAGAGGAAGCATATGTTTATGCACTTCCTTATGAATTATATACTCAACATTCAATTAGAAAATATGGTTTTCATGGAACTTCTCATAAATATGTTTCAGAAAAAGCAGCTGAAATGCTTAATAAGAATATAAACGATTTAAAAATAATTACTTGTCATTTGGGTAATGGTGCTAGTATAACTGCAATAAAAGAGGGGAAATCTATTGATACAAGTATGGGATTCACTCCACTTGAGGGAATTCCTATGGGGACTAGAAGTGGATCTATTGATCCTGCAATAATAACATTTATGATCAGAGAATTAAATTTATCAGCTGCTGAAATTGATGATATCTTGAATAAAAAATCAGGGGTATATGGAATATCAGGAATAAGTAGTGATTTTAGAGATATTGAAGCTGCTGATGAAGATGAAAATAAGAGAGCACATCTGGCTTTAGAAATATTTTATTCGAAAGTAAAAAAATATATTGGTTATTATGCAGCAGCAATGGGTGGCGTTGATTGCATTGTATACACAGCAGGATTAGGGGAAAATTCTCCAGAAGTGAGAGAAAAAACTTGCAGAGACCTTGAATTTTTAGGAGTTAGTATTGATAAAGATAAAAATAAAGTTAGAGGGCAAGCATTTGAGGTTA
The DNA here is from genome assembly GCF_022320955.1 of Clostridium sp. YIM B02555. NCBI lineage: Bacteria > Bacillati > Bacillota > Clostridia > Eubacteriales > Clostridiaceae > Clostridium > Clostridium sp. YIM B02555. Next base: position 147,778 of record NZ_JAKJJY010000010.1, on the reverse strand, counting down.
GTACTGTAGATTCAAAAGTTAAGGTACTAGTTATCCCTACTAATGAAGAACTAATGATAGCTAAAGATACACAAGAATTAGTGATGGATTTTAAACTCTTTAAGGAAGAATTAGAAGATAAAATTATTGTATAAATATAAGCTTATCTCACCAAACATATTATCGGTATTGACAATATCAAAAGTTTATGGAATGATAATCAATAGATGAAAAATAACTAATGATTTAATTACTTTTTTAATAAATATTTTTATACAAAAGAGAAATTAGTTAAGATTTAAAATGAAAAATAATATATAATAAGTTATGCAACATGCTAAATATTTTAAAAGAGGGTTAATGATTAGTATGAAGAGAGTAAATGAAGCTTTTAGTGAGTATGAATCACGTGGAAACTTAAATACAGCAATTATAGAATCAGTAGTTTTGCGTAAGAAAACAAAAATATTAGAAATGGAAATAAGTTCTGATAACTATATAGAATTGAATGAAATTGAGAGTTTTAATAATTTCATTAAGCAAAGATTTTCTTTAAATGATTCGAAGATTCGCGTTAAATATACTGATGCAGCAAATATAAAGCCTATAGAAGAAGAATTAGAAAATATTATATGTTCTTTGTCTAATAAATATCCTGCATTAAAGTCAGTTGTAAATAATTGTGAATATGAGGTTATTGATAAAAATATTAACTTTAATTTGAGAATTCCAGTATCAGGTTTTCTAAAAACTATGGATTATGATAAAAAAATTAATAGTGTTTTAAAAATTATGTATGGAAAGCAATATGATATTAAATTTATTGACACAATAAGTGGTGAAGAAATTGCTAAAATGACAGAAGAAAAACGTGCAAATGAAATGATGTATATCAAAAAAGAGATCAAAAATACACAAAGTATTGCTTCACCACCTCCTGAAGCACCTAAAAAGATTGAGGAAGTTAAAACTGATTCAAAGGCAGAAGGTGATGTTAAGAAAAACACATTATTAATTATGGGAAGAAACGCTAATATAAAGGAACCTGTAATTAAAATTAATGACATTACACCAGATGAGGGACGAATAGCTTTAGAAGGTGAAATATCTAATTTAGAAGCTAAAGAACTTAGAAGTGGAAAGATGCTGATTTCTTTTGATTTATACGATGGAACAAATTCAATGACTTGTAAAGCCTTCTGTAAACCAGGTGAATATGATGAGGTATTCTCTAGAATAAAAAAAGCTAAGGGACTTAGGCTTGCAGGAAATGCAGGTTATAGTAATTTTTCTCATGAAACTGAATTTATTGCTAACACAATAGTTGAAGCAGAAGGAATGAGAAGATATAAGAGAATGGATAATTCAGAGATGAAGAGAGTAGAACTTCATATGCATACTCAAATGAGTCAGATGGATGCAATGAGCAGCGCTTCTGATCTAATAAAAAGAGCTATGAGTTGGGGAATGAAGTCAATAGCTATAACTGACCATGGAGTTGTTCAGTCCTTTCCGGAAGCCCATAAGCTTCTTGGAAGAGATAATAAAGATATGAAGGTTATTTATGGGGTTGAAGCATATTTAGCACCAGATAAGAAACCTTCAGTCACTAATTCAAAAGGACAGAGCATAGATACTACATATTGTGTTTTAGATTTAGAAACTACAGGTTTTTCGCCACGAACAGAAAAAATTACTGAAATAGGTATTATGAAAATTAAAGATGGAAAAATATTAGATAAATTCAGCACTTTTGTAAACCCACAAAAGCCAATTCCAATGAGAGTTGTTGAAGTAACTAAAATAACTGATGATATGGTAAGCAGTGCAGAAACCATAGAAAAGGTATTTCCTAGAATGCTTGAGTTTATTGAAGGAAGTGTATTAGTTGCACATAATGCTGAATTTGATATTAATTTCTTAAAGCACAATGCAAAAGTACTGGGGTATGACTTTGATTTCACTTATGTTGATACTTTGCCTTTAGCACAAGATGTTTTTCCAGACTTTAAGTCTTATAAATTAGGAAGAATTGCAAAAAACTTAGGTATAAAGGTTGAAGTTGCTCATAGAGCTCTAGATGATGTAGACACAACAGTTAAGGTATTTAATATAATGCTTGAAATACTTAAGGAAAGAGGAGCAGAAAGTGTTGAAGAGATAGATTTATATGCTGCTGATGAAGATGCTCAAAAAGTAGCTTATAAGAAGGTAAGGACTTATCATGCAATAATACTAGCAAAGGATTATGTTGGTTTAAAGAATTTATATAAGCTCGTATCTTATTCACACTTGGACTACTTTTATAAAAAACCACGTATACTAAAAAGTATGTTTGAAAAATATTCTGAAGGTCTAATACTTGGAAGTGCCTGTAGTGAAGGTGAGTTATTTCAAGCTATCTTATTAGGTAGATCTGATGAGCAAATCGAAGAAATTGCAAAATTCTATGATTATTTAGAAATTCAACCTTTAGGAAATAATGATTATTTAGTGAGACAAGAGCAAGTTCCTAGCAGGGAATATTTAAAAGACATTAATAAGAAAATTGTGACTTTAGCAGAAAAATTAAATAAACCTGTAGTTGGAACAGGAGATGTTCACTTCTTAGATCCAGAGGATGAAATCTATAGACGTATTTTAGAGGCAGGTCAAGGATTTAAGGATGCAGATCAACAAGCCCCATTGTATTTAAGGACTACAGAAGAAATGCTTGAGGAATTTTCGTATTTAGGAAGAGATAAGGCATATGAAGTAGTAGTTACAAATACAAATAAGATAGCTGATATGTGTGAACAAATCAGCCCTATTTCACCAGAAAAATGTCCTCCACATATTGATGGCTGTGAACAAACTATTAAAGATATAGCTTATGATAAAGCTCATGAGTTATATGGGGATCCACTACCAGAAATTGTTCAGGCAAGACTTGATAAAGAATTAGATTCCATTATTAAAAATGGATTTTCAGTTATGTATATTATTGCACAAAAGTTGGTTTGGAAATCAAATGAAGATGGATATCTAGTAGGTTCTAGAGGATCTGTTGGTTCTTCTTTTGTTGCTAATATGACTGGTATTACAGAAGTTAATTCGTTACCACCTCACTATAGATGTACAAAATGTAAGTACTCAGATTTTGAGGATTACGGTGTTTTAAATGGTTTTGACTTACCAGATAAAGTATGTCCAGTTTGTGGTGAGAATCTTCACAAGGATGGAATAGATATACCATTTGAAACCTTTTTGGGATTTAATGGAGACAAGGAACCAGATATAGATTTAAACTTCTCAGGAGAATATCAAGCAAAAGCTCATAGGTATACAGAAGTTATTTTTGGTAAAGGTACTACCTTTAAGGCAGGAACAATAGGTACTATTGCAGAAAAAACTGCTTTTGGTTATGTCAAAAAGTATTTTGAAGAAAAAAATATTCCTGTTAATAAAGCAGAGACAATGAGAATTGCTTTAGGTTGTACAGGTATTAAAAGAACTACAGGACAGCATCCAGGTGGAATAATAGTTGTACCTAAGGGACGTGAAATTTTTGAATTTTGTCCAGTTCAGCATCCTGCTGATGACCCTAATTCAGATATTATCACAACACATTTTGATTATCACTCAATTGATCAAAATCTTTTGAAGCTTGATATCTTAGGCCACGACGATCCTACTGTTATTAGAATGCTTCAGGATTTAACAGGAGTAGATCCTAAGGATATACCTATGGATGATAAGGAAACAATGTCCTTATTTTATTCAACAAAGGCTCTTGGTGTTACTCCAGATCAAATTAATTCAGAAGTAGGAACCTTTGGTATTCCTGAATTTGGTACTAAATTTGTTAGAGGAATGCTTGTAGATACTAAACCTAAAACTTTCTCTGACTTATTATGTATTTCAGGACTTTCTCATGGTACAGATGTATGGCTTGGAAATGCTAAGGACTTAATCGATAATGGAGTAATTACAAGCATAAGTGATGCGGTATGTACAAGAGATGATATTATGGTATATTTAATTAAAAAAGGTCTCCCTCCTAATACTGCTTTTAAAATAATGGAAACTGTTCGTAAAGGAAAGGCATTAAAAGAACCTAAGTGGCCAGAATATGAAGCATTAATGAGATCTAATGAAGTACCAGAATGGTATATAGAATCATGTAAAAAAATAAAATACATGTTTCCAAAGGCTCATGCTGCTGCTTATGTAATGATGGCATTTAGAATAGCTTGGTTTAAGGTTCATATACCTAGAGCTTATTATACAACATATTTTAGTATCAGAGCAAAAGCTTTTGATGCAGAATTTATGATCTTTGGTAAAGAAAAAGTTAAAGCAAAGATGCAAGAAATAAATGCTATGGGTAATGATGCAGGCCCTAAAGATAAAGATATGTATGATGATCTAGAAATAGTATTAGAAATGTATGAAAGAGGTATTAAATTCCTTCCAATAGATTTATACAAATCACATGCTACAAGATTTCAAGTTGAAGAAAGTGGAATAAGACCTTCACTTAACAGTATAGCTGGAATGGGAAATGTAGCAGCTGAGGGAATTGCTAATGCGGCTAAAGAAAAAGAATTTAATTCTGTAGATGATGTTAAGAAGCGTTCTAAAATTGGAAATGCTGGTATAGAGTTGCTTCGAAAATTTGATTGCTTAAAAGGTCTTCCTGAAAGTGATCAAATGTGTTTCTTTGATGTAGTTTAAATAAATGCAATGTATTATAAATAAAGCCTATATCTTATTTAATATAAGATATAGGCTTTTTGTTATTTTATTTTTAATTTGATTATTTATAATAAAAATGCTATACTTACCTAGGTAATAATTACTTAGGTAAGTATATGGAGGTTTATAGATGATTTTACATGGACATAACGTGAATCAGTTAGCAAGAAGTTTTACAAAAAAATTGAATGAGAAAATTTCACCACTTGGATTATATTCATCACAATGGGGAATTGTATTATACTTACACAAAAAAAAGCAATGTACTCAAATTGAACTATGTAAGTACCTTGGAGTTGAAGCACCAACAATTACAAGAACTTTAGTTAGAATGGAAGAGATGGGAATTGTAATAAGAACAGAAGGAAAAGACAAACGAGAGAGACGTATTGAATTAACAGAAAAGGCTTATGATATGTTTCCTAGTTGGTATGAGGCTGCTACGAGTATAGAAATAGAGGCAATAAATAATATTTCTGAGGAGGAACTTGAAAACTTTAATAAAACATTAGAAAAAATGATGAAAAACTTAAATTAAAACAAGAAGGAAAGAAGATAATATGAATATAGGTATAATAAAACAAGCGTTTAAATTAAATAAAAATCCTTTTCCATGGGAAAAGGCTCTAAGTGCAGCTCTTTGTGGAGGGTTTCCAGTACTTATAGGACTGCTATTAAATCAGGTTAGATATGGATTATTAGGTGCAATTGGTGGATTTACATATTTGTATGTATTTAATGAGCCGTATGCACAACGTGTAAAGAAAATATTTTTCATTGCTATTGGTATAACAACTTCAGTTTGCTTAGGGATTTTTGCTGCTCCATATCCAGCTCTAATTGTGCTGATAGTAGGATTAATAGGAATAATTACAACTTTCATTTTTGGGATATTTAAGATAACTGGGCCAGCTGCAGTATTTTTTATATTGAGTTTTACAATGACAACAGGGATAAAACTCGAAAATTCTGATATACCTATATTTATTGGAGTCGTATTTGCAAGTAGTATGTTTTCTTGGATAGTTAGTTTGATTGGATACTTTTTTAATCCTCATGGTCCTGAACTGAAAAAGATTAAAGGAGTATATTTAGCATTGGGAGAATTCGCAGACGCTATTGGAAGTGAAAATATCAGTCAAGTACGAAATCGAGTTGTTAATTCACTGAGGGAAGCTGAGGAAATTCTTAATGTAGGCTATAATAGCTGGAAGGTTTCATTTATATTTAATCGGTTAGTGCTTTTAAATAAACATGCTAATAAATTATTTTTAGCATTACTTGAACTAAATTCAAAAGGTTCAAATAAATTACCAAAAGAACTAATTGAAATGATAAGAAAATTACAAGTTGGTGTTGACTTGAGTCAAGATGAAACTATTAAAATAAACAAAATATCAAGAGAATTTGATACTGAATATAATAAGGTTTTGGAGGTGATTTATGATATAGAAGCTATTATAAATTTACCATTAAGATATATTGGACATAGTATTGAAATTAACAAACCATCAATAACAATAAAATTTATTAATGCAATAAATAAAGATTCAATAGTTTTTGTTAATTCAATAAGGTATGGGATTGTACTAGCAGTATCAGCAATTGTAGCATTTTATTTTCCATTTACAAGACCATATTGGATAACTTTATCTTGTGCTGCTGTTATGTGTGGATCAACAATTATGGCAACTTTTCATAGGGCAATTCAACGTTCTGTAGGAACAATAATTGGTATAATATTAGCTATAGCTATCTTAAGTTTTCAACCACAGGGATTTATGGTTGTAGTAGTAAATATGTGTTTAACAGCATTAATAGAACTTGCTATTTCAAGAAATTATGCTCTAGCTGCAATATTTATAACACCTAATTCTATACTTATAGCAGAAAATTCAACTCAAATTCATAATATAGGTTATTTTGCTACAGCACGTATTACTGATATAATTGTTGGGTCTGCTATTGGTTTAATTGGTACATATATAATTGGTCGCAAATCGGCATCAAGTAGATTGCCAGATTTAATGGCAAAATTATTGCGTAGTCACTCTAGAGTGCTCGTATTTTTAGCAAGTAATAACAGTGATAATGATACAAATGCTATAAGAGAAAAAATGGAAATTGATCACATGAACTTTAAAATGGCTTATAATACAGCATTGGGAGAGATTCCTAATAATGAAGAAATGCTTGAAATGATGTGGCCTGCATTTTATTCGTTGGAGCATATTAGTTACTTATTGACCCAATATTGTTCTGAAAAAGGACATATAAGTATAAAAGATGATGAGTTAGCTCAATTGATACTTATCTATGAAACAATGGCTAACAATATGGAACAAAGAAATTCTATAAAACTTAGAACAGTTGAGATTATTAAAGAAATTTCTGAATTATGTGAAGAAATTAATAATCTTCAAAGTGCGTTAAGTATAAAAAAACTAGCTTAATAAATTTAGTTTTAAAGCGATTACAATAGATAAAGATATCAAAAGCGAGAATTAGACTTATGCAACAATTACCGAAATCAGATACATTTATCTTCCACAGGACTAGTGAAATTTTCGCTGGAAGGTTCTAAGTGGAAGGTTGAACTCATTTCTGCATGTTCCGGATGTAAATTTATGACAAGCAGAAAATGAAACAACCATAGAGGAAACTCGACTCACGTTCGTTCACTGAGTAAGCGATTCACACCAAATCAGTTTTTTAAAGGAGGTTAACTCATGATGAGTTAACTAAGTTCAAGAAACCAAATCATAGATTTGGACTTTCACTTATCTGCTTAAGAACCATCATCAGCTCAATTTCACATGCCTGCTTCCAGAAAAATGCATCGGATTTCTAGTTTAGTATTATAATTATAATTTCTCAATTATTCATGCTTATTACATTTCTAAGTAAAACTCTTAAATTGGATATCTATAAGTTTATTATAGATTAAATGGTAATGTTAAATTGCTAAATATAAATTTAAAATTCAAGAGAGAATTGATAACATAAATTAAAAGGTGATGTCGCACTAAGATTTTAATCTGCTAATGCTACAACACCTTTTAATTTTAATATTATATTTTGTAAATAATTAGTTTTTAGAACTACTTTTTGTTACTTTATTTATTACAGTTAATATAATAATAGCTGCGATAGCCAATGCTATGAAAACTACAAAGCCATTTGAATATCCTGTTAAATTTGATCCGGAATTATCAATGAAAGAAGCCATAATTGGAGGAATTATAAAGCCTCCTAATGCACCAATTCCACCTATCCATCCTGAAGCACCACCAACTGCATGGGGTACAGCTTTAGGGACAATTTTAAAAACTGCTGCATTAGTTGCACCCATACCAAGTGCTAAAATCAATATACCTATTACTGAAAATTCAATAGAAGAACTTAAAGTTAAAAATACAGCACCTATAAGCATAACACTAAGGGAGATAAGTGCAGTAGCTTCTCCACCTTTTTTATCAGCTATTTTACCTGCATAAATTCTTGTTATAGAAGTAACAATTGAATATAAAGCTGTTAATAAACCGGCAGTTTTCATAGATACTTTAAAAAAACTTGTCCAATATGTAGGGAACCAGCTTGTTAAAGCCATAAAACCTCCAAAAGTAGCAAAATATATTCCAACTAAAGCCCAAGTTTTCCACGACTTAGCTGACATTCCTAAACTTTCACTAACCTTGTTGTTTGGGAATAACTCTTGACCGTATTTATTAGCAGCTATTTTTCTTGCTTCTTCTTTACTTACTCCTTTTTCAAGAAGTTGAAAGTACCAAGCATTTTGTCCTATAAAGAAATAAATTATTGTACCAATTGTTAAGAATATTAACCATGCCAAATATGAACCAGAAAGTCCCCAAAGAGGTAACGCTATATTAGGGATAATAACCATGAAGATTCCAGGTGCTATATTTCCTACACCACCATAAATACCTGCAGCATATCCTTGTTTACTTTGTGGAAACCAGTATGAGGTTTGACTTACACCTACAGAGAAGGTTGCTATACCGCATCCTGATAAAATTGCTAAACTAAATAATAGCCAATAATATTGACCTAAATTTTCTTTAAAAAATGCCATTACAATATATAGTCCTAACATTCCTATTATAGATAATACCAATAAAACTAGAAAAGGTTTACGACCACCTGTTGTATCAACCCAAGCGGCAAAAGGTATTCTAAGTAGCGAGCCAGATAAGGATGGTGCTGAGACTAGTAAAGCTAATAAGATTGGATTTATACCAGCAAAACTTTGTTTAAAAACGGTTACTGTCGACCCATAAAGTGCAACAGCAGCAAATCCAATAAAAAAACCAAGTGTGGCACCTGTAAGTCCTTGTTTTGAATTGCCCTTTAATTCCATATTATTCATATTGCGCCTCCATTTAATATATTTTGAGATAAGGGTATCATATTTAATTTCATTAAACCGTGATATTAATCACGTTTTTTCTGAATTTGTTAATTAAATATCAAATTCTTTAAAATATAAAGTCTATATTAATATTTTAGTAGAAATGTGGTAGAATGAGTTTTAATGAGGAAAATAATAGTTGTATTCATTATTTGTGGAAAATTACTATATAAAAAGGAGGTATGGATTAAACTATGATAGAAGAACTTAAAAATCTAAAAATTTTTTCTGATGTATCTGATGAAACAATAGCATTGATAAGTAAATATGGGAAAATAAAAAAGCATTCTAATGGAAGTATGCTATTTTCAGAAAGAGAGAAGATAAATTTTGTATATATAGTAGTAAGTGGCTCTGTATCATTATACAAAGTTAATGAAAATGGTCAAAAAAAAGTTATGTTCATATTAGATAATGGAAAAATAATAAATGAAGTTATAGTTGAGGATATGCCAGAATCAATAAATTGTGAAGTTTTTGAAGAAGCCGAAATATTTGAAATAAATAGAGATATTTTAATAGAGATAATGGAAAGAGATTTCAATTTAACAAAAGTAATTATAGAATCCTTATCAAATAAAGTTAGACGTATGTATAGGCAATTGAAGAACACACCTTCCTCAATAAAGATTGAAAAGAAGCTTGTAGCAAAAATATATAAACTTGGAAGAGATTATGGAGTTAGATGCAATGATGGTATCATTATTGATATGAACATAAGTATTACCTACCTTGCAGATTTATTAGGAAGTCAAAGAGAAACTGTTTCGAGAGCAGTAAAAGTATTACAGAGTAAAAACTTATTTTATTATAAAGATAAAAAAATAGTTATACCTGATTTACAGAAACTTTCAGATTATTTTAAGACATCGTGATGTATATCACGGTGTTTATTTTTATTTTTATTTATTCTATTAGTATAGAGGATAAAAATTACGTATAAAAAATTTTATGCCTTGAAAAGTGAAAAAATTAACAAGTAATAGGAGTGGTAAAATGGGATATAAAATAATTACTGAAACAGCAAATACTCTTTTAAGTACTCTTTCAAAAGAGTATTTAATTTATGCACCAAAAGTATTTAAAGGTGATGGATGTTTTTCAGATACTGATACTATTAGATATGGTGAAGTATCAACAATAGATGAAATTGTCTTTGATAGGAAATCTGATTATTCATTTAAGGAAATACTAATGCCTATCAATGAAACTTTATTTTATTTTACTGAGGACGAAGTTAAAGTATCAGCTGCACCTAAGAAGGGGGCTATTGTCTTTTTAAGAAGTTGTGATTTAAATGCATTAAAGCGTCTAGATCAAATTTATTTAAATAATGGTCCAGAAGATTTTTATTATAAGCGACTTAGGGAAAATACTAAATTCATTCTTATGGGATGTAGTAAAACTTTTGATAACTGCTTCTGTGTTGATATGAAAACAAATACAACTAATGATTATGATGCTTATATTAAAGTTCAAGATGATTTTACATTAATAGACTGTAAATGGGACAAGCTAGAAGAATTGATAAATCAGGAAAAATTTAAAGAGGAAGCTGTTACACCTGAATTTGTAAACGACAATAAAGTCAACGTAAAAATACCAGATAATTTAGATACAAAAGTTTTTAAATCTAAAATGTGGGATGAATATACAAGCCGTTGTATTGGCTGTGGCCGTTGTAATTTTGTCTGTCCAACATGTACTTGCTTTACCATGCAGGATATTTTCTACAAAGATAATGGAAAAGCTGGAGAACGTCGTAGAGTATGGGCTTCTTGCCAGGTAGATGGATATACAGATATGGCTGGAGGAATTACTTTTAGAAAACCACAAGGCGAGAGAATGAGATTTAAGGTTATGCATAAGGTTTATGATTATAAAAAACGTTTTGGATATCATATGTGTGTAGGGTGTGGTCGATGTGACGACGTTTGTCCTGAATACATATCTTTCTCAAATTGTATAAATAAACTTGAAAATGCTGTAAAAGAGGTGGAATAAATGAAAAATGAATATATCCCATTTTTATCTGAAATAAAAGAAGTTATCAAGCATACTGATATAGAATATACATTTAGAATGACCTTTGAAGGAGAAGTTAAACCTGGCCAATTCTTTGAAGTTTCTCTGCCTAAGTTTGGAGAAGCTCCAATATCTGTAAGTGGAATAGGCGAAGGAACTGTAGATTTAACAATACGTAGAGTTGGGAAAGTTACAGATGAAATATTTACAAATTATGTTGGAGATAAGCTATTTTTAAGAGGACCCTATGGTAATGGATTTAACGTAAAAGATTATGAAGGAAAAGAAGTTACTGTAGTCGCTGGAGGAACAGGACTTTCACCAGTAAGAGGTGTAGTTGATTATTTTGCAAATAACATGACTAAATGCAAAAGTTTTAATTTGATTTGTGGTTTCAAATCACCAAATGATGTTTTATTTAAGGCTAATTTAAAACAATGGAAAGAAGATATAAATTTAGTCTTAACAGTAGATAAAGCTAAAGATGGTTATGCAGGGAAAACAGGCTTAGTTACGACTTTCATTCCTGATCTTGAAATTAAGGATGTTAATAATACTGCCTTTGTAGTAGTTGGGCCTCCTATAATGATGAAGTTTACTGTTATAGAAATTTTAAAAAGAGGAGTACCAGAAGAAAATATATGGATATCTCAAGAAAGAAAGATGTGCTGTGGTCTTGGAAAATGCGGACATTGTAAGATGGATGATACATATATTTGTTTAGATGGGCCTGTATTTAATTACACTAAAGGAAAGGAACTAATTGATTAGGGGGTAGAAATGCATGGATATAAATACAAAGAAACTTAAAAAGAATGCTTTTAGAGTTACAAAGGTTAGAGGTGTTACTGCTGCAAGAATCAGAGTTCCTGGTGGAGATTTACAAGCTGAAATTCTTGGTATGGTGCAAGAAATTGCAGAGAAGTATGGTAATGGAATAGTTCATTTAACTTCAAGACAAGGCTTTGAAATAGAAGGAATAAGTTTTGAAGATATGGATGCAGTAAATGCACTTTTAAAGCGTATTATTGAAGGTTTAGAAATAAATCAAGTTGATACTGAAAATGGATATGAAGCATCTGGAACAAGAAACATTTCAGCTTGTGTTGGTAATAAAGTTTGTCCTTTTGCTAATTTTAATACTACAGATGTAGCAAAAAGAATAGATAAAGCCATTTTCCCAAATGATTTACATTTTAAAGTTGGAATTACAGGATGTTCAAATGATTGTGCTAAAGCTAGAACCCAAGATTTTGGAATAATCGGAATGACTGAACCTCAATATGAAGCAGATAGATGTATTAGCTGTGGAGCTTGTATTAAGGCATGTAAAAAATTATCTGTAGGAGCTTTATCCTTTGAAAATTATAAAGTTGTTAGAAATACAGAAAAATGTGTAGGGTGTGGTGTTTGTATAACTAAATGTCCAACTAGAGCATGGACTAGAAGTAAAGAGAGGTATTATAAGTTAGCTATTATGGGTAGAACTGGAAAGAAAAATCCAAGACTAGCAGAAGACTTTTTAATTTGGACGGATGAAGAAACAATCACAAAAATAATATTAAATACTTATAAATTTGTTGAAAAATATATTGATCCAGATGCTCCTGGCAGGAAAGAGCATATTGGATATATTATCGATAGAGTTGGCTTTGAAGAATACAAAAAATGGGCACTTGATGGAGTTGAATTAGGACCAAAAACAATCAAAAAAGATTGCGTATATTGGAGTGGAATTAATTTTAATTCTATTAACAACGGTTAAGCATTTTTGAATTAAAGTGTGTTTCAAATTGATTAAACTTTGATAACTATTTAGAATCAAGAGTATTATCTTTTAAGTATAAACACAATCTTAAAATAAATGCCTTAATGACCTTTTATGACTTAAGAAAGGAAGGATATAGTTATGAAAAAAGTTCAATCCACGTGTAATTATTGTGCTTTAGATTGCAATTTAGACTTTTATGTTGAGGAGAATAAAATAGTTAAGGTTGTACCAACTAAAGATTATCCAGTAAATAATGGATTTTCTTGTATTAAAGGATTATCTTTAGATAAACAGCAAACGATAATAACAGATTCAACTTTGCCTAGAATAAAACAAGAAGATGGGTCTTTTAAGAGAATACCTTGGGATGATGCATATAAAATTGTGGCTGATAAGTTTATAGATCTTCAAGCAAAGTATGGAACAGAAAGTATTGCAGGTATAAGTACTGGACAATTAACTTTAGAGGAATTCGCAATTTTTGGTAATGTTATGAGAAATTATTTAAAAACAAATGTAGATGGTAATACTAGATTATGTATGTCTACAGCTGTAGTTGCTCATAAACAAAGTTTTGGGTTTGATGCACCTCCTTATACTCTCAAGGATGCAGAACTATCTGATACTATTATATTAATTGGGGCTAATCCAGTAATAGCCCATCCTATATTGTGGGATAAAATTAGAAGCAATAATGAGAAAAAATTAATTGTTATTGATCCAAGAAAATCAGAAACGGCTCAGAACGCAGATTATTGGTATGGACTAAAAGGAAAAACTGATTTATATCTACTTTATGCTATAGCTAATAAGCTTATTGAAAATTCCTATATTAGTAATGAATATATAGCTAATTATACGGAAGGCTTTGAGGCATTTAAGGAATTTGTTAAGCAATATACTACGCAAAATGCTGCAAGTATAACTGGACTTAGCGAAGCTTCAATTTTAGAACTTGTAGAACTTATACATAATGGAAAGAGAGTATCTTTCTGGTGGACAATGGGGGTTAATCAAGGATATGAAGCTGTTAGAACAGCGCAGGCTATTATCAACTTAGCGTTGATGACTGGAAATATAGGAAGACCAGGCACAGGTGCTAATTCTCTTACTGGCCAATGTAATGCAATGGGTTCACGTGCATATAGTAATACTGCTGTTTTATATGGTGGTGGAGATTTTGATAATATGGCTAGACGTGAAAGAGTGGCCGAAGTACTTGGAGTTCATGAGTCTTACCTGGCTGCTAAGCCAACAATTACTTATAATGCAATCATTGAAAAAATAATTTCTGGAGAAATTAAAGGTCTATGGGTAATTTGTACAAACCCACGTCATTCATGGACAAACAATAAAACCTTTAAAGAAGCTATGAAAAAATTAGAATTCTTTGTTGTTCAAGATATTTATGGAGATACGGATAGTTCAGAAGATTGTCATATTTATCTTCCAGTTGTTCCAGGTATAAAAAAAGAGGGAACATATGTAAATACTGAAAGACGTATATCAGCAATGCGTCCAGCCCTTGAAAAAACAGAAGATGAAAAGAGCGATTATGAAGTGATTTATGGTATTGGAAAAGCCTTAGGGATGGGAAGTCTTCTTGATAAATGGAAAACACCAAAAGATGCATTTAATTTAATGAAAGAATGTTCAAGAAATATGCCATGTGATATGACAGGTGTTACTTATGATGGTTTAGTAAATTCAAAAGGAATTCAATGGCCTTTTAGAGAAGGTGAAATTCTTAAAGACGACTTTAGACGTTTGTTTGAAGATAATAAATATTATACTCCATCAAAGAAAGCAAAATTTATATTTGAAGAAGTACGTGAGAATCCACTTCCAACTACAAAAGAATTTCCTTTTATATTAAATACAGGAAGAGGAAGTGTTGGACAATGGCATACACAAACTCGTACTAGGGAAGTTGCATTTATAGAAGATGTTAGTGCTAAAGAAGCATATCTTTATATGAATATTAAATTAGCTAAAGAAATGAATATAAAGGAAAATGATTTAATTAAAGTTTCATCCATAAATGGACATTCTTCAGAATTTAAAGTTAAGCTTACAGACATGGTTAGATATGATGAAGTATATGCACCTATACATTATTTAGAATGTAACAATTTAACTCCTTCATTGTATGATCCTTATTCAAAAGAGCCATCTTATAAAACAACTCCTATCAATGTAAGTAAAATTGAAGGGGGCATGTAATCATGAAAAGAATTAAAATTGACAGAAGTAAATGTATTGGATGCCTAACCTGTGTTACTGCTTGTGTTGTAAGCCATGAAAGCTGCGATTCAAGAAACAGAGTTACTATAGATAGTAGCTCAAAGGCAGCTCCTATTTTCTGCCGTCACTGTGACAAACCTGAATGTGTGTATACATGTATGACAGGAGCTATGTCCAAAAATAGAGAAACTGGTTATGTTGAATATGATAAAGAACGTTGTGCAAGTTGCTATATGTGTATTATGGCATGTCCTTATGGAGTGTTAAAAAGTGATAGAATTGAGCATAAAGAAATAATGAAATGTAATATGTGTGTACATCGCAGTCAAGATAATGAGCCAAAGCCAATGTGCGTTGAAAAATGTCCAATGGCAGCAATAACCCTAGAGGAGACGTAGAGATTAATAATCTTTATGTACTAATAAGGAATACAGGAGGATAGTCTTATGAAGTATGTTGTTTTAGGTGCTTCAGCATCAGGAGTTAATGGAGTTAGAGAGCTTAGGAATTTAGATAAAGAAGCTGAAATTACATTAATATCAAAAGATGATAAAATATACTCAAGATGTATACTTCATCATTATATGGAAGGAATTCGAGATGTAAAAAAACTCGAATTTGTTGAAGATGATTTTATAAACAAGAATAAAATTAATTGGATAAAGGGAACTGAAGTTACTGGAATAGATGTAAATGAAAAAAAAGTTATAGTTTCAACTGGTGAAGAATTTCAGTTTGATAAGCTTCTTATAGCAACAGGTGCTAATACTTTCTTTCCACCTATACCAAATTTAAAAACTGCAAAAAATGCTATTGGTTTCCGTAATTTTGATGATTGTGAAAAAATCATGGAAATGTCAAAAACAAGGAATAATATTGTAGTAATGGGAGCGGGTCTTGTTGGAATAGATGTTATTTCTGGCTTGACGCATACAGGTAAAAATATTGCTCTTGTTGAAATGAAAGATCATATGCTTTCAATACAGCTTGATAAAAAGGCAGCATTAGCTTATGAACAAGGTTTTGAAAAGAAGGGTGTAAAACAATATTATGAAAAAGGTATAAAGGAACTTATTGTTAATGAAGAAGGAGAAATTACTGAAATATTATTAACAAGTGGTGAAAAAATACCTTGTGATTTATTAATAGTTGCAGCTGGTGTTAGATCGAATATAAGTTTTTTAGAAGGATCAGGTATTGAAACAGATAAATTTGGATTACTGATAAATACTTTTGGGCAAACAAATTGTGAAGATATTTATGGTGCAGGGGATGTTACTGGAAGAAATCCTATTTGGCCGACAGCTGTAAAAGAAGGAATCATTGCTGCAAATAATATGGTAGGAGTTAAAAGTGAGATGACAGACTTCTTTGCTAGTAAATCCACTATGAACTTTTTAGGAATTCCAACAATGTCACTTGGAATCAATGAACCAGTAGATGAAACTTACACAGTAGACATTGAAAGTGATAATAAAGGAAATTATAAGAAGATCATACATAAGAACGGTAAGATTTATGGAGCAATAATTCAAGGAGATTTATCTTATGCAGGTATTTTAACTCAATTAATTAAGAATCAAATTGATATTTCAAAGGTTAAAAAAACAATCTTTAAAATAGATTATTCAGACTTTTTCAACATCAAAGATAATTTTGAATTTGCATATGACAATGAACTTAATATAAAATAAAACTAAAAAAGAATATTTATAAAATAGCTGAGGGTGGTTCATATGGATATTGGAGCATTAATTCTTGCAGGTGGAAAAAGTAGGAGGATGAACGGCAATAATAAGGCTTTTCTAAAATTTCAAAATAAGAGTTTTATTGAAAGTATAGCCGATAGGTTTGCTGGCTTTGATAATATTTATATTTCTGTAGATGAAAAAGAGAGATATAAACATTTAAGCTTTACTTTAATTGAAGATATGTATAAGGATATAGGCCCAATAGGGGGAATATACTCAGCCTTAAAATCAATTGAGGAAAAATATATTTTTGTAACTGCATGTGATATGCCTAAGATAAATAGGGAATTCATAAACTTTGTTTGTGATTCACTAACAGAGGATATTGAATGTATTGTGACTCAAGATATAAAAGGTAGAATTTATCCTTTGGGTGGAATATATTCTAAAGCTTTGTTAGGTAAAATTGAAGAAATGATAACGGAAGAGGATTATAAGCTTTTGAATTTAATTAAGCGCTCAAACACAAAAATTATATCTTTATCAGAAAACAATTTTAGTGAAAATATTTTGGATAACATTAATGATATAAATGACTATAATAAACTAAAAGTCTTATAGATATCCAACGCGGGAATTAGACTTAAGCGAAAATTACCGAAATCCAATACATTTGTCTTCTACAGGACTAGTGAAATTTTCGCTGGAAGCTTCTAAATTGGAGCTTATCGCCATTTTAGCTTGTTCCTAAAGTAAATTTATGACAAGCTATAAATGGAACAAGCCATAGAGGAAACTCGACTCACGTTCGTTCGCTGAGTAAGCGATTCACACCAAATCACAGATTTGGGTTCTCTGCTTAACAATCTTTGTCAGCTCAATTTCACATGCCTGCTCCAGAAAAATGCATCGGATTTCTAGTATAGTATTGTAATTTGAATTTCTCAAGAATGTATGCATATTCTATTTATAAGTTTGATTATTAATTTGGATATCTATATGGTAATAACTATAAATATAATTAAATAATCTCCGTGCAAAAATATCTAAGGGTTAATTTAGTCTAGGATATTGCGCCAAAGTGAAATAAGAATAGGAATGAAAATATCCTTAAGCTTATCGCTTTCTGGGTTACGTGGGAAACCATCTAGCCTTCCGTATTAGAGAAGGAGCGTTATTTACAAGAATAGATTATTCTATTTTTGTAAATAATGATTGATATTTAGAGCAAAATACTAATAGTATAAAGCTGTATTTTTCATACCTAATTTTGTACGGTTGAAATAATACAGCTTTTTTAATGCATAGAAAATATATAATTTCAGAGATGCGAGAGGTCTATGAGATATTAGATTATAAAAGATGAAATATGAAATATGAAGAATTCATCATGACTTATTCATATTAGAAAGAAGGTTTTATATGAAGAAAATAGCTACTGTTGATGCCGTAGGACACATAATTTGTTACGACATAACAAGAATAATAAAAGATGTAGTTAAGGATGTGGCTTTTAAAAAAGGGCATACAGTAAGAGAAGAAGATATTCCAGTATTACTATCTATAGGAAAAGAACATTTGTATGTTTGGGAAAAAAATGAAGGAATGCTTCATGAAAATGAAGCGGCAGAAATTTTATATGATTTGTGTAAAAATGATAATATAAAGCCTTCAGAAGTTAAAGAAGGTAAGATTGAATTAATTGCTGATATAGATGGTTTATTTAGAGTAGATGTAGATAGATTAGATAAAATAAATGAATTAGAT
The DNA here is from genome assembly GCF_022320955.1 of Clostridium sp. YIM B02555. Taxonomy (NCBI): domain Bacteria; kingdom Bacillati; phylum Bacillota; class Clostridia; order Eubacteriales; family Clostridiaceae; genus Clostridium; species Clostridium sp. YIM B02555. Next base: position 129,132 of record NZ_JAKJJY010000010.1, on the reverse strand, counting down.
GAAATTATGATTGCGACAAGACATACAAATTATCCAGTGAAAAAAGGAGATAAATTAGCTGGTACAAGAGTTATACCGTTAGTTGTTGAAGAAGCTAAGTTAAAGCGTGCTCAAGAAATTATCGAAAATAACCCTCTTATGGAATTATTACCATTTAGAGAAATGAAAGCAGGAATAGTTACAACAGGTAGCGAAGTTTATCATGGAAGAATTAAAGATACTTTTACGCCTGTAGTTATTGATAAACTTAAACAATATAATATTACTGTTTGCGGACATAAAATAGTTAATGATGAAAGTAAAATGATAGTTGATGCTATTTTAGAACTTAAGCGAAATGGTTCAGATTTTATTGTTTGCACTGGCGGAATGAGTGTAGACCCAGATGATTTAACGCCAAGTGCAGTTAGAGATAGTGGCGCAAAAATTATTTCCTATGGTGCACCTGTTTTACCTGGAGCTATGTTCTTAATTGGTTATTTTGAAGATGGAACCCCTATTGTTGGCTTACCTGGTTGTGTAATGTATGCTAAAGCAACTATTTTTGATTTAGTATTACCAAGGATAGCAGCAGGAGTTAAGATATCAAAAAAAGATATAGCAAGAATGGGACATGGTGGATTATGTCTTAGCTGCAAAGTATGTATATATCCTAATTGTGGATTTGGAAAGGGTGTTTAGTTTATGCTCAATATAGAACTTGAAAAAGCTGTAGAGTTAATTGTTGAGAGTGTTAAAGAAACTCAGGCAACTGAAGAAATTGAATTAATTGATGCAGCTGGAAGAATAATTGCTGAAGATATTTATGCGCCTATGAACAATCCACCTTTTGATAGATCGCCTTTAGATGGATATGCATTGATAGCTCAGGATACAAAGGGAGCTAGTAGAGAAAACATAAAAAAGTTAGTAGTTGTAGATTGTATATTTGCAGGTGGGTATAGTGAAAGAGAGCTTCAAAGAGGAGAAGCTATTAGAATTATGACAGGCGCTAAAATTCCCAAAGGAGCAAATTGTGTTATAAGACAAGAAAACACTGATTATGGTGAAGATGAAGTTGAAATTTACGAAGAGCTTTGTGAATATGATAACTATTGTTTTTCTGGTGAAGATATAAAGAAACAGGATTTATTAATAGAAAAAGGGCAACAGCTTACCTATGTTCATCAAGGAATACTATCAAGTATGGGTGTTTCAAAGGTTAAAGTTAAAGTTACCCCTAAGGTAGGTTTAATTGTTACTGGAGATGAAATTGGAATACCAGGACAAAAATTAATGAAAGGTAAAATTTATGATAGCAACCTTCATTTAATATATTCTAGATTAAAGGAATTAGGAATAAGACCAGTTATTGCAGAAATTATTGAAGATAGTCCTGAAAAAGTAGGAAAAAGAATAAATGAAGTTATCAATGATATGGATTTGATAATAACTACAGGAGGTGTTTCTGTAGGGCAAAAAGATATTTTACATAATGTAATCCAATTAATAGAAGCAAATAGGATTTTTTGGAAGGTTAATCTAAAACCAGGAACTCCGGCTATGTATTCATTGTATAAAAATAAACCTATATTATCACTGTCAGGAAATCCTTTTGCAGCTCTTACAACTTTTGAACTTTTAGGAAGACCACTTTTAGCTAAATTATGTGGCAATAAAAATTTGAAGCCTGTTCATGTTAATGGAATTATGGAAGATGAATTTAATAAACCTAGTTCAAAAAGAAGGTTTATACGTGCTTATTTTAATAATGGAAAGGTTAAATTCCTTGAAAATAAACATTCATCAGGGATGCTTGCGTCTATGGTTGGGTGCAACTGTTTAATAGACGTTAAAAAAGGAACGAAAAAATTGAGTAAAGGTGATAAAATTGATATTATTATATTATAGATAAATATATTTCAAAGGAAGTGTAATAATGGAAAATAAGTTTAATCATTTCGATTCAAAGGGAAATGCTATTATGGTGGATGTTTCAGAAAAAAATGTTACAGAAAGAACAGCTATAGCAAAAGGGAAGATTTATGTTAACAGTGAAGTGATGGATGCGGTTTTAAATCAAACAGTAAAAAAAGGTGATGTACTTGGAGTAGCAAGAATCGCTGGAATAATGGGAGTTAAAAGAACTTCAGATTTAATTCCAATGTGCCATCCACTTATGATTAGCAAGTGTTCAGTTGATTTTGATATAAATAAAGAAAAAAATTACATTGAAGCTATTTGTATTGTTAAAGTTGAAGGAAAAACTGGAGTTGAAATGGAAGCCTTAACTGGTGTTAATATTACACTTCTTACAATTTATGATATGTGTAAAGCTATAGATAAGACTATGGAGATTTCAGATATACATTTATTGAAGAAAACTGGTGGAAAAAGTGGAGACTTTTTAAATGAAAAATAAACCTTTTATAGTAGCAATAAGTGGCGTTAAAAATTCTGGAAAAACAACCTTAGTAACCAAGCTTATTACTAAGTTAACTACTTTAGGGTATAAGGTAGCAACAATAAAACATGATGGACATGATTTTGAAGGAGATGTACCAGGCACTGATTCTTTTAGGCATAAAGAAGCAGGAGCCTATGGAACTGCAGTATTTTCTAATTCAAAGTTTATGATAATCAAAGAGCAAAATAGTATTACAGAAAAAGAATTAATAAAGAATTTTAAAGAAGCAGACTTTATTTTATTAGAAGGATTTAAATTCTCAAATTATCCAAAGATAGAGGTTGTAAGAGAAGAAATTTCAAGAAGTTATGTCTGTAAGAAAGAAACAATAATTGCTATAGCAACAAATTTAACTTGTGGTTTTGATGGAATCAATACTGTTGATATTAATGATATAGAGAAAATTATTGAAGAGATATTTAACTATATGAATATTAGGATTATAAATAATGATTCCAATTAAAATATATGAAGTAATATGTTTAATACTTCCGTTATTTTATAAAGTAATAAACAGGGAAATGGAGGTGACATAATATGTTTGATAATTATAATAGAAAAATTGATTATATAAGAATTTCAGTTACTGACAGATGTAATTTAAGATGCATTTATTGCATGCCAGAAAAAGGAATAAAGTGCTTGGAGTCTAAAGAGATATTATCTTATGAGGAAATAATTCATTTGTGTGAAAAGTTTGCTAAAATTGGAATAAGTAAAGTTAAAATTACTGGAGGAGAACCTTTAGTAAGGAAGGATTTAGCATTGTTGATTAAAGGAATTAAAAACATAAAAGGTATTAATAATATTACATTAACTACTAATGGCATTTTGTTAGAAGAACAAATGGACGCATTGGCCGATGCAGGAATTGATGCAATTAATGTAAGTATAGATTCATTAGATAAAAATACATATAAAAATATTACACGTGTAGGGAATGTTGATAAGGTTATCAGAGGTATAAATAAAGTCCTAGAATATAAAGATATTGCGGTGAAAATAAATTGTGTTCCAATAGAAGGATTTAATGAAAAAGGAATTTTGGATGTAATTAAGTTAGCGCAAAATAAAAATATACATATTAGATTTATAGAATTAATGCCGATTGGATTTGGTAAAAAAATAAATGGAATTAGCGAAGATAAAATCAAGAAGATGATTAATGGGAGGTATGGAGAACTTATACCGTATAATAAATCTATAGGAAATGGACCTAGTAAATATTATACTTTAGATAATTTTCAAGGAAAGATAGGTTTTATCAGTGCAGTTAATCATAAGTTCTGTGATACGTGTAACCGAGTTAGGCTAACATCTAATGGATTTTTAAAAGCATGTCTTCAATTTAATGAAGGACAAGATCTTAAATCTATTATAAGAAATGGAAAAAGTGACGACGAACTTATGGAAGTAATTAGAAAAGTAATTTATGATAAGCCAAAAGAAAATAGATTTTTAGATTTAAATAGCAGTGAAAAGTTTGAAGAAAATATTATGTCTCAAATAGGTGGCTAAAATATGGACTATATTATAGATTTGGAGGAAGCGAAGATGGGGAAAATTATTGCTATATGTATAAGTGAAAAAAGGGGAACTGAAAAAAAGAATATTGGAGAATGCAATATTATAGAGGGGTTTGGTTTGGAAAATGATGCACATGGTGGAAACTGGCATAGACAGGTAAGCTTGTTGTCATATAATAAAGTGCTTGACTTTAATGAAAGAGGCGGAGCTGTAGAAGATGGGGCTTTTGGAGAAAATATATTAGTTGAGGGAATAGATTTTAAAACTTTACCAATTGGAACAATATTTAAATGTAATGAGGTTGTTTTAGAGCTTACACAAGTTGGGAAGGAATGTCATGCTCACTGCGAAATATATAAGCGAGTTGGGGATTGCATCATGCCTAGAGAAGGAGTTTTTGCAAAAGTAATTCATGGTGGAAAGATTAAAGTAGGAGATGAGTTAATATGTTTAGAGTAGCAATTATAACTTCAAGCGATAGTGGATATAGAGGAGAAAGAGAAGATAAAAGTGGACCAGTTATTAGAAATATAGTTGAAGAAAATGGATATGAAGTTGTTTATACAGTATTATTACCAGATGAAAAAGATCTTATAAGCGCAGAAATGAAAAAAATCTGTGATGAAAACATTGCAGATCTTATACTAACTACAGGTGGAACAGGGTTTTCACCAAGGGATTGTATGCCAGAGGCAACATTAGCAATAGGCGAAAAGATAGTTCCAGGCATACCTGAAGCTATGCGTGCTTATAGCATGCAGTTTACAAAAAGAGCTATGTTAAGCCGTGCAGCAGCTGTGATTCGTAAAAGTACATTAATCATAAATCTACCTGGAAGTCCAAAAGCGGTTACTGAGTGTCTTGAATATATTATTACAGAATTGCATCATGGTTTAGAAATATTAAATGAAAAAACATCAAATTGTGCGAGAAAATAATTTTGTAAGAAATTTTAATTAAAATATTATTTTTCTAAAAAAACATAAATATTGTCGGAAATTATTGGGATAATTATTATCAAAAGATATAGATTATTTATAGACAATATGTTAATATAATCTTATCCCATAGAACTAACACCCTTTAACCTAAAATTAAATTTCTCTCAAAATGCAGCCATAATTTTGGTTGCATTTTTAAATTATATAAATTTTAATTAGCGATGTTCAATTATTAATTTTCAATTAACTTTTCATTTCTTAGTTATCTTTTAGTGTAATTTCAATTAAGTTGTATAATTTCAATTTGATGCTATTAATATAGCTATTCGCATAAAAATCAATTATAATTGTAATGAGTTATACAAAGGAAGTGAGGTGTAAAATAGGAAGATATAACTAAAATTATTTTGCAGTTAATATGTATCTATCCTATTAAACAGAATGAATGAGTCAGGTATATGTGGTTGGTTATCAAGAGATGGAAATTTTTATGAGTGTGGTGAATCAAAACATAATCTATTAGCAGGTAAGCTAGAAAGAGAGTTAGATTTAAAATTATTTGATGAAGTTAAAGGAATTTATCTTCATGATACAGCTTTATTGGAAACATTAGGTTTTATTAAATTTACTCAATCAACTTATGGATTAATAGGTGAAGTTTATGATAATCAGTTTATGCTTTTCTTTGGAGATAGATTTTCTCTTAAGCAGCGTAAATGGATGGAGATGAATATATTAAGAATGTCTCCTCGGCAAAGAGCAGAATGTCGTCAAAGATTAATTCGTGGGTATTAGTTTAAAAGTAATATATGAGTAAATATAAACATGAATTTAAGTATTGTTTGTTTCTGGAAATTATAATATTAAATTGGTCTTAAAATTCTATTAAATTCCACTTAAATTTCTATTTTTAGGTCAGAAAATTTAATTTATTTGCGTATAATATAGTGAGTGGAAAATACAATAATATTCACCCCTTAGAATATTATTAGTTACCACATAAATAAATTCAATACCCTATTACCCATTTTTACATAAATGCCCTGTATAATACAGGGTATTTTTATTTTATATCATTTTTAGTAATCACGAATTTACTATTGCAATCAAGAAGTTAGTTTTTCATTTTAGGACGATTTTTGGTATTATCTATTGACTTAGAGTTAACTTCAAGTACTATAATAGTAAATAAGGAAAATAAATATTATTTATATATTTAGGTAACAACGAGAAAGGTGATGACAATATGGTAAATGTTACATTGGGAAGAACAAAAATTACAGTGAATAGAAATGGGTTTGGAGCTCTTCCAGTTCAACGTGTTTCTGATGAGGAAGCAATTAAGTTATTAAGAAAGGCTTATGATAGCGGTATTAATTTTTTTGATACTGCAAGAAGCTATAGTGATAGCGAATACAAAATAGGTCTAGCTTTAAGTGACGTAAGAGAAAAAATTTTTATTGCAACCAAAACTCCTTCAATAACTGTCGAAGGTTTTTGGAGTGATTTGGAGAAAAGCCTAACTTTGCTTAAAACAGATTATATAGATATATATCAATTTCATAATCCAAGTTTTTGCCCTAAACCAAATGATGGGACAGGGCTTTATGAAGCAATGCTTGAAGCAAAAGAACAAGGGAAAATTCGTTTTATAGGTATAACAAATCACAGGCTTGCTGTTGCTATGGAGGCTGTTGATTCTGGTCTTTATGATACTCTACAATTTCCATTTAGTTATTTGGCGGATAAAAAAGAAGAAGATTTAGTAAACTTATGTAAAGAAAAGAACATTGGATATATTTGCATGAAAGCATTGGCTGGAGGCCTTATAACAAGAAGTGATGTAGCTTATGCATATCTTTCTCAATTTTCTAATACTTTACCTATTTGGGGAATTCAAAGAGAAAATGAGCTTGATGAATTTATATCATATATAGAAAATCCACCTGTAATGACAGCAGAAATCAAAGAATATATTGAAAAAGAGAGAAATGAACTTGTCGGTGAATTTTGTCGCGGCTGTGGATATTGTATGCCATGTCCAGTAGGAATAGAAATTAACAATTGTGCAAGAATGTCCTTACTTCTTCGTAGATCCCCAGCTAAAGACCATCTTTCAGAAAAAGGTCAAGCTAAGATGAAAAAAATTGAAGAATGTATAGAGTGTGGAAATTGTAAAGCACATTGTCCTTATGGACTCGATACTCCTAACCTTTTGAAAAGGAACTATGAAGATTATAAAACCTTTTTATAGAATATTTAACTTTATGAAAGATGGTGAGTTTAAGAAATGCATATACCAGATAATTATTTAAGTCCTACAACTTGTGCAACCTTGGGAGTAGTTATGTTGCCTGTTTGGAAAAGAGCAAGCCATAAGGTAAAAGCCGAAATAACAAGAAAGAAAATGCCACTTCTTGGAGTTGCAGCCGCCTTTTCTTTCTTAATAATGATGTTTAACGTACCCCTTCCAGGAGGAACTACAGGACATGCTATTGGAGGGGCACTTGCAGCTATTTTACTTGGACCATATTCTGCTGTTTTTGCAGTTACCATAGCCCTTGTAATTCAAGCGTTATTCTTTGGAGATGGAGGTATTTTAGCAATAGGCGTAAATTGCTTTAATATGGCCTTTATAATGCCATTTACAGCATTTTATATTTTCAGGCTTATAAAAAGTTTATTTAAGAATGAAAAGGGAGAATATATCGGAGCGTTTTTAGCTGGATACTTATCTGTAAATTTAGCAGCTTTATTTGCTGCAATTGAATTTGGGATTCAGCCATTACTTTTTAGGGATTCTGCAGGATTGCCTTTATATAGCCCATATGGCTTAGCAATTTCAATTCCTGCTATGATGATTCCTCATTTATTAGTAGTTGGAATTTTAGAAGGAATAATTACAGTTGGAGCATATAGCTATGTAAAAAAGGCATCACCTGAGGTAATATATGAAGGCACAACAAAAAAGATAAATTATCTATATATTATTATAGGAATTCTCATTTTAGCTACCCCTTTAGGGCTTATAGCTACTGGAACTGCATGGGGAGAATGGGGTACGGATGAAATTTACAAGCTTTTGGGATTTGTACCAAAAGGAATGGAAAATGGATTTCAATTTAATTCTCCAATTTCAGATTATAACTTCAAATTTTTGAATGAACATTTAAGTTATATATTGTCAGCACTAAGTGGAGTAATATTAATTTTACTAATTTTTAGAGTATTAGCGAAAATATATTTTAAAACAAATATTAAGGAGAATAGATGATTCCAGAATGGCTTTCAGAAAAAGATAATTATATTCCAAAAGAAGAAAAAAACTTATATATAGAAAAAAGTATTTTTTCTTTAATCAGGACAATATCAATAATTAGGCAGAATAAAAGTCAAGATAAATTAATATACTCAATAAATTCTGCATTAAAAATCGTATGTACTTTTTTAGTTATAATTTGTATATCAATTTCAAGAAGCGGTACATTTTTATTAATAATGGATATATATGTTTTAGGCAATTTATTTCTAATGGAAAAGATGGCAAGGAAAAGAATATTTTTAAGAAGTTTATTATTTCCAATAATTACTTTAATTGCTTTGATTCCGTCTATGTTTTATGGAAACATATATAATAGTATGTTGATTTTTCAAAAATTAATTTTATCAATATTACTTATGAATTTATTAGCTCATAATACTAAATGGAGTGAAATGAGCAAAGCTCTAAAATTAATATTTATACCTGATATTTTCATATGGATTATGGATATAACCTTAAAATATATTGTACTTTTAGGCGAATTTTCAATTAACTTGTTGTATGCATTAAGACTTAGAGCAATTGGAATAACTTCTAATAAATACAATTCTCTTACTGGAATTATTGGAAGCTTATTTTTTAAGTCTTATAAAATGAGTGAAGAAATGTTTCATGCCATGGAATGCAGAGGCTTTATAGGAGAATATACAACAAAGGTAAATTTGAAATTAAAAAAAGTAGATTATATATATCTTATTATTAATATATTTATGATTTGTTTGTTTATCTATTTTTGAGTAGCCTACAAAAAATACAAGGAGAAATATAATGATAAAACTTGAGAATATTTCATTCACATACAAAAACAAGGTAGCACTTGATAATGTGAATATTGAAATAAAAGAAGGAGAAGCTATAGCTGTTATAGGTCCAAATGGAAGTGGAAAATCAACCTTTTTAAAATTATTAAATGGAATTCTTTTTGCAAGTAAAGGAAACTATATTTTTGATAAGGAAGAAATAAATGAACAAAAACTAAGAAATAATAAGTTTTTAAAATTATTTCATAAGAGAGTAGGTTTTGTTTTTCAAAATTCTGATGCTCAATTATTTTGTTCTACTGTCTTTGAAGAAGTGGCTTTTGGATTAATGCAAATGCAATTACCAGAAGCTGAAATAAATCTAAGAGTAAGCGATAGTCTTAAGCTACTGAATATTGAAAAATTGAAAGATGAACATCCTTACAACTTAAGTGGTGGAGAAAAAAAGAGAGTTGCAATTGCAAGTACATTAGCTTTAAATCCAGAAGTAATTACTTTAGATGAACCAATGAATGGTATAGATCCAAAAGGAAAACGATTCTTAAAGGAATTATTAACAGCACTTAATAAAAGTGGGAAAACAATAATTTGTGCAACTCATGATTTTGAATATATAGATGGTATTTTTAATAGAGTTATCGTATTTTCAGAAGATCATAAAATAATAAGAGATGATAAATATGAATCTGTTTTAAAAGATCGTGAATTTTTACGTGAATATAATATTATATAAGGCCTATAGATATCAAACGCGAGAATTAAAATTATGTGGTAACTTACCGAAATCCAATACATTTGTCTTCTGCATGACTAGTGAAATTTTCGCTGGAAGGTTCTAAATTGGAGCTTATCACCATTTTAGCGTGTTCCAGATGTAAAATCTGGACAAGCTAAAAATGGAACAAGCTCCAATTAAGAACCATCATCAGCTCAATTTCACATGCCTGCTCCAGAAAAATGAATAGTATTTCTAGTTTAGTATTACGATTATAATATCTCAATAATACATATATATTATATTTATAAGGTTAATTTTTAATTGGGAAATTGATTATTTAAATTAAATTAATACTGAAGTGTATTCGCATTTAATTGAAAATTGAACATCGATAATTGAAAAAATTATGAAGTGGAGTGATAGCAATGAAAATTTTATATTATGATTGTTTTTGTGGAATAAGTGGAGATATGAATTTAGCAGCTTTAATTGATTTAGGGGTACCTAAAGAATACTTATTGGAAGAACTAACAAAACTTAATTTGAATTCAGAATTTAAAATTAATATAGAAAAGTCTGCAAAGTTAGGAATAACAGGGACAAGGGTTGATGTTTTATTGAATAATAATACTCAAATGCCAGAAGAAGCTTTATCTAATAATAAACATGAGCACACTCATGTACATGATCATTTTAATACGAATGAACACAGCCACACATATGAGCCCGGACATATTCATGAACATAATCATACTCACGAGCACGAACACACTCATGAGCATGATGAGAGCAATCACCATCACAATGATAGTCATAGTGAACATTCGCATAATCATGAACATCACCACAGAAATTTAAAAGACATAGAAGATATAATAAATTCAAGTTACTTAAGTGATAAAGTAAAAAAACTTAGTTTGGATATGTTTATAAAGGTTGCTGAGGCTGAAGCAAAGGTTCATGGAAAAGAGATATATGAAGTACATTTTCATGAAGTTGGAGCAATTGATTCAATTGTAGATATAGTAGGTGCAGCTATTTGTATAGATTATTTAAAGGTTGATAAAATTATTGCTTCGCCAATACAAGTTGGAGGTGGGTTTGTTAAATGTGCCCATGGTCTTATGCCAGTGCCTGCACCAGCAACAACAGAAATATTAAAGAATATTCCTATAAATACTGGAATAGTTCAATTTGAAACAACTACTCCTACAGGTGCAGCTATAATAGCAGCAAATGTAAAGGAATTTACCTCTAAAATGAATTTTTCAATTAATAAGGTTGCATATGGTATAGGACATAAAGATTTAGAAATTCCTAATGTTTTAAGAGTATATTTAGGAGAAACTGAAAGCTTAGAACAAATAGAAGAACAATACATATTAGAAACTAATATAGATGACATGAATCCAGAACTTTATGGTTATGTTGAAGAAAAGCTTTTTGATGCAGGTGCATTAGATGTATATAAATCATCAATTTTTATGAAAAAAGGAAGACCAGGAATAAAATTAAGTGTTTTAATCAATGAGAAAATTGAAAAAGATATTTTAGATATTATATTTGAAGAAACTACATCAATTGGAGTAAGAAAATATAAGGTAGAAAAAATAATGTTAAATAGAGAATTTTCAAAGGTCGAAACTGAATATGGAGATATTACAATAAAAAAATCTTATTATAATGGAAATTTAGTAAAATATAAACCAGAATATGAAGAATGCAGAAGAATAGCAAAGGAACAAAATATATCTATAGATAAAATATATAAAGCAGTTTATAAGAAAAATATAAATTAATTGGAGGTTGAAGTTTAAATGATTAATAATGAAAAATATAATGAATTAATTAATTATCTAAAAGGATTAGGAAAAGTTGTTTTAGCCTTTTCTGGTGGAGTTGATAGTACTTTTTTACTTAAAGTTGGTAAGGAAGCTTTAGGAGAGAATTTAAAAGCTGTGACAATAATGTCACCGTATATTCCTAAATGGGAAATAGCTGAAGCAGAAGAACTAGTTAAAGAATTAGGAGTAAAGCATGAAATTATAAAAGCGCCAATTATTGATTCAATTAAGTTTAATCCAGAAGACAGATGTTACCTTTGTAAAACAGCAGTGTTTAATATGATATTAGATGTAGCAAAAACTCAAGGATATGATTGTGTGATTGATGGTACAAACTTTGATGATATCAGCGATTATAGACCAGGTCTTAAAGCACTTAAAGAGTTAGATGTAAGGAGTCCTCTTTTAGAATGCAAAGTAACTAAAGCAGAAATAAGAGCATTTTCAAAGGAATTAGGCCTTAATACTTGGGATAAACCACCATATGCATGTCTTTTAACAAGAATTCCATACGGAAATGAGTTAAAAGAAGAAGATTTTGAAAAAATTGAAAATGCTGAAAAGTACATGATGAGTATAGGTTTTAGAGCTGTAAGAGTAAGATGCCATGGGGATTTGGCAAGAATTGAAGTTAGCAAGGATGATAGAAGCAAATTATTTAATGAAGAGCTTTTAGATACTATTGCTGAAAAAATAAAAGAATGTGGATTTAAATATGTATCTTTAGATCTTCAAGGATATAGAGTAGGAAGTTTTAATGAAACTATAGCAAAAATTTCAGAGGGACAAATTTAAGAATTAGGGAGGATAGAGCTAGTGAATAAAGACGAAATAAAAGTTTTGCTAGAACAGGTTAAAGATAATAAAATAGATGTAGTACAAGCTCTTGAGCAATTAGAAGATTTACCTTTCAAAGATTTAGGTTTTGCTAAAATTGATAACCATCGTGAATTAAGAGTTGGTTACCCAGAAGTAATATATTGTGAAGGGAAAACAGTGGAGCAGGTTAAAGATATTATTACATTTATGCTTACAAAAAATAATAATATTTTAGGGACTAGAGCTACGGAAGAAATGTATGCTGCTGTAAAAGAAATATGTGAGGAAGCAGAGTACAACAAACTTGGGAGAACAATAGTAATTAAGAAAAAAGAGCAAAAAACTACAGAAAGTTATATAGCAATTGTTGCTGCTGGAACTTCTGACTTACCAGTTGTAGAAGAAGCCTATGAAACTGCAAGAATACTAGGAAACAGGGTTGAAAAGATAATAGATGTTGGAGTTGCAGGCATACATAGGCTTTTTTCAAGACTTGATGAAATTAGAGGAGCAAAAGTTGTTATAGTGATAGCAGGAATGGAAGGCGCTTTAGCCAGTGTTATAGGCGGCCTTGTTGATAAACCAGTAATAGCAGTGCCTACAAGTGTAGGCTATGGAGCTAATTTTGGAGGTGTGGCAGCGCTTTTATCGATGTTAAATAGTTGTGCAAGTGGTGTTACAGTAGTTAATATTGATAATGGATTCGGTGCAGCCTATAATGCTAGTATAATTAATAAGTTATAATTCATAATGGAACTTGGCATGTATAAAAAATGTGACAAGTTCTATTTTTTATGTATAATTAGAGTATTAGAAAATTATTCTAAAGAAAAACATATGAGGTGAAGAAGATGGAAAGTTTACATAAAAAAATTTTAGAAGAAGGTAAGGCTTTATCAGGAAATGTATTAAAGGTTGATTCGTTTTTAAATCATCAGGTAGACCCTGATTTAATGTTTGAAATGGGTACATATTTTAAAAAGTATTTTGAAAATCATGGTGTTACGAAGATATTTACTATTGAAAGTTCTGGAATAGCGCCATCTGTAATGACTGCAATGCAAATGAATATTCCAATGGTAATATTAAAAAAGCAAACTTCAAAAATATTAAGCAACGATTTTTATCAAACTACAGTTCATTCATTTACAAAAGGACATGATTATGAATTGACCTTAGCTAAAAAATATATTAATGAAGCTGATAGAATATTAATAATAGATGATTTTTTAGCAAATGGTGAAGCTGCACTTGGTGCTATAAGGTTAGTTGAAGATGCAGGTGCAGAAGTGGCTGGTATAGGAATAGTTATCGAGAAATCTTTTCAACCTGGCTACAAAATACTAAAAGACAAAGGATATGATTTATATTCCTTGGCTAGAATAGCTAAATTAGGAGATAATATTATAGAATTTGCAGATTAATATCTTAACATATAAGAAAGAAGGTTAGGTAAATGGTAGATTTGCTTTTATTAGGCTGTGGTGGAGGAATGCCTATGCCTAATAGATTTTTATCAGCTACATTGTTAAGTTACAAAGGACGAAAAATTCTTATAGATTGTGGAGAGGGGACTCAAGTATCTATGAGAATATCTAATACTGGTTTTAAGAGTATAGATGTTATTTGTATCACTCATATTCATGGTGATCATATAGTAGGGTTACCTGGTCTTCTTGGAACTATTGGAAATAGTGGTAGAACAGAACCTATAACAATAATAGGACCTGAAGGAATTGAAGATACAATTAATAAGTTAAGAGTAATTGCAAATTGGCTTCCGTATGAAATTAATATTATAGAAAATCCTAGGAAACCTATAAATATTGCTACTGAGTTTGCTGATTGGAATACAATAATTTCTACTATAGAATTGGAACATTCAGCACCATGTATTGGGTATAGCTTTGATTTCAAACGTCAAAGGAAATTTGATGTGGAAAAGGCAACCCAAAATAACGTGCCTAAAAATTTGTGGGGCAGACTTCAAAAAAATGAAAAAAAAATTAATTTTGAAGGGATAGATTATACTGATGAAATGGTACTTGGTGAGGAACGAAAAGGAATAAAAATTAGCATAACAACTGATACTAGACCTATTGATAGCATAAGGGATTTTATTAAGGAAAGTGATTTTTTTATATGTGAAGGAACTTATGGTGATGATGAAGATTTACCTAAAGCAATAAAAAATAAACATATGACCTTTACAGAAGCTGCAACTTTAGCTGAAAATGGGAAAGTTAAAAACTTATTGTTAACTCATTTTGGAACTGCTATGACTGAACCAGAAGAATATGTAGATAATGCGAAAGTAATATTTAATAATAGTATAATTGGTTTTGACAGGTATAAAGTTACGTTAAACTTCGAAGAAGAGTGACAAGAAAGAAGGATAAATTTTGGAACAAAATATTGGAATTTTAAGAGAAGATACTAACCAAATAAAAGGAATAGCAATATTACTTGTACTCTTAGGTCATTCGAGAATGTGGTTTCAAATTAGTGATATTATACCTAATAGAATGACTACTGCAGGTGCTTGGGGGGTAGCAATCTTTCTGACATTATCAGGTTATGGTTTAACTGAATCATTCTTTAAAAAGGGTTTATCAATTTCTTTTATTAAAAGGCGGGTGATTAAGGTAATCCTGCCATATGCAGCTGTTTCTGCTTTATGGTTTATAGTTGATTTTATTGCTTTTCATCAAACAACCTCAATAAAAAATGTTATTACAACATTGTTAGGTGTTTTACTCTATGAACCATATTTGGATCCAACTATGTGGTATATCACTTTTATGTTATTTTGGTATGTAGTATTCTTTATTATATTCTTATTACCTGTACATAAAGGCTTAAAAGTGGCGATATTGCTTTTGGTTGCTTTTTTACTGCAGCACAATACAATTAATTTAAATTCAAATTGGGAATATAATTATTTTACTTTTCCAATAGGAGTATTAATAAGTTATCTAAAGCCAATAATATTTAATAAAAACTCGAGAATAATTATAAATAATACTGCAATTATTGTTTTATTAATTATATCACCTTATACAATAGAATTTTCAAATTATACAGAAATTTCTATTGCAGGAATATGTGTTACGTTGTGGGTTATCACATTGATATCAATGTTAGACTATAAATCAAAAATACTAGGATTCCTTGGATATATTTCTTTTGAGATATATTTACTTGAAGGTGTTATTGGGGGGAAATATCGTGAAATAATAGGACTTGGAGTTACGATTAGAGCTTTTATTGCTTACTTATTTATAACAATTTGTTTGGCATATGTATTTAAAAAATTACAAATATTTATTGGTAAAATTTCAAAAAAGACAATATACGAAAAAGCTAATTTTGCAGCATAGTTCAATATTTATAATGATATTATTTAATATGGACATTATTTGTAAAAAGTGATATATTGTTAATATATTAGAGAAAGGGCAAGGTAATTTCAACAATGAGAATGTAATTTACAATCAGATTTTTAAGTATGACAAAATGATAGAAATTTAATAATTGTTTTACAATTAGTTAAATTTACCTATAAACCTAAGTCAATAGGTTTTGTTGTTGTATTTTAATTCAAGGAGAGTAGATTATAATCTATAATTTGGAGATTATCATGCGTGAGCTAAAAATATGAAAATTTTTAGCTGTATTAGTGAAGTCTAAAATTATTATAAAATGTTGTATATGAATCAATTACTGTTATAAATTCTTTAGTAATTCTTATTTGTAATTGACACTTTCAAATAAGAAAGTTAAGAAAACATTTTATAATACATTAAACATAGATATAACTTCTCTCCTATACAAAATAGGAGGGATTTTTTTGTTAGCAAAATTTAATAAATTAAAAAAATATTATGGGGATAGATTAATCTTAGATATTGATACTTTCGAAGTCTTTGAAAAAGATAGAATTGGGATAGTTGGCAGAAATGGTGCTGGTAAAACTACTATGCTTAAAGTGTTAATGGGAATTATTATTCCAGAAGAAGGAGAGATTTCTTTAACAGATAGTTATTCATATATAAGCCAAATGGAAAACTATTATGGTGAATGTGAAGAAAATAAGGTAATGAAAATACTTAAGGCACCAGTGAAATATGATGAATTTTTGTCAGGTGGAGAAAAAATAAAATTAAAGATTTCAAAAGCTTTAAGTGAGGATAATAAACTAATAATTGCCGATGAACCAACTTCAAACTTAGATAGTGCAAGTATTAGTGTCCTTGAAAAAATGCTATTAAGTTATAATGGAGCTTTAATCCTAGTATCTCATGATAGAGAATTTCTAGATTCATTATGTAATACTATTGTAGAAATTGATGAAGGTAAATTAAAGGTTTATCAAGGTAATTATTCAAAGTATATAGAATTAAAACAAGAAGAAAGAAAAAGGGAAGAAATTGAGTATAACAAATATGTAACAGAAAAAAAACAATTAGAAGAAGCTATTATAGATAAACAAGATATGAGAAATAAGATGAGAACAACTCCTAAGAGAATGGGAAACTCTGAAGCTAGATTGCATAAAATGGGCGGACAAAAGCAAAAAAGAAAACTTGATAAAAATATAAAAGCCATGAAAAGTCGAATTGATCATTTAGAAGTTAAAGAAAAACCAAAAAATATAAATGAAACTAAAGTTAACATTCAAAAAAGTGCAGAAATAATTTCAAATAATATAATTGAAATCAGTAAGCTAAATTTATATGTTAATAATGAACTTTTAATAAAAGAAGCTTCATTTAGAATTCGAAAAGGAATAAAAGCTGCAATTATAGGTGAAAATGGCTGTGGAAAATCAACATTATTAAAAGAAATATTAACAAGAAATAATGAATGTATAAGAGTAGCTAATAGTGCACTTATAGGTTATTTTGATCAAGACCAAAATATTTTAGAAGAAGGTAAAAGCATTCTTGAGAATGTATCAAAAACTAGCTCTTTTAATCAAGGTTTTATAAGAATTAACCTTGATAATTTTGGGTTTAAGGGTGACGATGTTTTTAAAAAAGTTAGTTCATTGAGTGGTGGCGAAAAAGTTAAAGTTGCACTTAGTAAGGTTTTACTTAGTGATAATAACGTATTAGTATTAGATGAACCAACTAATTATTTAGATATCGAGGCAATGGAAGCCTTGGAAAGGGCATTAATAAATACTGAAAAAACAGTTATTTTAGTTTCCCATGATAGAAAATTCATTGAAAATATCTGTGATTTCATAATTGAAATTAAAGATAAAATTTTAAAAGAGTATGAAGGAAGTTATAAGAATTATATTAAGGAGAAGAATAAACCTCAAAGTAATAATAATGAAAAAAATATTAAAGAAAAGTTAATGGTGTTAAGAAATAGGCTATCTGAAATAATTTCACTTATATCAATAGAAAAAAATGAATTGATTAAAGAAAAGTTAGATTATGAATATAAAATATTGTTGAAAGAAATTAGAATTTTGGAATTAAATAATAGTAAGAAATAAGATGATATTAATAACAATATAAAATTATTATTAGCATATTTAACAGAAAAATAGTATAATGTTTTAAGAATTAGACTTATTAGTATAGAAAATTATATTTTAAGTGATTTTTAAAATATTTTAGTTAAAGTTTGATAAAAAAATTACAACCATAAATTATGAATTAATTATGGAAACAGAAAAGAGGAGAATAAAAAATATGTTTTTCAAAAAAATATGCTATGGCTTCTATATGCTGTGGGTTAGACTTAAGGGATTTAAGTTTGGGTATATAAAAAAAACTAAAGGTGAGCCAGCAGCTATAGAATATCTAAAAAAAGTAGGATATTTATGGAGTAAGTTTACAATGGATATTATAGGTATAGATTTAGAAGTAACAGGCTTAGAGAATATACCTAAAGAGGCTTGTGTTTTTATAGGGAATCATTCAAGTATATTGGATATACCTATACTACTTTATAAAACAGATAGAGCATTAGGGTTTATATCTAAAAAGGAAATATTAAAAACTCCTATAATAGGTTACTGGCTTAGAAATAGCAAATGTGTTCCTATTGACAGAGAAAATCCACGAGCTGCTATTGAATCTATAAATAAAGCTATAAAAAATATTAATGAAGGGTATTCAATGGTAATTTTTCCAGAAGGAACAAGAAACAAAGAAGGAAAAGTTGGGCCTTTTAAAAAAGGAAGCTTAAGACTTGCAACTAAATCAAAAGCTCCAATAGTGCCAGTAAGTATAGATAGAGCATCTAGAGCTTTTGAAGATACAAGAACCTTTGTACCTACAAAGATAAAAGTTGTTTTTGGAAAAGCAGTAGAAACCAAAAATTTATCAAAAGAAGAAGAAGCTAATTTAGCTGATAATATAAGAAATATAATTATTACGAATTTGAATAATTAAACATAATAAATCAATTTGTTTAGAAGGTGTTGTATAATAATTTAAATATTATGCAACGCCTTTTTTATAAAAGTAAGCTAATTAACTAAGGCATTGTGATATAATTATTTTACATGCTTAATATATTTTGAAATAGACAATAATTTATAATTATAAGCAGCAAGGGGAAAATATAATGAAAAAGACAATAGGCATTTTGGCTCATGTTGATGCTGGGAAAACTACTTTCTCAGAACAAGTGCTTTACCATACTGATTGGGTGCAACAAATGTGTTAACTATTGGTAAATCATACTTGTATATATTTAATATTATATATTTTACCACATTTATACCAATTAGTCAGAGTAAAAAATAAATTTAATTAATATAAAGGAAAGCTTTATTTTTAGTTTTGTTTAAATAATAACATATATTAATGAGTTATTAAGAGAGTAAATCATATTATAGAATAGTATCTTAAAAAGTAGAATGTAGATTGAATTATTAGTGTATTTTCAATATATAGAGAGTTGCATAAATAGAATTAATTAAATAATATTAATATAACTTCACATAAATTATTTACTATGGAGGGGATAAAAATGAATTTTGAAATAAAAGAAATGGAATTTACTGATAAATATGGTGAAAGGTATGTTGAAGGAGATTTTAGTGGCGTAATTAAAGATATTATTTTAAGTGAAATTAAGAATTATAACCAAGAAGAAATAAATACTAAAAAGGAAACAATAATTTGGAAAATTCAGGGTAAAGAGATATACTTCTCAGAAGATATAAAACAAAAAGAATATACTCAGAAAGTTAAGTCAATATATAGCGTTACTAAGAAGGAGTTAGAAAATATCATATATGATTTTAGAGAAAATTATGTATATAAAATGGCATTAGATTCATTAGTTGATGATGGAATATTAAAGTTAATTCATACTTCACCTCGGGATAATTTTTATTTATCACATGGAAGTATTCTTATTGATATTAGACATCGCAAGGGGAATATGTGTCTTTATGTTTGTTCTGATATGTTTAATAAAAATGAATATAGAGTTTTAAAATAAATTAATTTTAAAGAACTCTAGTAATATTGTTCTATTGTATAAATAACTAGAAGAAATTTACATAATTCTACAATAAGGTGGATTAATTAATTTACTAATATATAAACAGAAAATTTAGTTAAGCTTTTATTTGATTTAAATTTATGATATTAAATAGTAATAGGAGTACTTGAATTGAGCTTATGTTTTAATAAACCAGATTTTGAATGTGATTATAATGGGACAACGTGTACAATTAAAAGACAAGGATATGTTCATATAAATAGAAAAGGTATAAAAAAGCAATTCATAGCAGAAATACTCGAATATAAAAACAAGAAGTATTGCTATAGATATACCAAAGATGGCATTAATAGTAAAGTAATTATAAAAAGATTAGAAAATAAAAGGCCAGTTGAACTTACCAATAATGTAGATGATCTAGAATTTAAAGATATTGTGAATGTAATGAATGGTTTAACAAAATTGTAGATTATAGTTATATTTATATTAATAAAAATATATAAATCAAACTTGGGTTAAAATATACCTAGCTTATTTCTGCAAATTAGCTTCACATAATTTCTGATAAAAAATGTTTGTTAATTAATTTGTAATAATGAATAAAGACTTACTTAATATAAAAGTAGGTCCTTATTTTTATTTGAGTATTATCTTGACATTGTACAATGAAGTGATTTTCATGAATTGATGTTATCTTAATCATATTAGAAAACGTTTTAAAATTAACGTTAGGAATTTTTTTTAATGAAACTGGAATAATAATCATACACTTATAAAGTTCATTTTCTTTTATTATGTTGAATACACTGTCATTTATGTAATAGATTAATCTATTATTTATAAACGTACATCTGATAAATAAATACTGTATAGTTTCCATGATATTTGAGTTTTGATTTCTTTTTATTTTTTCTAATTGATTTTGAAGTGAGTAAACGTTTGTTGTCATATTTTATCACCACTTATTATTTTTTATTGATTCTTTTAGTTCTTCAATCTCAACTTTTAATGTTTGAATTATTTTTTCATTCTCTAATAAAGAGATTGAATCTATTGCAGCTCTGCAACATTTAACTAATACATTAGCTGACTTAGAAGAGATTTGATTGGTTAAAATTAATTTACAAATAGTTTCTAATGAGTTTTTTATATCCTCTGAATTATTTAATTTTAGTATAATAGGTTCTTTGGGTAATTTTTTTGATGGACCTGTTTTTTTTAACTCAATACTCACATCCTTTAATTTTTTGTTTGTAGTAGATTTAGCCATTTTGTTATCATCTCCTTAAAATTGTAAATAATTTAATCTTTATAATTTGTATTTATACTATTCTATTTCGGGGAAATATACTGTATTATCAATAACATTAATCATAAGATTGCCTAAATTATATGAATCGATGCCTTCATCATAATCAGATTGTCTCTTGTAATCAATAAAATCTTGTGCTTTCGTATCATCTTTGAAAACTCTTCCATTTGCCTCTTCTTCAAAAGAAATATTATTTTGATTATCTGGTTTGCCAATTGCATTAAATAATATTTGTTTGGCTTTTCCTTTTACTTGTACATAATGGTCATCCATATAGTTAAGTATTACATAGGCTTTAGTATAATTTTCTTTATTGGTGAAACTGAATACTCTACAATTTTCCATAAATTGATACCTCCTAACCAAAATTAATAGATATTTAATCTAAGATTGTTCTTAAATTTAATGTATCAAATATTTATATTTCATAATAATATTTTAAGAGAACCTAAGAATAATCCTATAAGTCCATAATAGATGGTATATTAGTATATAAGCCAATAAAGTGGTGTTATATAATATGAGGAAACTAATTCACATAGTATTATTAAATTACATTAAGTTACATATAGATTAATAAATTATATTTAAGTTTAAAAGGTTTAATAAACTTTTTCAAAATATGATATAATATCCATATAAGTATATTTATAGAATGGGGAAAAATATCATGAAAGAAGAAATATTATTTGAATATAGAGAAAAATATAACCTATATTTAGAGTTTAGCAATGTTATTATTAATTTGTTAACTCAAGTATTAAAAAGTATACCTACCCAACAGATTAGTGGAAGAGTAAAAGAATATAATTCATTAGAAGAAAAAATTGAATTAAAAAATAAATATCAGAGATTAGATGATATTACAGATATAATTGGAATAAGAATAATAACATATTTACCCAATAATGTTGATAAAATATCTGAAATAATTAAGAAAGAATTTGAAATTGATAAAGATAATTGTATTGATAAAAGAATTAAAAAAGATGATGAGTTTGGATATATGTCATTACATTTGGTTTGTAAATTAGATGATAAAAGATTGTTATTACCAGAATATAGAAGATTTGAAAATGTTAAATTTGAAGTTCAGATACGTTCTGTATTACAACATACTTGGGCTGAAATAGAACATGATATAGGATATAAAAGTAAGGTAGAAATTCCACAGGAGTTTAGAAGACGGCTATATAGATTAGCTAGTTTATTGGAATCAGCTGATGATGAATTTCAAACAATAGTTGATAAGATGGAGAAATACAATAAATATGTAAAAGAAAATGTTCATAATAAGAATATGGAACTTGACATAAATAAGAATACTCTTATTGAATATTTTAAAAAATCAAAAGAATTATACTACATACTTGAAAATGTGGCTAAAGGATGTGGAAAGGGATATAATAAAAAAGTCTATTTAACTTTAGATTATATTAAGTGGTTAAATTATTTTAAGTATTCATCAATTAAAGATGTAGATGCTGATATAAGAGAGTTAAAAGAAATTATTATTAAGTTCGCAATAAATTATTTAAAAAAATTTAGTCAAAGTAGGAATTCATCACTTACCATAGCTGTTGGAATACATTATTTGATTTATCTAAAATTAGCACAATGTAATGAAGAAATGCAAAAAGGTTTTGTAAAGGCATTTTTTGCAAATGATATAGATAGAATAAATAAAATAAAAGAAGCTTATTTAAACACGGAAGATAAGTAGTTAATTATGTTAGCTATTGAATTAATTTGATAATTAGATAGAAATTATACTGGTTTAAATAGGTACCTAATTTAGTCCTTTCAAGGTGTAAATCTATAATCAAAGAAAACAGCATTCAGTAATGCTGTTCTTTTTGTTTTAACTAGATTTAATGATTAATTAATGCCAGCAATTTAATTTCGACATCATCCTTTAATTCTATAGGCCATTCCCATCGATCATTCATAGTGGTTCTAAATGATATTTCTTCTAAAGGCTTGCCTTTATCACTTCTTAATATAGTTCTGATATATTTTCTTGTAATAGTACTACGAATCTTTTCTTTAATAATTAATTCATTTACTAGTTCTTTTAATGTAATAGAATTCTTAGTGCCCATAATAAACCTCCTAAATATATTATTTAATTACAATTATAGTAAAATAAAAAATATTATACAATGTGAAAATTATGGTATATTATAAATAGATTATGATTAATTATCAAATGTTTTGTAATAAATATGGAGGAGTTATATGAGAAAAAATTATAGAAGAATAAAAGAGGGAAGAATATATAATATATGGTCCAATATGAAGCAGAGGTGTACTAATTTAAGAAATAGCCAGTATAAAAATTATGGAGGAAGAGGCATAAGCGTTTGTGATGAATGGATTAATAGCTACTCTAGTTTTAAGGAATGGGCTCTAAGTAATGGGTATAAAGATAATTTAACTATAGATAGGGAAGATAATAATGGTAATTATGAACCTAATAATTGCAGATGGGTTACTAGAAAGGTTCAACAAAGAAATACAAGAGCAAATGTAAATATAACAATAGATGGAACTACAAAATGTATTAAAGAATGGTGTGTTTTTTTCTTTGTAAATAAATATCAAAGAGAAGTTAATTATTTTAATTACCACAATAAAGATGAAAAGTTATTAATTGAAAGATGGGAAAAGAGAGGTTATTTAGATAATTGGAGGCGATAAATTTCATGTGCTATTCTATGAATAATGTACCAATTATAAGTTTTAGAGAAGTAATAATGTAACTTGGTTATCTAAAAAAGTTGTCATTTACCACAAATTTGAGCATTTTTGCTTTTTAGTTGTGATAATTAAGTAGATTGTAGAGTAGAAAGGTAAAATTAAAAATGTATAAAATAGTTAGGGAAACATATAGTAAATATAATTTTCAAGAAATTGATATAGGTAAAATAGATTCAGATAATCCCAAATTTATTATTTATAAAGTTAATGTGTATAAAGAAATCATTAAGGATATAACCAAAGAACTTGAAAATGAAAAAGATGAACAAAATTTAGAGAAGCTACTAAAAAAATTATCTTATATATTAAAATATAAATCTTTAATACTTACAAAACTAATAGAAGGTATAGAAAATAATAAGATTATTATAAAAGTTGATATTCAAGGCCAATTGAAAAAAAGTAATGAAACAGATAGTGAAGAATTTTTTGTTGGTATTAAAAATAAGATTCTGGGTTCACTATTATTTCAAAAAGATACTATAACTAGATATTATTATGCAGTAAGAAAAATTCCATTTATATATAATAATAATTATGAATGGCAACATATTAGCGAAAATTACTATCAATATTTTGAAGAATATATTTTACTGTATAATAATATTTTTATAGAGTATAAGAGCCTTTCGCATACATATATATTGAAATCACCTCAAGGTGAAAATTTTGGGACAAAAAATGATTTGATGAATATATTATCTTTTCTATTTGGAAGACCTATTTTTTGTTATACGCCAAATCAAAGTTATAATGAGAAGTTAGAAAAAATATATTGTGAATGTGAATTACTTGATTTATTAAGATTAAGAAATAATAAATTATTTAGCAAAGAAAATAATTGCGAGTCATATTCTAGTATATGTCCAATATTAAAAGGAGACCATATACATAGAATCCATAAAATACCTGAAATGGATCATGCAGAAGTTCTTGAATTATATAGCGCTGCTTTAAAACAAGTAGAGCCACTACCTAAATGTGTGTTTTTATATAGAGTTGTGGAATATGCTATAAATGAACATTATAATAAGTTATTTGCTTCAGCAACTACAGATGTGTCTAAAGCAATAGAGTATTATTTAGAAGAAGCACTAAAGCATACATTTATACCATTATATTATATTGACACAGGTCGATATTATTCATTTGAAGAAGATAAGGTGGTTAAAGTGGATAAGGCTAAATTAAAAAATATTATTATAACATTAAAGATGGAAATATCAAAAATAAAAACAGAATGGAGTATGAATGTTTATTTATCTACAAAAGATATTGGAAATATAATTTATAGTAATGGAAGATGTGCAACTGCCCATGGTCATACAGGTAAAAACGGAAAATATAATGCTAGATATGATTATCAGTACAATTATTTTCATATTAACAATGTCAATATTATGTTAGAATTAATGGCAAGGTATATTGTTGAATTATTTAATCCTCAACTAAAAAACTTGATTGTAAAAGAACGAAAACCTTATATTTTAGATAACCAATTCTATTTCCGCGAATAAAAAAGTAATATATTTTATTTAAGAATAATACAAGTTTTTTAAGGCAATTAACAAGAAATATCATTTATATTAGTAGAGATGCCTGTATGGGCTCGCGTACTGTCTTAAAATTGATTTTGTTAGCAACAAACCCTGGTGGTTTAGATGTTATGTATTTGTATTATAAACTTAATAATGGTAATAATAAAATAGTTATGGCAGATAACTTTTATATGGAATCATATGTATAATATCATTATCCAAAAATGAGGTGAAAAGTCACAGTGTCTATTAATATATATTATAAGAAAGTGTGACAAATCACCTCTAATTTGGATAATGGGGAATCTTAGAAATTTATGTGCAAAAAGATTTATAATAAAGAAGTAATGAGATATAAATAATTATGTTTAAGTGTTCAAGAGCACATAAAATCTTAAATTAATTTTAATAAATTAATTAGTTACAAATATAATAATTTTAAAAAATCGTACCTGACAAACATCTTAGGTTATGATATAATAAATTTGTAAAATTATATTTAAAAGTAAATATGGGTGGTTCAACCACTGATTATATCAAGGGTTAGCATTTTGCTAATTCTTTTTTTTGTGCAAATTTATTAAATATTGCACTTTTTCTATTTATTTGAAAAGGAGATTTTATTATGAAATTCAATTGATTATTAAAAATTTATAGTATTAAGTAAAGTAAATATAAAGACGAGGAGGAAATGAAGAATGATTAATCCTAAAGAATTAAGTATTGAAGAATTAAAGGTATGTTATTACGCCTACAGAAAAATAGTAAGGGATAATGAAGAATGGAGAACTAAACATAGGGAGAGAAAAAAAAAACAAAGAGCAAAAAAGAAATTAGAAGTTAGATAAGATTGATAAGTTAACGAATGAAAGGAAGTGACTATAATTGAAAGTGTCAAATAGAATAAAATTTTTGTATCATGATGAAGAATTACAACATAAACCTTCTGGTCAAGAAATAGCTAAGTGGGGAAAGTATTGGAGTTCTAGAACTGCTACAATTAGAGAATTTATTAATGATATATTAAAAAAGCACAGAGCATTTTCAATTGCATATTGCTCTGAAAATAGAAGAATAGAGGAGAATTTTGTATCTTGCCAAATTATTGGTATAGATATGGACTCGGGATTACAAAAAAATGAAGTGAAAAAGTTATTGAAGAAACATAAAATTAATTATAGTTTGATATACAACTCACCAAGTTGGAAAGCTGATTATGAAAAGTATAGAATTATATGGTTTTTAAAAGAACCTTGTACGAATCCTCATGAAATAAGGGAGGTAATCTCAGAATTAATGTTTTTACTAAATCATGAAGCTGATAAAAAGTGTAAGGACCCAGTTAGATATTTTAATCCACCAATCAATGAAGAAGGTAAAGAGGGTATAGAATTATATAATAAGACAAACATTGAGAGGAATTTTATTGAAATTGGAAAAATTCATAAGATAGCAGAAAAAGCAGGATATACAAAAATTACTTATAATTCAGACGAGACAAGAAAATTAGGTGAGATGCCTATAATTAATAGTACGATGGAAGATATTATGAAAGAATGTAGAGCTATTCGAGATATAATGAAATGTGATACTAAATCAATAAATGAATGGAGCCATAGTTATTTTATAGTAGAAACGCTTGCACCAACCTTGAATAGAATTCAAGATAATAAAAAATATAGAGGAAGAAGAAGTACAAGTTTGTTAAATGAATTTAAAAAGGCATTAAATAATGTTATAGCTTCAGGAATAGTTAAAATAGGCAATAATGATTTAAGGGAATATAATAAGCCAAATAAAAAACATTGTGAAACGGATAGTATTAGTAGAAGAATTAGTGGTAATAAACCGCCATGTAATTGCACTGATGATTGTCCATACTATAAGCAAGAAGGATGTTGTTTGAAAGAATATGAACATAGTAATTTATATAGAGCTCAAGAGGGACGAGTTAATTCAATTATTCAATATAGAAATATTAATAGAAATAAACAAAATCTATTTGAGGCAAGAGATAAACTGAATGTATTATCAAAGGATATACTTAGAAATAATTGTGGCTTTAATATAATTAAAGCAAGTACTGGTACTGGAAAATCTACAAATATTAATGAAATTGTAAATAATACTAAAGATGTGTATTTTATAGTTTTACCAGACCATAAATTATCAGAGGATGATAACTATAATAAATTTCCCAAGATACCATTGAATCCAATAGCTTCTTATAAAGATGAAGATGAGGAGATGGAGAAGGATATTCGTAGAATATATAATGAATATAAAGTAAAAAGTCAAGTGAGTGCTTTAGAACCTAATAAAGCTATGAATATATTAAAATATAAATTAGAAGAAATAAATAAGTCTGAATTATATAAAGAATACGAGAAATACATTAAGGACAAGAATGAAATTTTGAAAGAAAGAATTATTGTTACTACTCATGCTAGATATGCTATTGAAGGTAAAAGGTTAATTGATAAAGTAGCATCTTGTGATAAAAAGAATAATGGCAAGATAAAATACTATAATAAATATTTTAAAAATAGTAACTCGATTAAAATTATTATTGATGAAGATATTATTAATAAATTTACATATATACATACTATAGAGAACAAAAATGTATTTATGAAGAAGCTGAGAAAAATAGCACAGATTGATATAAAGTTAGGTAGTTTTACGAATGCACAAATTATAGAAAATAAGATAAGAATAACATTAGGAAATTTAATAGCCAAGAGAATAAGCGAGATACAAAGTGCATTAAAAATTGATGACGGTGAAGTAATTCATTTAAGTAAAATATCAGATTTAGATAATATTAATGAGGTATTAAGAGAAACAATATACACTGAAGAAATACCTTTATCTGATAAGGAATTGGCAATATTAATGAAAGCTGATTTTGTTACAAAAGATAGAGGTAAATTAAGTTTTTTAATTAATAAAACAATACCACAACATTATATGTATAATGATAAAAGAGTAAAGCTAAATACTGTAATGTTCACAGCTACTCCAACATCTTCATCATTAATCGAACATATAATTCCAAATTATAAAATGTATGATGTTGGCAAAGTAAAACCCAAAGATGATTTTTCTATACAAATTAATCAAAAATTTAATGTTTCAAGGAATGGTTTAAGAAAAAACTATGATAAATCTATAGAAGAAATAAAGACAATGATTGGAGATTGGAGTCAAGAAGAATTAGATAAAACATTGTTAATTACATACAGGGATTATGAAGAAAAGGCTAAATTTGATCTTGGACTTAATCAATCGTTACATATATGGAATTTAGAAGGATTTAATGAATACAAAGGATTTAATATAATATGGCTAGGAAGCCCATATCCACCAGCAAGTTATATAAGATTGTTAGGAGAGAAAATAGGAATAACAGATAGTGTTGAATATAATATGATTCAAAATAAAAAACCATCACTGATTGATTTTGATAATATGAATGTTAAAATATCGAATTTTAGAACATATAGAAACAAGAAGTTAAGAGAAATACAATTAGCATTTATGTCTAAAGAAATAGTACAAGGTTTAGGTAGAAGTAGATTTTTTGACCCACATCTTGAATCTACTCCAAAAGCCATTGTACTGTCAAATGTTGATGTATTAAATTTTATTTAATTATATGATTATATTATATCATAAACTGGGTATATATGTAAAACATATAGCTTAATATAGGCCAAGACAGCTCCGTATAGGCATTTGATTATATTAAATGTATAATTTGTCATTTTATATAATTAAGGTCAATATGGAGCTGTTATATGCCTTATGATGAATTGTGTGTAATTAACCTTTTAAACACGTGTTATAAGTACTTACACCTATTTATTAAAATAATCTTTCATCATATCCATATAACGTTTATCATTCAATTTAGCATAAACTCTTAATGTGGTTGAACTACCAACAGTATGCCCACACATTCTTTGTATTATTTCAAGTGGTATACCATCATTAAACCAATTACTAATAGCAGTATGTCTTAAACTATGTAAGTGTAGATTTACGTATCTTTTTAGCCAATGATTTAATGTATTTTTATGATAAGGAAAAGGATACTTATCACAGTATTTTAATCTTTTATTCACCAAATCATCAAGCAAAGATGGATAGCAAATAATTCTAATACTTGATTTGTTTTTACAAGGTCCTTCACAATCTCTATAACCATCATTTTCTCTATATCTAATCCAAGATTTATTTATGTTGATAGTTCTGTTTTTTATATCAATATCTTTAACTGTTAATGCTCTTAATTCTCCATATCTTAATCCACAATATAAAAGTATTAAGAAATCAAGTTCATATTTATCACCCTTAATGTTAGTAATGAATTCTTCTTGTTGTTGAGGTTCCATATAATTATCATCTAATGTGTTAGTATCATCAGTTTTTATAATAACTCCTCTAATTGTGTTATGAGATATTATTTGATTCATTTCTAAATACTTAAATAATCCACTTGTGACAAGTTTTAGTGATTTTTTGGAACTATTGCTAAGTAGTAAATTATTAAAAAAATGTTGCCATTGTGATAAATTTATATCTTTGGGTTTTTTATTTCCTAAATTACTTTTAATAATATGCATAAAATAATGATTTAAAGTTGTATATGTGGTTGGTCTTATTGTTGGTTTCTTTAATATCATATAGTCATTAATGTGTTCTTTTAATTTTTTGTTATTATATACTATCCCTTGACTATCCATAAGTTCTAATTCTTTGGTTTTGTTTTCATATTTTTCTTTTAATTCTTTTTTGGTTTTAGCATAGATAGAATAAGATTTGCAGTTCTTTGTTATTCTTGTGGTATAATAAGTTATATTATTGATGGTTTTGGTTCTTACATTCATGTAATACTCTCCTTTTTGAAGTGATGAGTTTACCCAATAATTTACCCAATTTACCATTTAAATTAAGTTATAAGGATGATTTTATGAAAAAGACAATAGGCATTTTAGCTCATGTTGATGCTGGGAAAACTACTTTCTCAGAACAAGTGCTTTACCATACTAACAGTATTAAGAGTAGAGGAAGAGTAGATCATAAGGATTCATTTTTAGACAATCATGATATTGAAAAACAAAGGGGAATAACAATTTTTTCAGATCAAGGAGTATTTAAATTTAATAGTTCTACATATTATTTAGTTGATACCCCGGGACATATCGATTTTAGTTCAGAAATGGAGCGTTCAATTGCCATTATGGATTATGCAATTATTATTGTGAGTAGTGTTGAAGGGGTTCAAGGGCATACTAAGACAGTTTGGAATTTATTAAGAAAATATAATGTTCCAAGTTTATTTTTCATAAATAAATTAGATAGAGTTGGAGCAGATAAAAATAGAGTCATAAATGAAATAAGAAGAGATTTAACTAAGGATGTTTGCTTTGTAGATAATGTAAATGATTTTATAGATAAAATAAATTTAAGTGAGGAACTAATAGAGTTTATAAGTGAATATGATGATGAGCTTTTAGAAAAATATCTTGAAGGAAATTATGATGCTAACATTTGGATAAACACGTTAAAGAAACTAATAAAAGAGAATAGAGTATTTCCTTGTTTTGGAGGTTCTGCGCTTATGGATGAGGGAATAATAGAATTTCTTAATACATTAGATAATTTAACTTATACTGATTATAATGAGAAAAATGGCTTTTCAGGGAAAGTATATAAGATACGCTATGATGAAAATGGAAATAGGATTACTTTTATTAAAGCCTTATCTGGAGTACTGAAAGTTAGAGATGAAATTAGATATAATGAAGAATATATTGAAAATAGCAACATTGGAGATACTATTGCTAGCGAAATAACTGAAAAGATCACTGCCATAAGGATATACAATGGTAGTAAATTCAAAACAGTTGATTGTGTCGAAGCTGGAGATTTATTTGCAGTTCAAGGTCTTTCTAAGGCTGTAGCTGGTGATGGTTTAGGTTTATTAAAAGATAAGACTAAATTTGAAATGATCCCAACTCTAATGTCAACAGTTATTTTTGATAAAACATTAAATATTCGTGAAGTATTAAGATATTTTAAAATATTAGAAGCTGAAGATCCGTCCTTGAACATAATATGGAATGAAGCTCTACAGGAAATTAATGTACATATAATGGGGAAAATACAACTAGAAGTTATAAAAGAAGTTGTAAAGGAAAGATTTAATTTAAAAGTTGAATTTGGTCCATGTCAAATTCTTTATAAGGAAACTATTACTGATGTAACAATCGGTCGTGGTCATTTTGAACCATTAAGGCATTATGCTGAAGTTCACTTAAAGCTCGAACCATTACCTCGAAATAGTGGTATTATTTTTGAAAATAAGTGTCATAGTGACAATTTAACTTTTGGAAATCAAAATCTAGTGAAAACACATATTTTTGAAAGAGATCATCATGGACTATTAACTGGATCACCAATAACTGATATTAAAATCACATTGCTAACAGGAAGAGCACATAATAAACATACTTGCGGAGGCGATTTTAGGGAAGCTACCTTTAGAGCTTTGAGACAAGGACTTGAAAAGGTTGAAAACATACTTTTAGAACCATATTATAAATTTAATATACAAGTTTCAAGCGAATATATTGGCAGAGTTATATCAGATATTCAAAGATTATATGGAACTTTTGAACCAGCAGAAATATATTTAGATACAACAATTATTAATGGAAGAGGTCCAGTTGCGACATTTATGGATTATTCTATGGAAGTAATTGCTTTCACTAAGGGCAAAGGTAACATTAGTTTAATGTATGATGGTTATGATATTTGTCACAATGGTGAAGAAATAATAGAATCTATAGGATACAATAAAAATGCTGATATAGAATATACATCTACATCGGTGTTTTGTTCACATGGTCAAGGATATTTAGTTCCTTGGGATAAGGCAGATGAAGCAATGCATTGCGAATTTATAGATTAAACAATTATTTGAAAAGAATTTTATAATCAGAATAACTACATAGGAGAAAAGATGAAATTAAAATTTGAGTATGAACGCCAGGAAATAGAATTTGAATTAACTAGAAGAAAAAGAAAAACTATATGCATCAAAATTGATGAAGCAGGACAAGTTATGGTTAGTGCACCGTTAAAAATTAGTAAAGAGTATATTTTACTTGTTGTGAGAAATAGAGGAAGTTGGATAATAGCCAAGAAAAAAGAAGTTGCACAAAGAAGCTTAAAAAGAATTACTAGAAATTTTTCTGAAGGTAATACTTTTATGTATTTAGGAAAAGAGTATCCTTTGAAAATAGTGTTACAGACAAATAGAAAAAGTATTTTAATAAAATTTAATGATAAATTTGAAATTTATACAAACACTATGGAAGAGGAAAAATTAAGGAGTGCTTTAGAAAAATGGTATAGAACTGAAACCTTAAAAATAGTGACTGAAAGAATAACTTTTTATTCAAGTAATTTTAAGGACAAAGTAACTGAAATAAAGGTTAAAGAGCAAAAAAGAAGATGGGCTAGTTGTACAGGGAAAAATGCAATTTTATTTAATTGGAGAATAAGTATGGCTAAACTTGATGTAGTGGATTATATTGTTGTACATGAAATGTGTCATATGGATCATAGAAATCATTCGAAATTTTTTTGGAATAGGGTATCTGAAATAATGCCTAATTATAAAGAGAAACATGAGTGGCTAAAAATACATGGTATGGATTTATACATATAAAAAATATATTTAATGTATTTTTATGTCAGAGAATGTCATAAAAAATATAAAGGTTTTTAATATATGATAGAGAATTATGAGATTAGAAAGGGGATTTCATAATGTATGAAAGCAAGTTTAAAATGTTCAGAAATTTATGTATTGTAGTTATTAGTGTTATAACACTAATTGCAATAATAATTTCTTCAAATAAAAAGAAAAACGAAGTTATTAATGTAGGGTTTTCAGCGCAATTAACTGGCAGACAAGCTGAATTGGGGGTTCAAGAGCGAAATGGTGCACAGCTAGCTATAGAAAAGGCGAATAATGATGGAGGAATTAATGGACACATGTTGTCTTTAATTGTTCATGATGATCTTGGAATTCCACAAGAGGCGCAAAATGCAGATAAGGAACTGATAAGAGAAGGTGTAGTAGCGATTATTGGTCATGCAACAACGGCACAAACTTTGGCTGGTATTGCTGAAGCAAACAAAGCTAAAGTAATAATGATGGGACCAACTGTATCAACACCCAAGCTAAGTGGAATAGATGATTATTTTTTTAGAATTCATCCATCATTTGAAAAAAGCTCTCAAAATTTTGCTAAATACATTTTTGAAATAAAAGGAATTAAACACATTGCAGTTATCTTTGATAAAGATAATCTAGCATATTCTCAAAATTATAGTGATATTTTTTCTGATAAATTTAAAGCTCTTGGAGGGGAAGTTACAAATCTGCTTGATTTTTCTTCAGTTGCTCAACCAGATTTTTCAAAATTTATTTCGGAACTACAAAAATCTAAAGCTGAAGGAGTACTTATAGTTGCTTCTGATATGGATACGGCACTTATTGCGCAAAGAGCGCGGCTTATGAATTGGTCAAACCCTATGTTTTCATCTCCTTGGGCCCAAACTAAAACCTTAATTGATAAAGGCGGACAGGCTGTTGAAGGAATGATAATTGAACAAGCTTATGATTTAGAAAATGATTCAGAAAATTTTGTTGAATTTAAATCGAAATATAGAGCGAGATTTGGAAATGATCCATCTTTTGGTGCTGCATATAGTTATGAATCAACAGTGGTACTTATTGAAGCTATAAAAAAATCCTATGGGACTAATCTTAGTCTTAAAGATGCCTTATTAGAAATCCATGATTTTAAAGGGTTAACGGATAATTTATCCTTTGATAAATTTGGAGATATCCAAAGAAATAGTTATTTAAGTTCTATCAAAAATGGAAAATTTATTAGAATTGCGAAGCTCAATACAGTAGAATCTGGAGGTGAGTGAAAAATGGAAAATACAAAAGGTTATCCTTATCTACGTCAAGTATTTTTTCGTATATTGTTGCTTCGCATGTTTATTCCTTTGATTATTTTAGCCATAGTTGCAGGTATTTGTGCTGAATCCTTAGGTCAACGTAATGTTCAAAGTAACCAAAGGCAGGTCGTCCAGTCAATAGGGAATATTGTGGAATATTATCTTGATCACGGTGGTAGAATATTAGATGCTATTGCTAAAATGGCTGAAACCTCGGATAAAGCAGATATATCTGCATTTATGAATACTACATGGAAGGCATATGGTTATTTTGAAACAATATACTGTTTGGATAAAGAAAATAAAATTTCAATAATGGCGCCTTCGGATCCAATTTATACTGGATTGGATATGTCTAATTTGCCTGACATAAAAAGTTCACATAATCAAGATAATCTTATTATATCGCGTCCTTTCATTTCATTTAGGACAGGTGACCCAATAGTTTATTTAATAAGACCGTTATCTCAAGGAGGCTACATTATTGGGGAATTGAATTTAGGAGTATTTCAACATGAAATTGAAAATATTACAAAAATACAAGGAGATCAATTTGCTTTTATCGTTGATCAATCAGGAACACTAATATCTTATCCTGATTTATCCTTAGTTAAGGAACAAACAAATATAAATAATTTAGAAATAGTTAAAAATACTGTTCGCGGAGAAAATAGTAGCATCTATATATATAATGATAAGCTAATGCTGGGAAGTTCTGTTAAACTTCAAACAACTGGCTGGATAGTTGTTTCTCAAATACCTTTAACATCGGTTATAAGTTCCTATAAATGGTTATTCATTTTTGGAATGTTTGCCATATTTGTTTTAATGGTAGCTGTAATATTTAGCTTTCGGAAGCAAATACAAAATCATATTATAACTCCACTTGAACAATTGACTGATAGAACAACTTCTTTGGCGGTTGGTGATTTTAGTAATGGTAGTACCCTACCATTAATTTCTTCAAATTTCATTGAAATACATAATCTTATGGTTGATTTTCAGATGATGAGCGATAATCTTCAATCACGCGAAATTGCTTTGAAAGAAAGTGAAAATAGTAATCGAGGCTTAGTTGAGAGACTTCCATTAGGACTTTTTACTGCAGAATTAAATGGTGAAATAGTATATGTTAATCCAATGGCAAGACTGATATTAGGTTATGATAAAATTGAAGAAACAGTAGGCATAAATATTACAAATTTTTTAGTTGAAGCATTAATAGATAAAGATCAAAAGGAATTTTTAATAGAGAATATATTTAACTTAAATAACTATGAAATTCAGATAAAAAATAATAATGAAAAAGTTATGTGGATTGAAATAAATAGCCATGTCGTTTATGATTATCAAAAGCATGCAGATTTTTTTGAGATCAGTATTCAAGATATTACAGAACGAAAGCAAAATGAGTTTAAAATAAAAGAACAACAAGAACTCTTAATTCAATCAGAAAAAGAGAAAAGTGAAACTCTTGAAAAAACGCTTGCTATGAAAGATGAATTTATTTCATTAATCAGTCATGAACTTAAAACACCACTTAATGTTATTTATTCAGCTATTCAATTAATCGAATGTGTATATATGAGTAAAATTCCTGAACGGGTGCAAGAACTTATAGGAAATATTAAGCAGAATACCTTTAGACAATTAAGATTAGCTAACAATCTACTAGATATTACTAGAATGAATTTTGGGCAAATTAAAATAAATATGAGGACAATAGATGTTGTATTTTTAGTTAAGGTTATTTGTGAATCAGTTGAATTGTACGCAAATCAGAAAAATATAAGTATTAATTTTGATTCAAATATTACTAGTAAGATGATAGTTATTGATGATGAAAAAGTTGAGAGAATAATATTAAATATCCTTTCAAATGCTATTAAATTTACAGAAAGTGAAGGAAATATTACTATAAAGCTATCAGATAGTATAAATTCAGATTCTATACAAATTGAAATTTCTGATACTGGCATAGGAATCCCAGAAGATAAGATTGATGTTATATTTGAACGATTTGGTCAAGTTGATAGTAATTTATCTAGGAGGGCTGAAGGTACTGGAATTGGATTGTCTCTTGTAAAATTATTAGTTGATAATTTAGGTGGAACTATAAATGTTAGTAGTAAACTAGGAGTAGGTAGCACTTTTACAATAATACTTCCTACCAATAATGAATTAGTAAGTACCGAAAATAATGGACGTCTTGATGTTGAAGACAGATTGGTGAGTGAGATAAAAGTTCAATTCTCTGATATCTATTTATAATTCGAAATAATAATAAATTATTAAATTAGTAATTATTTAACACAATAAAAATAAGGCTTCATATTAAAATATAAATATGGAGCCTTATTTTTTTATTGAATATGCTATAGTTTACAAAACTGAAATTTCATCTAATTTAGAATCGACATATAAATTGTATGTAAGTCCAATAACAACTAGTATTCCTCCAGAAATTTTAGTTATAGATACTGAATTTAGAGTCAAACAATCTAGTAAAATACCTGTAAAAAGCTGTCCAACAAAAATTATTAACGTAGCATAAAATGAGGACATTTTAGGTGTTATTACACTGTTTAAGATTACAATTGCTATCCCTAATATTCCACCGAAATAAGCATAAAAAGGAATATTACTAAAATTATTAGATGAAAAATTTTCTTTAAAAATAATAAATAATACTAAAGATGCTAATACTCCTGTAAAATAATTAAAAAAACTAGATTCAATTAATCCAACTTTTTCAGAAAGTTTAGTATTAAGAATTCTTGAAACTACGACAATAGCACCTGCTATAACAGAAATTAAAATATAAAACATTATTTCACCTCCTAATTAATTAAATGCCATAATTGAAATTCCTATTATTATAAATAATAATCCAATAAATTTCTTTTTATTAAAACTTACCTTTGGAATACCTAGAAATCCACAATGATCAAAAGCTAAGGAAGTTATTAGCTGACCTAAAAGTCCTAAAGCAACTGGAAGAGAAACTCCTAATGCAGAATAGCTTAAATTGTTAAACATAACCGTAAATACACTTATAGCCCCTGCAATATAAAAATATAAAGGTATATTATTTCTAAAAGATATTTTTATTTTTTTGCAATACAGCAATATTAGAATAGCAAAAAATCCAATTGCATGTATTATAAGTAATGAAGTATAGCTACCAACACCATTAGATAATTTCCCATTAAATGCTATCATAATAGAAATGAGGATACCAATTAATAAGGATAAAAGATTGTACATATTGTGCCTCCATTAAAATGTTTTTTCAAACAATAGATATAAATTTGATTACTCTCTATATTTTAGGATATTATTATAATATACAAATAGGACATATGTCATGTTTGAAAAAATAATACAAATTAAGGAGTAAAAAAGAGTGGATTTAATTGATAATAATATAAAACTTGAAAAATGCATACGAATGTTCAAACTTGAAAATTTATTTACGGAAGATATGAAGGAAAATATGACTTTATACAAATTTATTAAAAATGAATATATATGTAAGGAAAATGAATATTTGGAGAATTTATATTTCTTGGCTAAAGGAAAAGCAAAAGTATCTAAGCATTTAGAAAATGGAAAATCATTACTAATTTCTTTTTATTCTCCATTAAAGATAATAGGAGATGTAGAGCTCATAAGAAACAATCCTACAGATTGCAGTGTACAGGCTATAGAAAATACTTATTGTATAGGTATTAAATTCGATTATGCTAGGAGTAATCTTTTGAATGATTGTAAATTCTTAATAAATCTATGTGATTATATGTCGGAAAAACTTAAAAATGGAAGTAATAATAGTTCTATTAATTTACTTTATCCTCTTGAAAATAGACTTGCTAGCTATATACTTGCATTTGCAGAAATAAGTGATGATAAAATTAAAAAGTTTATTTTCAAAGAGAATTATAATGAAATTGCAGAATTACTTGGTTCAAGTTATAGACATTTAAATAGAACTTTAAATAAGTTTTGTTCTGATGGTATTTTGAAAAAGAATAATAAAGAATATGTAATAGAAGACTATAAGAAATTGTTATATTTAGCTGGGGATTTATATAAATAAAAATTTACCAAAATTGTCTAGTATTTATATATGAATTATGTTATTATTTTAATAATTATTATTAAATAAGAAAATATTTTAATTATTATTACTTAATAAATTAAAATTTAACGGATTGGAGGGTGGTGATACCATTGATGGAATTAATTAAATATGTACCAAATACTATTAGTCTGACTAGAATTATTATGTGTATCTTCTTTGTTAATGGAATAATTCGTCAATATAATAATGGACAAGATAATACACATACTCTATTTATATTATTCTTTATGATTTGTATTTCAGATTTTTTAGATGGTAAAATTGCTAGAAAAACAAATTCTGTTTCTGTACTTGGAGCAAAACTCGATGTATTTGCTGATTTATTTTATATAACAGTTTCCTACATAGCATTAGTGAGTTTTAAAATTATACCTATATGGTTTTTGCTTTTTATTATATTTAAATTTTCTGAGTTTGTATTAACATCAAAATTTATAAAGAATAATATTAAGTTATCAGACAAGCCTTTTGTTTTTGATAAGGTTGGGAGAATTGTATCAGCCACTTTTTTAATCATTCCTGGAATTGTTTGTATCAGTAAATGCTTAAATGTGCACTTTGTAAATTCTATATTTTCATGCATTTTGTCTATGATATTTATAGCAGGAATGTATTCTTCCTATAGTAGAATAAAGGATTGTTTTAAAATTTACAAATTAAATAATAATCTAGAAAGAGGTAAACTATGAAAAAGAAGTCAGGAATTTTATTAATATTATTCTCTATGATAATTACTTGGGTTTTGTGGATATTCATTAATCCTACAAGAGAAATTTCTACCTTAAGTGAATATTCTCAATTACTAGCATCCTTTGCATTGGTTGCATTTGCTTTAATAAATTTCATATCAACACGTCATAAGATTTTGGATATACTATTTGATGGATTAGATAAATCATATATATATCATAAATATCTAAGTATTTCAGCACTTGTGTTAGTTATAATTCATAATATTACAATTGAACTAGGAAAAGGTCTTGAAAGATCTCAAGGAATACCTATTCCTCGTGATCCCTATGCAATGTATGGAGCTTTTAGTATGTATTTATTTATAATTCTTGTACTTATAGCGATAATAGCAAAAAAGTTAAATTACGAAAGATGGAAAGCAATTCATAAATTTATGATCATTCCATATGCTATGGGTATTTATCATTATTATGGAAGTGCAACTTATGCTGTTTTTTCTTTTAAACCCTTTAATATATGGTTAAATATTGTTAATCTTATAGGAATATCATCTGTTATCTATAGCATCTTCCTATATGAGAAAATATCTTTTAAATATAAATATAAGGTTTCAAGCCTAAATATAGTTGCTGATGGTACCTTAGAGATTACAGGAAGTGCACTTAAAAAAGATATAGATTATAAGCCAGGACAATTTGCATTTATAAAAACACTACAGAATGATAATAAATTTGTATCACATCCATTTACAATTAGTGAAGCACCCAAAAAAGGGGAATTGCAATTTACAATTAAAGGGTTAGGAGATCATACAAAAGAATTATTTGATACATTGAAAGTTGGAGATAAATTTGAAGTATCAGGTCCTCATGGGAAGTTTGATTATAAATCTGGTAGAAAAAGGCAAGTGTGGATAGCAGGTGGCATTGGAGTTACACCATTTAGAAGCTTTTCACAAGCAGAAATTCCAAAAGATTTTTTAGTTGATTTCTTTTATGCTTTTAATAATGAAGAAGAAAGTGCTTATAGTGAAGAGTTAGAAGGATTGCAAAGAGATAACTTGCGAGTACACCTTTTTAATTCAAAAGAAAAGGGATTTTTATCAGTATCTGAAATTGAAAAATATATAGATACTAAAGATACGATTGATATATATTTTTGTGGACCAGCTCCTATGAGGGAAAGTTTAAGAAAACAATTTGCCAATAGTCATTTAAATATTGGTGAGTTACACTATGAGCATTTTCAATTTAAGTAAATTCAAGTTTTAAACATGCACATATTAATAATATTTACATATGTTAATGTTGTAATCAAGGTACAAAGAGTTTATGCTATGCGAGTAGAGAAAATAATATCAGAACTAATTTATATTTATAATACTTACTCATCATCTGAAAAATTATTTGAGTTAAGAAAGAAAATATATTTATATAGACAATTTCCATATAAAATTCAAGTTATTGCGGAAAAACTATATGTACCATGGGCTATAGCTATATCAGAAGATGGCAGCTTATACTTTACAGAAAGGTCTGGAGCAATTAGAAAAATTAAAAATGAAAAACTTCTACCTGATCCACTATATTTATTTAGTACGCCATTTGTAAGTCAAGGGGAAGGTGGATTGATGGGAATTGCTTTAGATCCGAACTTCTCTCAAAACCATTTTGTTTATGTTATGCATTCTTTTGCAGAAAATCATAAAACTTATAACCGTGTAGCTAGATTAATTGAAAATAATGATAGATTGTTCATGGATAAGATCCTTATCGATAAAATTCCAGGAGGACAAATTCATAATGGAGGACGAATAAAGATAGGTGTAGACAACAAATTGTATATAACTACTGGAGATTCGGGAAATCCATCACTGGCACAAGATCCACTTAGTACAGCAGGTAAAATATTACGTATAAATTTAGATGGCAGTATTCCCAAAGATAATCCTTTTCCTAACTCTCCAATATATAGCTTAGGTCATAGAAACCCAGAAGGTTTAGCATGGAATTCTGAAAATGTTCTATATGAATCAGAACATGGATCAATTGCTCATGATGAAATTAATATAATAGAGCCTGGGAAAAATTATGGTTGGCCTATAGTTGAAGGAAATGAGGAAACAACAACTAATATTATACAAAAACCATTAATCCAAAGTGGAAATGAAACATGGGCACCATCTGGAATAACGTTTATAAGTCAAGGGACTTGGAAAAATAAGTTACTTATGGCTAATTTACGTGGACAACAATTAATACTAATTACATTAGATGAAAAAGGAGTAGCTGTAACTATGGTTGAGTCGTTACTAAAAGGTGAATATGGACGGTTACGTGAAGTCATAGAAGGAAAAGATGGGTCGATTTTCTTAACTACAAGTAATATGGATGGGAGAGGTAATCCTAATATAAATGATGATAAAATTATACAACTTACGTTACAATGAAAAATAACAAGGTTAGATATAATATATAGATTTTTTAATATATTATATCTAACCTCGTTTGGAATAAATTGGTTTAAAATATCTATAAAATCACATCTCGTCTAGTAATTTCAAAACCAATAGTTTCTTCAATTTCTTTAAGAGCTCTAAGATTCTTTGGATCTATAAACAGACAAGTATAGCCGGTTTCTCCAGCTCTACCAGTTCTTCCTATACGATGAATATAGCTTTCTACAGTTTCTGGGATA
The DNA here is from genome assembly GCF_022320955.1 of Clostridium sp. YIM B02555. Lineage (NCBI taxonomy): Bacteria > Bacillati > Bacillota > Clostridia > Eubacteriales > Clostridiaceae > Clostridium > Clostridium sp. YIM B02555. The sequence continues at coordinate 87,086 of NZ_JAKJJY010000010.1, read as the reverse complement.
TCATAATTATATATATGAGTTACTCCAGTAATATCTAAGCCTCTTGCTGCAACATCAGTTGCAATTAAAAACTGTATATCAGCATTTCTAAAAGATTTCATTATTCTTTCTCTTTTATTTTGAGGAATGTCACTATGTAACTTTAAGCAATTGTAATTACGAGTATGTAGAACAGCCTCTAATTCATCGACTCTTCGCTTTGTCCTACAAAATATAATTGCCATAAAAGGGTTATCTTCATCCAATACTTTACATAAGGCATCACGTTTATTTCTATCAGTTGTCTCAACAACTTCTTGTTTAATTGAATCTAAAGTAATTTCTTCTTTTTTTATAGAAATTTCAATTGGGTCTTTCATATATCTATAAGCTAATTTTTTTACTGCCGAATCCATTGTTGCTGAGAAACAAAGCATTTGTTTCTTCTTTGGCATTGAAGCCAAAATTTTTTCAACTTCATTTTTAAAGCCCATAAATAACATTTGATCAGCTTCATCTAAAACAAAGGTTTTTAATTTACTTAAATCAATACTTTTGCGATCAATATGATCTAAAAGTCTTCCAGGAGTTGCAATAATCAAATGAATATTATTATTCAATTTTTTTAGTTGAGAGGAAATGTCTTTTCCTCCATAAGCCGCTAATATATTTATTTCTTTAGCATCTTTTAACTTATTCGCTTCATTAGTAATTTGAATAGCTAGTTCTCTTGTTGGAGTTAAGATTAACACTTGTATATCATTTGATTTTGAATTTATGTTTTCAATTAATGGTAATAAAAAAGCTAAAGTTTTACCTGTTCCAGTTGCAGCTTCTGCTATTATATCTTTTCCTTCTTTTATAGGAGATATAGATTTTTCTTGAATAGGAGTAGGAACATTAATTCCAGATTTAGTTAAAATACTAATTAATTCAGGACTGATATTAAGTTGTTTAAAATTCATTTTTTCATACCTTTCTTTAAGTACATATAGATATATATTTTAATTAACGATGTTCAATTAATAAAGCAAGTTCCACGGAGAAGGTTCATGTCTCCAAATATATAAATATCCAAAGCAAGAATTAGACATATGCGGAACTTACCGAAATCCAATAAATTTGTCTTCCACAGGACTAGTGAAATTTTCGCTGGAAGGTTCTAAATGTGGGCTTGCCATTATTTCAGCGTGTTCCAGATATAAAATCTGGACAAGCTGAAATGAAACAAGCCATAGAGGAAACTCGACTCACGTTCGTTCGCTGAGTAAGCGATTCACACCAAATCACAGATTTGGGCTCTCTGCTTAAGAACCATCATCAGCTCAATTTCACATGCCTGCTTCCAGAAAAATGTATCTGATTTCTAGTGTAGTGTTACGATTATAATTTCTCAATGATGTATGTATATTCCTTTTATAAGTTTGATTATTAATTTGGATATCTATAAAATTTGGACATTCACTTTTCTTTGAGAATTATTAAAATTAAGATGTACAATGTTAATTAGAACTTATATAAATATCATATGTATACAATTAATTCCTATAAGTTAATAGGATAAATGCTTTTTAGTTAATTATCAATACTAATAATAATATAAGAATCTAATTTATTAAAGGAAAATATTTAATATTATATATAAATATTTATTTTAAAACAGTTTTATAAAAAGAAAAAATGTGGTAAATTAGAATATATACTAATAATATGGGAATTGTAAATAAATCTTAGTTAATAAACTGACTAAATAATATACTTCCATTAAAAATTGAAAGGAAAAATGGTGATTTTATGAAAATTTCAACAAAAGGTCGATATGGATTAAGGGCTTTAATTGATATATGTTTATTCTCTTCATCAGATATGGTTACTGTAAAAAGCATATCTGAGAGACAAGGGATATCAGAAAGATACTTGGAACAAATATTTTCTTCTTTAAGAAAAGGTGGAATAATTAATGCTAAAAAAGGAGCTCAAGGAGGATATTTTTTAGCAAAGAAGCCTAAAGATTTTAGAATAGGAGATATTTTAAGTGTTTTAGAAGGTGATTTATTGCTGATTGATATTGAACGCGATGAAAATGATATAGAAAATTTTATAAGTGAAAACTTATGGAATGTAATAAATAATAAGATAGTTAATTTCTTTAATTCTATGACATTAGAAGATTTAGTGAATAATTATAAAGAATACAAAAAAGAAGATATGTATTATATTTAATGCCTATACTTTATGATGCTAATATAAAAAATAATTCCAATTGAATGAATTTTACGAAAATTTTTTAAAAAAGCCTTGTAACTGATAGGAAAATATGTTATATTTTTTACAAGTTAAAACCGTTGATAAGAATAGTAGATAATAAAACTAAGTATAAAGAGAATTCGATGTTTGGTGAGAATCGAATGCTAAAGATGTTATTGAATGGGTCTTTGAGGTGATATCTTGAAATTTTAAGAGTAGGGATATACGGGAGTCAGCCGTTAAAATGACAGGATATAAATTTTGAGAGTTAAATAGTATTTTTATAATAGGAAATATTTTTAGCTTAGAAGTATAGTTAATTTTCTCAATTTTAGTATCTGATAGTATATACATTAGGTGGTATAACGGAATTATAGCATTTCGTCCTATTTGGACGAAGTGCTTTTTGTATATATAAATTTATTAATCAATAGGTGTGTTGGGATAAAGTTTTATTTTTATACAAATTGATTAAAATTTTTATATATAATAATTCGTATCACTTGATATTAAGATTTGGGTGGCACAGCGAGTCACTTCGTCCCAATTTGATGGACGGAGTGGCTTTTTATATTTCTAAAAAATATAGATAAATTACTATTGAGGTCTATTTAGCTGGTATTTGAAACAAATAAAATGACCAAGATTAAAGGAGGTAAGGGTATGATCAATATTTCAAAAGAAAGTTTTATTGAAAAGAAAAAATCAAATATTATTTTTTCAGTAATAAGTGAATTTCGAGGTGATGAAATTACACCAATAAAAATACTAAGAGGGTTTAGTGGTAGCAGAAGATTTATTTTTGAAAGTGGAAGTAAGGAAAATTATTTTGGTAGATATTCATATATGGGAGAAAATCCATATAAGGAAATTTGTGGCGACGGTCAAGGAGAAGTAGACCAATTAAAAAAGGAAATTAGAGTTAGTTTTGATAAAAGTACAAATCCATTTTCGTTTAATGGCGGAGCTATTGGATATATGGGATATGATTCTATACAACTATATGAAAAAAAACTAAATTTTAAAAATCCAGATGATTTAAAAATGCCTATAATACGTTTCAATTTTTATAATAGATATCTCTGTTATGATCATTTTACTCATAAGGTATATATTGTAGATAACATTATGGAGAATGATCAAAGAGAATATGATGAAATAATTGCATCACAAAAAGAATATATAAACAGTCTTCTTTATAAGCCAGTTCTAGCAGAAGAACCTGATGATAGAGAGGAAGTTTCCTTTGAATTCTATACCTCTAGAGAAAAATTTATTGAAAATGTTAAAAAAGCTAGAGAACATATTTTAGCTGGAGATATTTTTCAAATTGTTTTATCTCAAAGGATGAAGTGCCAAACTGAAAAGTCATACTTAGAAATATATAGAAGATTAAGAGAAGAAAATCCTTCTCCTTACATGTTCCTACTTGATTATGATGATTATCAGGTTGTTGGATCATCTCCAGAAAGTCTGGTATCAGTTAAAAATGGCAAAGTATCTACTAATCCAATAGCAGGTACTAGAAAAAGAGGAGAAACACCAGAAATTGATAGCATCCTTGAAAAAGAACTTATGGAAGATGAAAAGGAACTTGCAGAACACGTTATGCTTGTAGACCTTGGGAGAAATGATATAGGTAAAGTTAGTAAAATAGGAACCGTTAATGTAAGTGATTTTATGAAAGTTGAAAAATTTTCTCATGTAATGCATATAACCACAAAAGTTGTTGGAGATATATTAGATAATAAAGATGGCTTTGAAGCATTAGCAGCATGTCTTCCAGCGGGTACAGTTTCAGGAGCCCCCAAAATAAGAGCTATGGAAATAATAGAGGAACTTGAAGAATGTAAAAGAGGTATTTATTCAGGCTCAGTGGGATATTTTTCTTATGGTGGAGATATGGACATGGCAATTATTATAAGAACTATAATCTTAAAAGCTAAAACAGCATATCTCCAAGCTGGAGCAGGAATTGTATATGATTCAGTGCCAGAAAAAGAATTTGAGGAAATTCAAAATAAATTGATGGTTTTAAAGGAGGTTTTGAGATGATAATTTTAATTGATAATTATGATTCCTTTACATTTAATTTATATCAATATTTAAGTGAGTATGCTGAAACTAAAGTATTTAGAAATGATGAAATTACCATTGATGAGTTAGAAAAGCTTAGTCCTAAAGGTATAGTAATATCACCAGGACCTGGAGTACCAGAAGATGCTGGAATTTCTATAGAAGTTATACAAAAGTTAGGGGAAACAATCCCTATTTTAGGAATATGTCTTGGACATCAAAGTATAGCAACTGCTTATGGTGGTAAGGTCATTAGAGCTGATGAAATTTTTCATGGGAAAACTTCAAAGGTACAAGTTAAGGGAAAAGATATTTTTGAAGGAGTACCAAGAAAAATAGATGTGATGAGATATCATTCCTTAATTGTTGAAAATAGCTCACTTCCTAATTGTCTTGAAGTTATAGCAGCTACCATTGAGAAAAATGACATTATGGCTATAAAGCATAAAGAATTTGATGTATTTGGGCTTCAGTTTCATCCTGAATCAATATATACACCAAAAGGTAAACATATGATTGGAAATTTTGTAATTAACATCTGTAAAGATACATTAGAAAATTAAATGAAAGAGGGTGAAGATAAAATGACAATAGAAATTGCAATAAAAAAATTAACTTCAAGAGAAGTTTTATCAGAAGATGAAGTTAGAGCTGTAATTAATCAAATAATGAGAGGAGAAGCAACTTCAGCACAAATAGGTGCTTTCTTAATAGGTCTTAAGATTAATGGAGAAACTCCAAGTCAAATTTTAGGTGCTGTTAAAGCATTAAGGGATAATTTTACACCAGTAAAAATTGTAAAGCCAAAGCATTTGATAGATACTTGTGGAACTGGTGGAGATGGTGCTAAGACGTTTAATATTTCCACTGCAGTAGCAATAGTAGCTGCAAGTGGTGGTGCAAAAGTTGCTAAACATGGAAATCGTGCAGTTTCAAGCAAAAGTGGAAGCGCTGATGTTCTTAATGAACTTGGTATAAAGATTGATTTTGATGAAAATCAAAGCAGAGAAATAATCGAAAAAAATGGAATGGCATTCTTGTTTGCACCAATGTACAATGGAGCAATGAAAAACGTTGCAAATGAAAGAAAAGAATTAGGAACAAGAACTATTTTCAATATAATAGGACCACTTTCAAATCCAGCACCATTAACTGGACAACTTTTAGGAGTATATGATAAAACATTAATTCAACCTATTGGAGAAGCTTTATTAAATTTAGGATTAAATAGAGCAATGGTAGTATGTGGTGATGACGGGCTAGATGAAATAACAACAACTACAACAACAAATGTTTGTGAAATTAAAAATGGGAAATTAATATCTTATAAATTAGATCCTGAGACCCTTGGATTTAAAAAAGCTGAATTAAAAGAAATAAAAGGTGGAGATGCTAAAGAAAATGCAAGAATTATCTTAAAAATCTTAAAAGGTGAAAAAGGGCCCGCTAGAGATATTGTTGCTTTAAATGCTGGAGCAGCACTTTATGTAGCAGAACTTGTTGATTCAATAAAAGTTGGCATAGAAAAAGCCAATGAGCTTATTGATTCAGGAATTGCATTTGAGAAATATAAAGAACTTGTGAATATAAGTTAATGTGAGGTGATATTTTGATTTTAGATGATATTATAGCAAAGAAAAAAATAAGAGTTAATAAGAGAAAACAAGAAATTCCAATAAAAGAATTAGAAAAGCAAGCTCTACAAATTGTTAAAGCTGAAAAAGAATCAAATTATATCAATCCTTTCAGAGCTGAATTAGTTAATGATGGCTTATCTGTAATAGGAGAATTTAAGAAAGCTTCGCCATCAAAAGGTATAATAGTTGAAAATTTTAATATAAAAGAAATATTAAATTATTATACCTACATAGGTGTAGATGTATTTTCGATTTTAACTGAAGAAGATTTCTTTTTAGGTAGTGATAACTATCTTAAGGAAATACGAAAAGCTTCACATATACCTATTCTTAGAAAAGATTTTATAATAGATTTTTATCAAATTTATGAAGCTAAAGTTCTTGGAGCAAGTGGTATTTTACTTATTGTAAGTGTTTTAGGTGATAAGTTAGGAGAATTTTATAAGGAAGCAAAGAGATTTAATTTAGAACCTTTAGTTGAAATTCATAATAAAGAAGAATTAGATTTGGCCTTAAAATTTGATTGTGAAATTATTGGGATAAATAATAGGGATTTAAAGACCTTTAATGTAGCACTTAATACAACAAAAGAACTTATTAGCTATATACCAAAAGATAAAATAATTATAGCTGAAAGTGGAATTATGAGTATTGAAGATCTAAAAACCATAAGTCAGTTTGGAGCTAATGGAGTATTGATAGGAGAATTGTTTATGAGGAATATAGACAATAAAGCTTTTAAAAATCAATATAAAAATTTTAGAAACAACAACCAAAAAAATAAAGAAATTATACACCTAAAAAAAGAGCAGCTATGCTGCAATTCGGATCAATCTTAAAAAAGAGCAGCTATGCACCTTAGAAAAGGAGCAGCTATGCTGCAATACGGATCAATCTTAAAAGGAGCAGCTATTCTGCAACATAAGAACTTATATTAGCAATTTACGACTTGTTATTTATTTTCAATGTTCCTTATGATTTTTAGCAGCAAATGTGAGGAGTATATATGATTAAAATTAAAATATGTGGAATAACTAATGAAACAGAAATAGAATATTTAAATATTTTAAAACCAGATTATGTAGGTTTTTTATTTACAAAGAGTAAGAGACAAATTGATGTAAATAAGGCCAAAATATTAATTAATTTATTAAATAAAGATATTAAAACAGTTGGAGTATTTAAAGATAATCCAATTGATGAGATTTTAAAAGTTATTAAAGAGATAAATCTCAATGCTATTCAACTTCATGGAGAAGAAAATGAAAATTATATAAGCAGCTTAAAAGGTAGCTTGAATAAACAAATTGAAATCTGGAAAGCATTATCAATAAATAATATAGAACAAATTGAAAATTATAATTTAAAAAATAATAATAGAGAAGATAAATTAGTTGATAATTTTCTTATTGATGGTTCTAATCCAGGAAGCGGGGAAACATTTTCTTTAGAAAAAATTAAAAATTACTTTGGAAAACAATCCTTGAAAAATACTAATAACAAAAAGAATAATTTCATTTTAGCAGGAGGATTATCTCCGGAAAATATAGTCGAAAGAATTGAAAAAGCTAATCCTATTGGTATAGATGTTTCCTCTGGAGTTGAGATTGTAGATGATAATGAAAAACAAACGAAATCTTTTGATAAAATGAAAGATCTTATTGAAAAGGTCAGAGCTTTAAATGATTAAGGATGATAAACTTCAATTATCAATATTCAATGCCAAATGATCAATTAAGTTGATTTTAAATGGAGATATTTAAGTTTTGAATAACTATTTTTACAAAATATATTAATTAAATCAATTATTAAATATGGATTGTACATGACTAAAATATGAAAGGTAGGTATGAAAATGGAAGGAAGATTTAATGAGTTTGGTGGACAATATGTTCCTGAAACTGTAATGACTGCTCTTATTGAACTTGAAGATGCTTATAATAAGGTAAAAGATGATAAAGAATTTATGGACGAGTATATGTATTATTTAAAATATTATACTGGAAGACCTAGTCCTTTATACTATGCTGAAAATATGACTAAAGATTTAAATGGTGCGAAAATTTATTTAAAAAGGGAAGATTTAAATCATACAGGAGCTCACAAAATAAACAATGCTTTAGGACAAGTGCTTTTAGCTAAAAGAATGGGGAAAAAGAAAGTTATCGCAGAAACTGGTGCTGGTCAGCATGGCGTTGCTACAGCTACAGTTGCAGCAAAATTTGGAATGGAATGCAAAGTCTTTATGGGAGAGGAAGATATAAAGAGGCAGGCAATTAATGTTAAAAAAATGGAGCTTTTAGGAACAGAAGTGGTTCCAGTATTAAATGGTGCTAGAACCTTAAATGATGCAGTAACTGAAGCCATAAGGTATTGGGCTTCCAATGTTGAAGACACCTTTTATATTATAGGTTCAGCCTTAGGACCACATCCATATCCTACAATGGTTAGAAATTTTCAAAGGGTTATAGGAGATGAAGCTAGAAAGCAAATTTTAGAACTGGAAGGAAAACTTCCAGATTATATCCTAGCTCCTGTTGGTGGAGGAAGTAATGCTATAGGAATATTCTATCCTTTTATAAATGATAAAGAAGTAACTCTAATAGGAGTTGAGGGTGCAGGAAAAGGTCTTGAAACTGATAAGCATGCTGCAACTATGTCAAAAAGGGAAAAGGGAATTATTCATGGAATGTTAAGCTATGTTCTTCAAGACAATGATGGTGGAATACTCGAGGCTTATTCCATATCAGCAGGTCTTGATTATCCTGGTGTTGGTCCTGAACATGCTTATCTTTGTGAAACTAATCAAGCAACTTATGTTAGTGTAACAGATGATGAAGCTGTAAGAGATGGATTTATGTACTTGACTAAAATTGAAGGAATAGTACCAGCTTTGGAATCAGCACATGCAATCGCTTATGCAAAAAAATTTGCGCCAACTTTGAGCAAGGATAAGATAATGATTATAAATCTATCAGGGAGAGGAGATAAAGATATGGATGCTGTGCTTTCATATCTTGGTGAAGAATAATGAATAGAATAGATATATCTTTTAATGAACTTAAAAAAAATAATAAAAAAGCACTTATACCATTTGTAACTTGTGGAGCAGATCTTACAATTGAAGAAACAGCAGAATTAATTATAGAATTAGATAGGGAAGGAAGCACATTAGTTGAAATTGGAGTTCCTTTTAGTGATCCTCTTGCTGATGGTCCAGTAATACAAAATGCATATACTAAAGCCTTAAATAACGGTACTAAATTAAGAGATGTATTTAATTGTGTTAAATTAGTAAGAGAAAAATCACAAATACCAGTTGTTTTAATGGTTTATTTCAATGTTGTCTATTTTAATGGGATAGAAAATTTTATTAAAGAAGCAGCAATGAGTGGTGCAGATGGATTAATTGTACCAGATGTTCCTCTTGAAGAAAGAGGAGAACTTAATAAGATTTGCGAGATCAATGGGATATATTTGATACCATTAGTAGCAAGAACATCAAGAGATAGAATAGCAGCAATAACAAAGGATGCTAAAGGCTTTGTATATTGTGTTTCTACCAATGGAACAACAGGGGAAAGAACAACTTTGGACAGCGGAACTCAAGAATATTTAGCTGAAGTTCGAAAAATAGTAAACATACCAATGTGCATTGGTTTTGGCATTTCATCAAGAGAAGTCGTAAAAGAAATTAAAGATTACTGTGATGGAGTAATTGTTGGTAGTGCAATAGTAAAAAGGATGGCAGAAGGCAAGCAACCAGTGATTGAATTTATAAGAGATTTGAAGGACGGTTTATACTAAATTAATTAATAATAAAAATTCTATTATTTTATTTCAAAAATTGTGCTATAATTTTTTGGAAATGAGGTGTTTTTAAATTATGGCAAAGAAAAATAGTAGAAATACAGATATTTTAAGTGAAAGTAAAAATACAACTTCACCTAAAGTATATTCATTATTAGTTGATTTAGTAAATGAAAATAAAGATGACTTAGCAGAAGATGTTTTAAAAATAGATTACTTACTAACATATACGAGTAATTGCATTAAGGATAAAGATTTTAAGGAAGCAAAAAGTACAATAAAGATGGCAAAAGCAAGGATGGATAAATTAATAGAGAATAAAGTTAATATTGAATATTTACAATATCTTTATGATGGAATTAATGCAAAAATAAAATAAAAAAACATTATTATGTTATAATGTTATAGACTTCATCATTTTATGTGAAGATTAAATTAATATGAAAAGTGAGTAGTTTAAATGAGATTTGAAAAGTTAGAAAAAACAATTAATAAATTGGATAATGATATTGATGCTTTAAAAAGAGTTAAACAATACTTATCGAATAAAGATGAAATTAATGAAATAACTGATTTATTAAATAAGGAACGTCAAGTATATGCAGATGAATTATATTTAGGTGATGGAATAGCTTACCTAGAATGTGTAAAGATAATTCGAGATTTATTAAATAAAGAATTATATAAAGATGAGCAAGTTAGTCTTTTAGAAGATATAAAAGAAATTCACGGAAGAAAATCACCAAATGTAAGTAAAAAAAGCCATGGGCTTAACGCTTGGCTTAAATTCTTAGATGTAAATTGTGATTGGATAGAGAATAAAAATAGTGATTGGTCAACATTAATATTGAGAAGCATTAATCCTAAAATTAATAATTAAGCACTGGATTAATTGGTTTAGACTGAAATCTCTTAGTTCCATCAAAAATAGGCTGATGAATTAAGTGTGATATATAACTAAATTTCATCAGCTCATAATAATCAATTAGACTTTCAAGCAATTTATAAGCGTTTTAGCAGCAATGGATAAATCTGTAGAATTTTTGTAAATGACAGTTATATATCTTGAAGGAATTGGTGTTCTTAGTGGTAGTTCAACAAGAAGTCTATTTTGCAAATCTGTAAGAGAAAATTCTCTTATAACCGACGTTATTCCAAGATCTAATTTTGCACCTTCAACTAAGAAGTCCATATTGCTAGCTTCAATATCTGGAGTAATGCTTAAATTTTGAGATATTAAATAATTATCAATGTATTCCCTGGTTGAATTAGGACTTTCTAATAACATAAAGGAACCTTTTTTAAAAATATCATCAGTAGATGATATTTTTATTTTTTTTATATAATTATTGCTAGCAACGAAAATATCATGTATTTCTTTGATTTTAATAAATTCTAATTCCAAATTATTAGATGTGGTTGCAATTATGCCTAAATCTAATTTTCCTTCCTCTACAAGTTTTATTGTATCTAAAGTAGGTTTATTAATTATCTTAATCTTAAAAGCAGAATATTGTTTTGAAAACTCCTGAAATTTAGGTAAGAAATAACTTTTTCCTATAGTTGTACTAACTCCTAAATTAATATTTCCCATCTCTTTATTTTTTAATCTTTCTAAAATGTGCTCACCTAATGAAAATTGGTCGAAGGCTATTTTTATATGTTCAAATAATACTTGTCCTTCTGGCGTTAAAGTTACACCTTTGGAACTTCTAGAAAAAAGACTAATTTTAAGAGAGTTTTCTAAGGTGCGGATAGATTTGCTTACAGCCGGTTGAGAAACATAAAGAACCTCAGCAGCACGTGATATATTTTTACATTTTGCAACTATGAAAAATACTTTATAAAGATTTAAATCAATACTCATATCATAACTCCTGTTTATAGTATTCATAACTAATATATATTTCAATTATATCTAAAAACATTATACAATGTAAATACGAAAAGGAATTATTGAATGTATAAGATTCAAGAAAGGAAGAAGTTGTTATGAAAATAGGAATAATAGGAATGGGAGCAATAGGCGAATATATTAGTTCAATGCTTTCTAAAAACAATGAAGAGGTTTATGTAATTGCAAAAGGAGAAGCTTTAAAAAAATTAAAGAAGGATGGAATAGTTTTAGATAATAATGAAAATGAAAAATTATCAGTATTTCCAACTTTAATTACAGATAATGCAGAAGAAGCTGGAATCATGGATATCGTATTTATTTGTGTAAAAGGTTATTCATTAAAAGCTGCTGCAAAGGCTATAGAGAAAATGGTACATGAACATACTCTGGTCATTCCTATTGTTAATGGTGTCGATATTGGATACAAATTATTTTCTTACTTAAGAAAAGGTAAAATATTAGATGCAGCAATGTATACTAGTTCAAAAGTTGTAAATGATAGAAAAGAAATAATTAAGAGTAATAAAATAGTTATATCCACGAACAAAAACCGTCCTGTTTATAAAATATATTTAGAATTGATTTATAATGTTTTAACGAAAGCAGGTATAATTTGTGAAATAAAAAAAGATGTTGAAGTTTTTGCATGGAATAAATATGTTTTTAACTGTGCATTTAATATAACAGATTCATATTATGACGTTGGAGTAAAAGGTATATTAGAGGATAAAATGAAATTTGAAACATTTTGTAATGTTGCAAAAGAATGCGAAGAAGTAGGTCGATCAAAGGGGATAAAACTTGCTGAGAATATATATGAAGTTTCAATTGAAACTTTAAAAAAGTTATCAAAAAAGAGTATCAGCTCTATGCATAGAGATGTGATTTCAGGCAGAAAATTTGAATTAGAACTGTTTTGTGGTGACTTATGTCGTATGGGAAAAGCGGTAGGAGTGCCAACCCCATATACACAAAAAGCTTATGAAAAACTTAAAATTTTACAAGCAGCTAATTAATATGGTTTTGAAATATAGGTAATAATTTTACCTATATTTTTTTCTATATTTCAACATTTTCATAATACATGAACTAAGAAATAAATTATTAATAAGGTAAGAAATATAAAATTCTTATGTATATTGTTATAAATTGTCTTTGTGCACAAAAAATATATCTTATTGTTTTACATATCTATAATTAGGTATCGGAATAAATTTAGAATATTAAACATAGTATATTTTAGAGTAACTGAAGGAGGAATAAGAGATGAATTATTTACTTAATAAACTAAATGCTACTTTTAGGGATAAAAAAGCCTATTTTTTTATTGTATTAATAATGTTTTGTTTAGGAATATCCTTTGGACTTTATACTGTAAAATATATGGGGACATCGGATAAAAGAGATTTAACTAATTATTTTTCTAGTTTTGCTAATTCCATTGGCAGTCAACCTACTAATTATGGGAATTTACTATTTGAAGTCATAAAGAAAAATATATTACTAATTATACCTATATTTTTATTAGGTTTAACATTTTTTGGAGCCCCGGTTATATTGATTTTAGATTTACTAAAAGGTTTTACATTAGGGTATACTTTTTCTTTTATTGTTATAACTTTTGAAGGAAAAGGTCTTGGACTAGCCTTGGCATCTGTTATTCCTCAAAACTTAATATATATTCCCTGTTATATAGCATTGAGTGTTATCAGTTTATCCATGTCAACAGAAAAATTCAAAGGAAAATTTATTAAACGAGTAAAGATTCAAAGTCAATTTTTTGATGGTGTTTTTTCTAAGTTAATCGTAATCATAATACTTTTTGCAATGGGTATATTAATTGAAACTTATGTTTCACCATCTTTAATACGATTTGTGGCACAAAAATTCTATTTATAAAATACGCACATAACGATAACTAAAGGAAATTTGACAAATATGTCAAATAATATTCATAATCAATGGTATAGGAGATAGTAATGATAAATTGTATAAATAATTATAAAAATTATTTGTTTGATAGTGGGAAAAGTGAGAATACAATATATGCATATGTAACTGATGTAAGCCTTTATCTTAAATTCTTAACTAAAAAGGATTTAGATTTGTACAGTAGTGATAAGTTAACAGTAATGTCATACATTGATAATTTAATCAATCAGGGAAAATCAGAAAGATCTATAAATAGAATTGTAATTAGTCTTAGAAATTTCTATTCATATTTAAAAAATGAAACATTAATAAAAGAAGTCCCTAAAATTGAATATAAAAGTACTAAGAATAATAGAAAATTGCCGCAAATCTTAACAGTTGAAGAAGTTGACAAAATAATTAGAATCGTTGAAAAGGATTGTTCTAAAGGGATACGGGATAATGCATTATTAGAACTTATGTATGCTACTGGAATGAAAGTTTCTGAATTAATTTCAGTGAATGTTGAAGATGTTAACCTTGATTTAAATTTTGTAAGATGCACTGACAACAGACATTTTGAAAGGCTTATCCCAATTGGAAGGAGTGCTTGTAAAGCCCTAGAAGAATATTTAAGTATAAGATATAAAATTGCACAATGTGGAGTAGCTAATCTTTTTGTAAATTTAAATGGAAATAAACTTACTAGACAAGGTATTTGGAGAATTGTAAAAGAGTATTCAAGAAAAGCTGGAATAGATAAAGATGTAAATTTAAATACTTTCAGGCATTCTTTTGCAGTTCATTTACTTCAAAATGGAGCAAATGTACGAGCAGTTCAAAAGTTGCTTGGTAATCAAGTCTTAACTTATATGGATACCTATTATGAGATTATTAATAATGATAAGATAAATTATATTTATATGCATACCCACCCAAGAGCTTAATTTTAATCTTAATCTTAAAGTATTAAATAAATAGTACTCAATATAATATTTTTTTATTACCAGCTATTTGCCACCTATATTCTTAAGTAGGTGGCAATTTTTATTGTGAGTAAAATATATGCACACAATAAAAAAGCCAACAACTAATGTTCTATCAGAACATTATTAATTATAAATTAATAGTTTGAACTTGGTTGTATCACGATAGAGTAATTCCACCAAACACTTGCTGCTTTTACTAAATTTGCTGATAAGTAGTATCTATCTTTTCCTTTTTCTTGTCCATCGTTATATTGTTCATCCCAATTATTTGGATCATAAACTTCAAAATAAGTTTTTCCATCTACAACTCTATAACCCTTTACTACAATGAAATGTCCACCATCATAACTATAGAATCGTCCTACTCTTTGTTCACTATTTTTATTGTAAGGTATGTAAGACATTTTAACACATAGTATAGCTATGTTACCTTTTTTTAATTCACTTTTTAAAAGATTTTCTGTAACATTTTGTTTAACGGCATATGTTTTTACGTTATTTAAATCAAGGAAGTTTGTAACATCGTTTGTATACCACCAACCATCATTTTCAGGATAAGTGTTTCTTGCAGCTTCAACAGTTCCAATGAAATTAGGATTAAGCCACTTAAGTGCCATAACAGTACTAGTTGGACCGCAATTATTATTTGAATCTTGACCTGTGTGTCCTTGATCTATATACCAATCATAGGATTTGTTATTACTAACATATTCGGTTTGTTTTGAACCTAATCCCCAGCTAGTATTTAATGCTTGTCCATTATTTCCATTTAAATTTGATACTGTAGTGTTAGATTTCCCAGTGTTTGGGTTTAATGTTTTAGCTTGTGCGGCTGTAGTGTTTCCAATTACTAATGTTGAAAATACTAATGCTGTAGCAATAAAACGAGATATTATATTTTTTTTCATGATTTTCCCCTTTCAAAAACAATATTAATTAATTTTTATTAAATGTATTTTTATACAAAACCTCCTTTTAATTTCTAATTTTATATTATTTTGGCGAAATGTAAAGTATAATTACCTTAAATGTATAAATTTTGGTATTAAAAGAAGTTTTTTAAATAAATAATAGATATGTGTCATAATTTTATGTAGATCTTATGATGTGAAAATCTTTTATTAGTAGATAATTATCCTATTTTATATAGATAAAATATTGAAAAAAGTATTATTAATAATTATAATAATAAGTAACTTATAATACTTTATTTATCGATTCTTCTATTTTATTAAATATTTGACTATGGAGTCTAATTTTTATACTTATAGGTATATTAATTGGGCTTTTTTTATATTATTTTTTAAAGACTAAATAATTGTTATTGATGATTTATTTCACAAAGTATTAATATACCGTGAATGAAAATAATGTATAAAAGGAGAGAGTTATGATTAAAAAAATTGCAATATACGAAAATAATTTGGGAGAAATAACTGATTTAAGTGCAAATGGATTTGTTAGAATTTATTCTAAGAATAATGATAAATGGAGTGTAGAAGAAGAAACATCAGTAGAGATTTTTAATTTAGATGAAAATATACTTTTAAATACTTTAAATCTTTCAGAGGCTTTGAATAATTGTAAAGTTTTTGTTTCAAAAGAAATACCTGATTTAATTCATGAAATGCTTAATAACTTTGGGATCAGTATATGGAAAATGGAAGGAAAGCAAAATGAAATTCTTGAATATGTTTCTAAAAAAGAAGAGGAAGAGGAAGAAGAAATTAAATTTATAATAACTTCAAAATATAATGAAAAAAGGCGTACTATTTATCCAAAGGAGATTGGCAAAAAAGGATATTATATTTTAAGTTTAAAAGAAATACAAAAACACAACACTGGGACCACAACTAAACAGGCCTTGAGACCTTTTTTAAATAATAATAACTTTAATGAATTAATTGTAATTTGCAGTCATATTCCCAATTGGTTAGAACCTGAATTGAAAACACAAAATTTGAATTATGAATTTTCAAAAACAGGACAAAACGATTATATTATCTTAATTAATCATAATAATTAAGATATATAAGAAGATAACTACAAGATTAATTATAGATTTTAACTTTAAATTATAGAATCCTACAAATTAAGAAAGGAGGAAATCTGATGGAATATATAGAAAATACCAGTTTAAATAAAATAAGTATTAGTTCCTTTTCTGAAATCATTTCAAATAATTTAAATATAGATAGTGATATAATAAAAAATTATATTTTTGCTAATATAAGTCTTGGTATAGCTAAAAGGAATGATATTAAAAAAGAGCTTGATAAACTATACTCTGATACACTTCAAAGGTATCACAATATAATTGTTAATCCTGCAAGTGCTGATAATATCATTATTAGTCAAGGAACTCTTCAACATGAGATATCTGCAAGAAAAGTTTTAGGAATACTATTGGAAGCTGAATATGAAGTTAACCTAAGAAATAAATTACTTAAGCTCCTTAGAAAATACTATCCTATTATATATACAACTGTAAAAAAACATGATAAAGAAAAATTAAAAAATAAGTATATGAAAATGGATATTTTAACAAGAAATATAGAAGCTAAATTTGATGCAGCCCTTTATTTATATTTTGCAGTGTATATATCACCTGAAAAGGTGGATCAAGGGTTTGTAATGTCTATTTTAAATGATATAGAGGAGTTTGAATTTGGAAATTTAATCAATCAAGATGTTGAAAATGAGCTGAAGAAATATAAAATTCAAATACAAGAAATTAAAACATTAATTAAAAATAAATATGGAAAATTCTTTAGTTACAAAGATATTTTAAGCCATAGAAATGAGGACATTCATAATTTGGGAGACTTTATGGATGACTTGTTTATATCTAATAAAATAAATATAAATCACACCTTTGTTGAATCTGAATTTATTGATATTGATAAAATAATTTTATCTTATATAAGGGGAAGCAAAAATAAGAAAGAAGATTTAATTATGCCTAGTATTGTAAGTGGCATATTTATACAATCTCTTATTAATGAATACAAAAATACAAGACAAAGATATATGGAAAACAATGGGGAAGTAAAGCAATGTGAATTAGATGATATAAAAGCTAAATTAAATTATATTGAAAAAGAAAATGATACTTTAAAAGTAGAAGTTACAGACTTAATCAAAGAAAAATTGGTTTATGAAAAGAGTTTAAATAATGAACTTAAAAAACTCAATAATCTTCACAAGCAAGAAATTAAAATTATGGAAAATAGAATTGCAATACTTGAAAATAGATTAAAGGAAGAAAAGAAGCTTAGGTTGGAATTGGAGTCTTTCCAAGAATATCAATATAATTCTATAGATAATTCTGAAAAAATTCCTATAGATAACGAGCTAAAGGAATATATTAATAATAGGAAAATTATAATAATTGGTGGGGATAAAGAATGGAGAAGACGATTTAGAATAAAGTATCCAGGAATAAGAACTTTAAACGGATTTAATGAAAACTTTGATATTGCAACACTGAATAATTCTGATTACATATTTTTTTATACAAAATATATGAACCATTCAACCTTCTATAAAGCTATGAATTATATTAAATTCAATAAATGTAAATTCGGATATATAGGAAAAACAAATATAAACCTTGTAGAACATGAAATAATAGAAAATATAAATAAATGCGAATATGTTAAATTTGAATAAAAATTTTTCGAAAATATAGATATCCAAAACGAGAATTAGATTTATGCAACAATTACCGAAATCAGATACATTTATCTTCCACAGGACTAGTGAAATTTTCGCTGGAAGGTTCTAAGTGGAAGGTTGCACCCATTTCTGCATGTTCCTAAAGTAAATTTATGACAAGCAGAAAATGGAACAACCTTCCACTAACAACCTTCAATAGCTCAATTTCACATGCCAGCTTCCAGAAAAATGTATATGATTTCTAGTGTAGTGTTACGGCTATAATTTCTCAATGATTCATGTATATTCCATTTGTAAGTTTGATTATTAAATTAGATATCTATAGAGTCTTTTGAAAATTAATTTTCTTTTTTTCGGAATATATAGAAAATTGATGAAATATTAGCAAATTTGATTGAAATATGGATTAAATATACTTATAATTAAAATAATAGAAATTACATTTGAGGAGGAATATTATGAAGTTAAGTGCAAGAAATCAATTCGCTGGAAAAGTGGTAGAAATCAAGGAAGGAGCAGTAAATGCATCTGTAAAAATAGAAATAGCTAAAGATATAGTTATTTCATCTACTATATCAATGGAGGCTGTAAAAGAATTAAATTTAAAAGTTGGTTCAGATGCTACTGCAGTCATTAAAGCTACATCAGTTATGGTAATGGCTTAAGCAACTTTTGATGAAATATGAACATAAAAAAAGTAATGAAGAATTCTTCAGAAATCCTTCATTACTTTTTTGCTATATAACCTATACAGTGGTTATTTAAAAATAAAATAAACTATCTTTAGGAAAAGTTAACGAGATTATTTCATTTATGCAATATTTCATATACTTTTTTTCAAGTTTATATTCAATTTGACTTGAAGAAGGAACCGCTTTATTCTTCAAAAATAGAGTGAATTCAAAGGGATTTTCTATTATGTTTTCAATAACAAAAGAAAAAGTATTTTCTAATTTCTCACCATTGTAAACCTCTAGATCATGTGCGCGTATACAAAGATATTGTACATTGTCAAGAACCTCCTCAGCCATTACAAATTCATATCCCCAATCTTCAGCGTAAATAGTATATGTACCTGTCTTCTTAGCTTTAGAAATGTTTTTGCAACCTGTTAAAGTTGCTTCAGAAAGTGTTTTTGGGCGTTTAAATAAAGCTTTCTTTTCTCTTTTTTCTAACGATTTTCCATTTTCATATACTATGATATCGTCACAAACTCTATATGCTTCAGCTATATCATGAGTCACAAAAATAACATTGCCTTTATAGCTTTTTAATATAGACAATAATTCTTTTTCTAAATTGTTTCTAAGATGTTGATCCAGTGCTGAAAAAGGTTCATCTAAAAGCAAGGTATCAGGATTAGTGATTAGTGCTCTAGCTAAAGCTACTCTTTGCTGTTGTCCTCCAGATAGTTGCCAGGGATAATGCTTTTCTAATCCAGAAATTCCCAAGCGTTCTATATACTCTTTACATACAGCTTTTTTTTCTTTATCCTGTAAACTAGAAATACCAACTTCAATATTATCTATTATATTCATATGAGGAAATAAGGCATAATTTTGAAATAAGTAACCAACTTTTCTTTTTTGTGGACATAAATTTATCCTTTTTTCTGAGTCAAAAAAAGTTGAATCATTTACAATAATTTTTCCCTTTGATGGAGTAACTAGACCTGAAATACATTTTAAGGTCATGCTTTTGCCACAGCCAGAGGCTCCTAAAAAACCTAGAATTCCTCTTTCATGCTTAAAGTTTACGTTTAACTTGAAAGAAGAAAATTCCTTTTCAACATCTATGTATAATGACATATTTATGACCTTCTTCCCATTAGTTTAAGTTGAATTTCTGACCAATAATTCATTAATAATATTAATATCAAAGATAATAATACAATTATTATAACCCAAAGCAATGCTTTTTCCATATCTCCACCTTCAGCTGCAAAAAAGATGGCAAGTGGCATCGTTTGAGTCTTACCAGGAATATTTCCAGCTATCATTAATGTAGCACCAAATTCACCAATAGCTCTAGCAAAAGATAGAACTAGTCCTCCAATTATACCTGGCATTGCTAATGGAATAGCTATTTTATAAAATATTTTAAATTCGCTAAGACCTAGAGTCCTAGCAGCAGAAATTATATTTATATCTATTTGCTCAAAAGCAGCGCGTGTAGTTCTGTACATCATTGGGAATGATACAACTATTGCTGCAATTACTGTAGCACTCCAGCTGAAGATTATTGAAGTGTTAAAAAGTTCTAATAGCTTTCCTATTGGACCATTTTTTCCAAAGAGTAATAACAAAAAGAATCCTACGACAGTTGGAGGAAGAATTAAAGGCAAGGTGAAAAGTCCATCTATTATTCCTTTAGCTTTTCCATTGAAATTTGCCATCCAATAAGAAATTAAAATTCCTACAAAGAATGTTATGATAGTTGAAATAATAGCTGTTCTTACAGAAATCCATAAAGGTGCATAATCCATATTAAGTCCCCCTTAAAAAGTAATTAAAGAATAGGTGAATTTATTGATAATAAGGCACATTTGAAAAATTAACAACCTTCTCCAGATTAGAAATTTTCTAATGTGCCCAATTGCATTTGCTGAAAGTATCAACTATCAAAATTCAATTGTGAACTGATAATTGTATATGGTTAAGCTAAACCATAACCATACTTTTCAAATATCTTTTTACATGTATCAGTAAATAAAAAGTCTTCAAAAGCTTTTGCAGTATCCGCATTTTTGCTGGCTTTAATTACTCCAATTGGATATGTTATAGGTGAATGCTTGTCCTCAGGAACAGTTTCAATAATTTTTGCATCTTTACTACTTAAAGCATCGCTTTTATAAACAAAACCTATATCAGCATTTCCAGAAGTAGACCAGGCAAGTACTTCTTTTACATCCTTTGCAAATACGAGTTTCGAAGTTATTGCATCTTTTATTCCAAGCTTAGTAAATACTTCATCTGCATATTGTCCAGCAGGCACACTCTTAGGTTCACCTACAGCAATTTTTTTGACCTTATCAGTATTTAAATCAGCTAATCCAGTCAATTTAGTATCTTTTGGTCCAACAAGTACTAAATCATTTTTTACTAAATCTTTCTTAGTATCTTCAAGAAGTAAAGATTTACTATCTAAAGCTTTCATTTGACTTTGGCCTGCAGAAATAAAGATATCACAAGGAGCTCCTTGTTCAATTTGTTGCTGAAGAGAGCCTGAGGCACCAAAATTAACTGTTAAGGTTACATTGGGTTTAACCTTTTTAAATTCAGTTTGAATATCAGTCATTGCTTCTTTTAAACTAGCTGCAGCAGATATATTTAGCTCTACTGCTTTTTCTGATTGGTTAGTTGTATCTTTTGGGGCGGAATTTGAATCTTTTTGAGAACTACAGGAAATAATAAAAGCAGATAAGATTAAAGTAGTTAATGTTGAAAGAATAATTCTTTTTTTCATAAATAAAACCTCACATTCATTATTTGATTATAGTTATGTTTTACATCGTTTTATTATGTTTTGTTGGATTTTTTTTATAGTAACATTGATTTTATAAAAATACAATATAATATTTTATTTAACACACAAAAAAATGTGGAAATATTATTTTAATACTATTGACAAAATATTCTAAAGGAATAATATAATAATATATAGTTACGTTTTGTTATGTTTTGTTATGAATGATTAATATGAGCTCTCAAAGAGGAGAATACAAAAATGTATAAATCTCTTTGGGGGCTTTTTCTATTGTAAATATTAATAGAGAGGGGAGTGTCTATGGAAATAGAGAATAGAACAGAGGTGGTTTATAAAAGTAATAGGAAAGTTAACAAAGAAAAATTTATAAGGATTGGATTTTTGCTTCTACCAATAATCACTTTTATAGTATCAATTACAATTGGCAGATATTCAATAACTATTCAAGAGCTGATAACCTTGGTATTTAGTAAATTAAAAGGAATTGATAGTAATTTGCCTAGCAATATTGAAACGATTTTTTTCAATGTAAGATTACCGAGAATAATTTCAGCTATGTTAATTGGGGGAGCTTTATCTGCTTCTGGGGCCTCTTATCAAGGTGTATTTAGGAACCCAATGGTATCACCAGATATATTAGGAGCATCAGCAGGTGCTGGTTTTGGCGCTGGACTTGGAATATTGTTATCATTCAATGTAGTGGGAATACAAATTACATCTTTTATATTTGGCTTAGGGGCTGTTACTCTAGCTTACTTAATAAGTTCAATTATTGAAAGAAAAAGTAATACAATATTGACATTAATACTTTCTGGCATGGTTATCTCTACCTTGTTCCAATCACTTTTGTCATTAATTAAGTATGTTGCAGATCCTACTAGTAAGCTTCCAGCAATAACTTTTTGGTTAATGGGCTCATTATCATCAATAAATATGAGCGATTTAATACTGCTAATAATACCAATTATTTTAGGATTACTACCGTTAATACTTCTTAGATGGAAATTAAATGTTTTATCCTTTGGAGAAGACGAAGCAAAATCAATGGGAGTAGATACAATAAAAATACGCTTTATAGTTATATTTGCATCAACTATTATGACTTCAGCAGTAGTTTCAATTAGTGGAATGATTGGATGGATTGGGCTTGTAATTCCTCATTTATCGAGACTTATAGCTGGACCAGATTATAAGAAATTAATTCCAGTATCCATAAGCATTGGAAGTAGTTTTTTGCTTATTGTAGATAATATATCAAGAAGCTTATTTTCAATGGAGTTACCTATAGGGATACTTACATCAATGATTGGAGCACCATTTTTCATCTATTTGCTTTTTAATGGAAGGAAGGGGTGGTTATGAGTTTAGAAATTAAAAATCTTTGTTGTGGTTATAAGAAAAGGCCTGTTTTGAAAAATATAAATATTGAAATAGAAGCAGGGGAAATCTTATGTATATTAGGGCCAAATGGCGTTGGAAAAACAACTTTATTAAAAAGTATACTTGGATTTTTAAAAATAATATCAGGTGAAATAATTTTAAATGGAACAAAAATTAATAATTTATCTAATATTCAATTAGCAAAGTATATAGCTTATGTTCCCCAAGTTCATACACCACCTTTTCCATATAAAGTTTTAGATGTTGTAGTTATGGGAAAAACCGCCCATTTAGGATATTTTGAAAGTCCTTCAAAAAAAAATTATAAAGAAGCAGAAGAAATTTTAGAAAAACTAGGCGTAGGCTATTTGAAAGCTTTAATTTATACAGAAATTAGTGGAGGCGAAAGGCAGTTGGTTTTAATTGCTAGGGCACTTATACAAGATCCTAGAATTCTCATAATGGATGAACCTACTTCAAATTTAGATTTTGGGAATCAGATTAGGGTTCTAAAGAAAATTAATGAGCTATCTAAAATTGGAATAAGTATAGTGATGACTTCACATTATCCAGAACATGCTTTTTTATGTTCTGCAAAAATTGCTTTGATTGAGAAAAATGGTGATATTAACTTTGGAAGTGCAGATGAAATAATAACAGAAGAAAATATGAAAAAGGCTTATGGTATAACAGTTAAACTTGCTGAATTTAATAAAGATAATGGAGAGAAAATTAAAACTTGTATTCCAATAATAAGTTAATTAAGGAGATTGTAATTATGAATAAAGCATATGAATTTGATGAAATTGCGCAAAATGTATTTTTTCCTATCTATCCTCTTATTGCGCAGCAAATTAAAACTGAAGCTCAAATTGTAGATGGAGTATGCATGGATATAGGCTGCGGTGGAGGACATCTAGGTTTTGCCCTTATGAATATTACTGATTTGGATTTTATTTTTTTAGATAATAATAAATATGCCTTAGATATTACAAAACAGAGAAGCAAAGCTCTTAAGGTTGAAACTAGGACAAACATTTTATTGGGAAATGTTGAAAATATTGAGCTTGAAAATGAAAGTATTGACTTAATTGTAAGCAGAGGTTCTGTATGGTTTTGGGAAGATAAAATAGGGAGTTTTAAAGAAATTTATAGGGTACTCACAAAAGATGGAATAGCATATATAGGAGGTGGCTTTGGTAATGAAAAATTAAAGAAAGAAATATATAAAAAAATGAGTGAATTAAATGGAGAAGATTGGGGAAGTAGAAGAAAAAAATTCACTCAAGGAAATGATGCTGAGTTTTATACTAAAATTTTAAAAGAAGCTGGCATAAAAAAATATAGAATTAAAGATGATGAAGAGGGATTGTGGATAATTATAAAAAAAGAATAGGTACAAGTTTAAAAGAATGGAGGGATAAATTTGAAGTTTGTTACATTTTCAGGTCCACCATCTTCTGGGAAGACCTCAGTTATTTTGAAAGTGATCAATTGCCTTAGAAGTGAAAAGAAAAAATTTGGAGTAATAAAATTTGATTGCCTCACGACGTATGATGATTATCTTTACAAAAAAGCTGGCGTTGATGTAATGGTAGGGTTGTCAGGAAATCTCTGTCCAGATCATTTTTATATTAGTAATATTGATGATTGTGTTAAATATGGTATCGAAAAGGGTTTTGATTTATTAATAAGTGAAAGTGCTGGTTTATGCAATAGATGTTCACCGCACATAAAAGATATTTTGGCTATATGTGTAATTGATAGTCTTTCTGGTGTTAACACTCCAAAAAAAATAGGTCCTATGCTTAAGTTTGCAGATATTGTTGTAATAACTAAAGGAGATATTGTTTCTCAAGCAGAAAGAGAAGTGTTTTCCCTTATGGTAAGAGAAGCTAATCCAAAAGCAAAAATTTTAGAGGTTAACGGATTAACAGGTCAAGGTGCCTATGAATTAAGTACCTATTTAAAAAATTCTAGATCGATTGAAACTCTTGATGGTGAAAAATTAAGATTTACAATGCCATCAGCCTTATGTTCCTATTGCTTAGGCGAAACAATAATTGGAGAAGATTATCAAACTGGTAACACTAAAAAAATAAATTTTAGCGAAGCAAAGAATAAAGCAAAGTTTTCTAACCGTTTTGCATTAGACGAAACTACTAAATTTGTGGAAATAAAAGATGTAACTATTATTAATTCTCTTACTATTTTAGGCGGGCATGATAAAAATGGGATAAAAGAAAATGCTGAGCTTACAATTAATTCCGGAGAGATAATTTGCATAGTTGGACCAACAGGTTCAGGTAAGAGCAGATTACTTGAAGATATCGAATGTATTGCAAATGGTGATACTCCTACAGGAAGAGTAATAAAAATAAGGGGTGAAAATTTAAATGATAATAAGTTGGTAGCTCAATTATCTCAAAATATGAATTTTGTAATGGATATATC
Organism: Clostridium sp. YIM B02555; assembly: GCF_022320955.1. NCBI lineage: Bacteria > Bacillati > Bacillota > Clostridia > Eubacteriales > Clostridiaceae > Clostridium > Clostridium sp. YIM B02555. The sequence continues at coordinate 61,542 of NZ_JAKJJY010000010.1, read as the reverse complement.
TGTAGAAGAATTTGTGAAAATGCATGCTAAAAGCAGAAATATTATGGAAATCAACGAGATTACTGAAAAAATAATAACAACTGCAAATGAATTAGCTGGTGAAAGATTTTCTTATGATACGCCTGTAACCTCTTTAAGTGGTGGTCAATCAAGAGCATTAATGATAGCAGACACAGCATATTTAAGTATTTCTCCAATAGTTCTTATTGATGAAATAGAAAATGCTGGGGTAGATAGAAGCAGAGCTTTGGAATTATTAGTTAAGGAAGGGAAAATAGTTTTTGTTTCTACTCATGATCCAATATTAGCTTTACTTGGACATAAGAGGATCATTATTAAAAATGGTGCTATAAGTAAAGTAATTACAACTGATCCTAAAGAAAAGGATAATTTAAAACTCATGAGGCAAATAGATAGTAAAATGTTAGAGCTTAGAAATTCATTAAGAAATGGAAAAATTATAAATTGGAATATGAAAGAATATTTTGCATGGGAGGAATAACAATGAAAAAGTATCCAGAAATTAAATTAGTTCCAGATGAAATGAGAGAAGAATTGGATTTGTTAGGATATATATATTGTCCAGCTAAAGAAGCATTTTCAAGTAAGATACAAAAGTTTGTAGAATTAGAAGAAGCTAAAGATGGTAACAAAATAAAAGCTGTAGTTCCTATGGGCGCATGTGGAAAAGATGAATATTTTAATGTTAATAAGATAAAAGATATAAAAAAATTTCCGAGTGTAGTAACAAGCTCGGGTTTTTCTGAATTTTTTGATAAAGATTTTATGGAAAGATTTTTGGAAAGTGGAGATTTTGAAAAAGTTAATTTCAAAGGGGATTTGAATCAAACTTATAAAGATTGTGCTTTAAGTGATCCTAAAGGATTTTACAATATCTTTTCTTCTTTTCCTTATGTATTTTTGGTGGATACGCGCAAACTTAACAATAGGCCTATTCCATCAAGTTGGGAAGAAATTCTAGATGAACAATATGAAAATAGCATTGCAATGGGCCATACAGAAGAGGATATAAATGAAATAGTACTTTTATATATGTATAAAAATTTTGGCGAAGAAGGTATTAAAGCTTTAGCTAGAAATGTAAATACTCCAATGGGAAATATAGAAATGGCTAAAACAGCTGCTGAAAATCAAAGAAGTAATAATGCTATTTATATAATTCCATATTTCTTTGCTAAAGCAACTCCTAAAAAAAATTATTTACAAATAATATGGCCTAAAGAGGGAGGTTTATTATGTCCAGTTTTCATGTTAATTAAAAAGGAAAGGAAAAATTATTTAAATAAGCTAATTGATTATATTTATAGTGAAGATTTAGGACAAGAATTAGCTAAAAAGTACTTTCCACATATTAATTGTAAGGTAGATAATAGAATTCCTGATAATGGTAAACTACAATGGTTAAGCTGGGATTTTATTTATGAGAAAAATATTATAACTCGTATTAAAGAAATTGAAGAAATTTTCTATAATGAATGGGAATATGAGGGGAGGAGTTGTATTGAAAAGATATAACACATTATTTTTAATCTTTATTATTATATCATCAATATTAGTAGGCTGTGGGAATAGTGTCTCAAATAATAGTGCTGGAGAAAAAAATACAACAAATCTTGTACAAGCTAGTGAAAAAGAAAAATCAAAATCAATAACAGATATGGCAGGAAGAACTATGGAGGTGCCAAAAAAAATTACAAAGGTATATTGCAATAGTCAACCAGGAATTGTTATGATGCATAATATTAATTTAGATAAACTTGCAGGATGGTGCTTTGAACTTAGAGATTATGAAAAAAAGTATTTGAATCCCAAATATCAAAATTTACCTGTAATAGGAGCTATGCAAGGTAAGAATGGAACAGTAAGCAAAGAACAACTTTTATCATATAACCCTGAAATAATATTATCCATGGGAACTATAGATGATAGCACAGTTGGAAATGCAGATAAATTATCAAAAGATATAGGAATTCCAGTAGTTGTTGTAGACAGTAGTTTAAAAAATTTAGATAATAGTTATGATTTTCTTGGAGATTTACTTGATGAAAAGAAAGTGACTGATGAATTAGCAGAGTACTGCCGAGCTACCATGAAGCAAGTACAAGAAATAACGGCAAAAATTCCAGCTGATAAAAAAGTAAGTGTCTATTATGCAGGTGGAGAAAAAGGTCTTGAAACAGCTCCAATAGGAAATTGGCATGCAGAATTGTTAGATTATGCAGGGGCAAAGAATGTAGTAGATTTTAAAGCAGGTGGAGGACGAAGTGAAGTATCAATGGAACAAGTTATTACTTGGAATCCAGATGTGATTGTTGAAGCAATTTATGATAATCATATTGATGGAGTATTTACCAGTAAAGAATGGTCAGGAATAAATGCTGTTAAAAATGGTAAAGTATTTAGTGCTCCAGATGAACCTTATAATTGGGCTGATACTCCGCCGTCAAGTAATAGAATCATAGGTTTAAAATGGCTAGTAAACTTATTATATCCAGAATACAGTGGAATGGATATGAAAAAAGAAATTAAGGACTACTACAAACTTTTTTATAAGGCTGATATAAGTGATGAAACTGCTGAAAAACTATTAAATACGAAAGTAAAATTATAGGAGTAAATGTTATGGGTAAAATAAAAAATATTATTGATAAATCAGAATATGATGTAGTTGGATTATTACCATGTCCAATAAAAGTACCTATTGAAGAAGGCTTTAATTATATGATTGATAACTTAATAGAGGAACTTGATTTTAAATATCTTGTTGAAGGAAATGCAAATTATGATGTTATGTGGATGGATGAATCTTCACATGTTCCTCTAAAAAATGAATTGCCAAAGATAATAGTTAGTGCTGGAATCAATAGCTTTTATAGAAGAGATTTTAGAAAAAAGGCTATAAACGATAATTATTTTAAAAAAATAAATAACATTGAAGAAGAAGCAAATAAAGGTGAATTAATGGATTTAGATGGGAATTACAATATAATGGCATTGAATTATTTAGTTATGGTAATAGATTTAACTAAGCTAAATGATAGGGAAATTCCAAAGTCTTGGAAAGAATTATTAGATAGCTCTTTTAAGAATGAAATTGCTATGAGAGGAAAGAAAGGAAAGTACTGTGAAACAACTCTTCTTGGTATATATAAAGATTATGGAATAAATGGGATAAAAAAATTAAGAGAGCTTGTGGGCTTTGGAGGACATCCAGCTGAAATGCTAATAAATATAGGTAAAGGAGTTAAAAATTCTCCAACAATCAGTATTGTTCCATATTTTTATGCCAAAATACTAAAAAATAATAAGAATGTCAAGATTGTATGGCCTGAAGAAGGTGCTATTGTAAGTCCTGTAACCTTGTTAGTTCAAAGGGATATTTCAAAGAATTTAGAAAGGGTTGCAAATTATTTTATAAGCAATGAAGTAAAAGAAATATGCAAAATTGCATCATTACCTGCACCAGAAGATTACTTAAAATATTTGCAGGAAAACAATTTAAAATTAAACTGGCTAGGATGGGATTTCATTAATAATAATGATATAAATAAACTATTAATAGAATTAAATGAACAATTTAAAATGTAAAATAATGGTTTGTGGTTGAGATTTAATTATTAAATTGCTAGAAAATCTTACTTCTAAATGTTAAAATTATATATTATGAAGAAGGAGGGAAATCTATGGAAATGGAAGAATCCCTAACGGCAATTGAAGTTGCAGAAATGCTTAAAATAACAAAAAACACAGTGTATGAGTTAGTAAAACGTGGAGAACTCCCTGGTTATAAAGTTGGTAAAAAATTAAGAATAGATAAATTAGATGTGGAAAATTATATTAATAGCCAAAAGGTACCTAAAATTAATAATCTAATGTCAAAGTCACAAACTGATTTACCTAATATTGATAATACAGACGATATTTTAAATATAACAACTAATAATTATAAAAATGATATTATTATCTCAGGACAAGATATTATTTTGGATATTTTAGCAGAAACTATTAAAGAAAAAGTTAGTAATATAAGAGTTTTACGTTCTAATATTGGAAGCTATGAAGGTCTTTATAACTTGTATAATGATAAAATTTCAATTTCTTCAACACATTTATGGGATGGAGACACTAATGAATATAATACAGGTTATGTTAGGAAAATGCTGCCAGGAGTACCTTGTTTACTTATTAATCTAGCTTATAGAACTGTAGGATTTTATGTTGCAAAAGGAAATCCGTATAAAATAAATACTTGGAAAGATTTATGTCAAAATAATATATCCTTTATCAATAGAGAAAAAGGCTCAGGAATTAGAATTCTACTTGACGAAAAATTAAGAGTAAATAATATTAATAGAGATTTAATTAATGGATATGAAAACATAAGACAATCTCATTTTGCAGTTGCTAGAAGCATAGCTAGAGGTGAAGGAGATGTTGGAATAGGAAATGAAAAAGCTGCAAATCAAGTTAAGGATATTGATTTTGTACCTGTTCTGGAAGAACGATATGATTTGGTTATTAGAGAAGCTGATTTAAAAAATCCAATATATAAATTAATAATTAATACAATTCAAAGTCAAGAATTTAAAAAGGATATTGAAAGTCTAGGTGGATATAACATAAAAGATATTGGAAAAATACTTGCTAAAACTTAAAATATGATATAGTATTAGATTAATTTAATATTATTTTGCAAAGATGCAGTTACTTACTGTGTCTTTTTTTGTTTTTATCTATAGATATCCAACGCGAGAATTAAACTAATGTCAAACTTACCGAAATCAGATACATATTTATTCCAGCGGACTAATGAAATTTTCGCTGGATGGGTTCTAAGTAGAAGGTTGACCCCATTTCTGCATGTTCCTAAAGTAAATTTATGACAAGCAGAAAATGGAACAACCTTCCACTAATAACCATCACAGCTTAATTTCATATGCCGCTTGCACAAATATGCACCTAATTTCTATTATAGAATTGTGATTATAATTTCTAAACAATGCATGCATATTCTATTTATAAGATTGATTATAAATTTGGATATCTATATATAAGTTGCAAAAAAAGAATTGTTTAAAACTTTAAGATTTCCAAAGGAAATCAACCTTCACTGAGCATTGATCAGTGTAATAAATACTTTGTTTAGTAAAAATAAAATTATAGGAGGGATATTATGAATGAAATTGGTGTATTTCTTGATGAACAAAATCTTATTAGTTCTTTTGAAGAAGCAAAATTAATTAAAGTGTTTGTCAAGGAGGAGTTATGGAAAGTTAAACAAGAAATTAAAACTGATAGTGTCGATGCAGCAAATGGTTTAAACGAAGTGAGGAAAAAATATAAAAATCTAATTAATAAAATGGACGATTGCAAAATTATCCTCGTAAAAGAAGCTGTTGGAATTCCATACAGTGTTTTTTATACAGAGGATTTCAGTATTTGGGAATTAGAAGGAGATCCATTGGATTATTTAGATGAAATAATAAGAAAGGAGCAGGTACACGAAACAGAAGCTGAAGTAAAGAGTGAATTTGGAAAAGAGTTAGATAAAGGTTATTATTTAATTGATCTACATGAGTTGGAAATTACAAATCCAGAAATATCATCTAAAAAAGCAATAATCCCATATTTAGATAACAATGATGTTAAAAAAATAGAAGTCCATTGCTGTCATGTACCACCATGGTTAGTTAATATGGAAAACAAGAGGCAAATAAAAATGCAAGTTAATGAAATTTCAAGAAATGATTATAGAGTTTTAATTCAAAAAAATAATTAGGAAAAGAGGAGGTTTCTTATCATGAATAAAATAAAAACTAAATATGGTATTTTAAATGGTGCTATAATTACAAGTCTTTATTCTACAGGAGAACCTGAAGCTTACAGGATTGAAGAAGAAAGTGAGTTAGAAATATTAGATACAAAGCTTGTGCCTCTTTACGATTTTCAAAATGGTAGAAGAAAAGAATTCCCAGCAATAAAAGTATATAAAAATGGAAATATAAAAAGTTTAGCATTAAATAACTCAACACCTATTAATACTTCAATAGGAATTTATGATGTAGAAAAGATAACCTTTTATGAAGATGGAAAAATTAACAGAATATTTTTTCTAGATGGAAAATTATCTGGCTATTGGACAGAAGATGATGAATATAATTTATCACAAGCATATAATTTCGATTTTAAATTTTTAAAATTTGAAGCTAAAATCATATCTATGCATTTTTATAAAACTCAAGAAATTAAAAGTATTACTTTATGGCCAAAGGAAAGAATAAAATTAAATATAGGAGGTTATAGCTTTTTAGGGCGAATTGGAATTTCACTATATAAGAGTGGAGAATTAGAATCTTGTGAACCCTTTAGACCAATTAAAATAAATACACCGATAGGTGCAATCGAAGCATATGATATTAATGCATTAGGAATTCATGGAGACAGTAATTCTTTGAAATTTAATAAGAATGGAACGCTCAAAGCATTGATAACCTCTGCTAATACAATAACAATTACTAATAAAGATGGTGAAAGAATTCTACATGCTCCAAAGAAAATTAGATTGTATTCTAATAGTGAAATTTTGGATACAATAACTTTAAAGCTTGAGTTTATTAAAAATAAAGTTATCATAGATGAGCAATTTGAATACAGGTTAGAGGAAAATAAATTTGAAATAGGGTATTTGGGCGAAAAAAAATTTACACTTAATGGAGATATAACAAATATATGATAGATTATTTTTCAAAATATGTAATAATATTGATAAGTTGTTAATATTGTATCGTTATCATTTCTAATATGATAGAATTTCTGAAAAGTTAAAAATAATGTTTGCAAGTTGTATTTTATGTGATATTATAATTATATTAATTAAAAACAAAAAATAATAAAGGCATTGAAGTCTAAGAATTAACTCAAAGAGGAAGTTAAAGCTTGGATTTTTTTATTATATGCGGGACAAAGAAGTCTATTTTACATGGCCAGAAGTGTTATGTAAAATAGATTTTTTTATACAATTCAAAGTTATATTATTACAGATAAGTTATAATGTCCTAATTGGGCTTATAAATAAATTTTTAATTTTAGAAGGAGGAAACTAATATGAGACAAGTAGCTATTTATGGGAAGGGTGGTATAGGAAAATCTACAACCACACAAAATTTAACTTCAGCTTTAGCTGAGATGGGAAAACATATAATGATAGTAGGATGTGACCCTAAAGCAGATTCTACAAGATTAGTACTTGGAGGTTTGGCACAAAAAACAGTACTTGATACATTAAGAGAAGAAGGAGATGACATCGAATTAGATGCAATCTTAAAACCAGGATATGGTGGAATTAAATGTGTTGAATCAGGAGGTCCAGAACCAGGAGTTGGATGTGCAGGTCGTGGTATCATTACATCAATAGGAATGCTTGAACAACTTGGAGCGTATACACCAGATTTAGATTATGTTTTTTATGATGTATTAGGAGACGTTGTATGTGGTGGATTTGCAATGCCAATTAGAGAAGGTAAGGCACAAGAAATTTACATTGTTGCTTCTGGAGAAATGATGGCACTATATGCAGCAAACAATATTTCAAAGGGTATTCAAAAATATGCAAAAACTGGTGGAGTTAGATTAGGAGGTATAATCTGTAACAGTAGAAAAGTTGATAAGGAATTAGATTTATTAGAAGCTTTTGCAAAAGAACTTGGAAGCCAATTAATTCATTTTGTTCCGAGAGATAATATGGTTCAAAGAGCTGAAATACACAAACAAACAGTAATTGAATTTGATCCAAAAGCTGAACAAGCAGATGAGTACAGAACTTTAGCTCAAAATATTGAAAACAATAAAATGTTTGTTATACCTAAGCCAATGAAGCAGGAAAGATTAGAAGAGATCTTAATGGAATATGGTTTAATGGATATCTAAGATATGTAAAAATATCAATACAAAATATTATATAAAAGGAGATAGAGAGATATGTATATGATTCGAGCAATAATTAGACCAGAAAAGGTTACAACTGTACTTTCAGAATTATTAGATGCTGGTTTTCCAGAAGTTACAAAAATGGCGGTTTATGGTAGAGGTAAACAAAAAGGAATTAAAGTTGGTGAAATTTATTATGATGAACTTCCAAAAGAAATGCTACTTATAGCAGTTAAAGATGAAGATAAAGATGATGTTATTAAGGTTATAATGAGAAATTCTAGAACAGGAGAAAAAGGTGCGTTTGGAGATGGTAAGATTTTCGTAGCTCCAATTGATGAAGTATACACTGTAAGTAGTGGAAAAGCTGGATTATAAAAATAAAATTAGGAGGAATAGCTTTATGAAAGAAGTTATGTGTATTATTCGATTGAATAAAGTAAATAAGACAAAAGAAGCACTTGCAGAAGCTGGTTTCCCTTCAATTACTTGCAGAAAAGTACTTGGGAGAGGTAAAAAATCAATTGATATAGCCTTAATTGAAGCATATATGGACGCAGGTGAAGTACCACCAACATCATATGGTGAGAATATATCAGAAAGAGGTAGATTAATACCTAAAAGATTAATCACTTTAGTGGTAAACGATGATGAAATAAAAAGTGTTGTAGATACGGTAATAAGTGTAAATTCTACTGGTACTCCAGGAGACGGGAAAATATTTGTACTACCAGTTGAAGAAGTGTACAGAGTAAGAGATGGTCAAACTGGAGAAGAAGCAATTTAATGAGTGGAGGTGAAGGAAATGAGTAAAGTGGTAGATAGTGTTTTAGATAAATATAGTGCTAAAGTCTACAAGAACAGAAAAAAGCATATACTTGAACTTGAGAAGGAAACAGAAGAAATAGATGCAAATAGAAGAACTATACCAGGGGTAATGACTCATAGAGGATGCTGTTATGCAGGTTGTAAAGGAGTTGTACTTGGACCATTAAAAGACATTGTAGTTTTAACTCATGGACCAATAGGATGTGGATATTATTCATGGGGAACTAGAAGAAATAAGGCAGCAGTACAAAAAGGCGATGGAAACTTTATTCAATATTGTTTTTCAACTAACTTAAGTGAAAGTGATATAGTGTTTGGTGGAGAAAAGAAATTAAAAGCTGCTATTAAAGAAATTGTAGAAATATTTAATCCAAAAGCAATATTTATTTGTGCAACATGTCCAGTTGGACTTATAGGTGATGATTTACCTGCAGTAGCAACTGAATCTAAAGAATTATATGGAATTGATGTATTATCATTCCCTTGTGAAGGCTATAAAGGTGTATCTCAATCGGCTGGTCACCATATTGCAAATAATAAGCTTATAAAATCTGTAATTGGAACTATGGAATACACACCAAAAACTCATTCGGTAAACATTCTTGGTGAATATAACATAGGTGGTGACGCTTGGGAAATAGAAAGAATTCTGAAGAAAGTAGGCATAGAAGTTATATCAGTCATGACAGGTGACGCCAGCATTGACGATATAAGAAAAGCCCATACAGCAGATTTGAATCTAGTCCAATGTCACCGTTCAATTAATTATATAGCAGAAATGATGAAAGTTCAATATGGAACTTCATGGCTTAAAGTAGATTTTATAGGAGTAGATTGTACTGTTAGAACCCTAAGAGATATTGGAAAATTCTTTAATGATCCTGAACTCACAGCTAGAATAGAAGCAGTTATATCTGAAGAACTAGAAGATATTAAAGAAGATATGGAATACTATAGAAGCAAACTAACAGGAAAAACTGCTGCATTATATGTTGGTGGTTCAAGAGCTCACCATTATCAAATGCTATTAGATGATTTAGGAGTAAAAACTCTCCTTGCTGGTTTTGAATTTGCCCATAGAGATGACTATGAAGGTAGAGAAGTAATTCCTGATATAGTAGAAGATGCAGATTTAAAGAATATCGAAACCTTAGAAGTTGAAAAAATAGAAGCAAAATTTAAAACTGTAAGGACAGATGAAGAATTAGAAGAATTAAAGAAAGAAATCATTAATTTAGAATATTATCCTGGTATGATGAAGGATATGAATGAAGGTACAATTGTAGTTGATGATTTAAATGAATTTGAAGAAGAAGCATTCATCAAAAAACTAAAACCAGATATATTCTTCTCTGGAGTTAAAGATAAATATGCAGTTCAAAAAGGTGGAGTATTATCAAGACAATTGCATTCTTATGATTATAGTGGTCCATATGCAGGGTTTAAGGGAGCTGTACACTTTGGAAAAGATGTTACTATGAGTTTATATACACCAGCATGGGGTTATACTGTAGCTCCATGGAAAAAAGAGTCTATATTAGAAGGAACATTTGGAGGTGAGGTATAATGTTAGATTTAACTCCTAAGGAAATTAAAGAAAGAAGTGCCATTACAATTAATCCTAGTAAAACATGCCAACCAGTTGGGGCAATGTATGCAGCTCTTGGAGTTCATAATTGTATGCCACATAGCCATGGTTCACAAGGATGTTGTTCATACCATAGAACTGTTTTATCAAGACATTTTAAGGAACCAGCTATAGCAACTACTTCATCATTTAGCGAAGGTGCGTGTGTATTTGGTGGAGGCAGTAATATTAAGACTGCTGTAAAAAATATTTTTGATATGTATGATCCAGAAATAATTGCAGTTCATACTACATGTTTATCAGAAACTATAGGTGACGACTTAAATTCATTTATTGAAGATATAAATATTCCAGATGGAAAACATGTAATTTATGCAAATACTCCAAGTTATGTTGGTTCTCATATCACTGGATTTTCTAATATGGTAAAAGGATTTATAAATCATTTAGCTGAATCTACTGGAGTAAAAAATGGTAAAATGTGCGTTATACCTGGTTTTGTTAATCCAGGAGATATGCGTGAAGTTAAGCGATTATTAAGACTTATGGGTATAGATTTTACAATGCTTCCTGATACTTCTGGAGTTTTTGATGCTCCTATGACTGGAAAATATGAATTATATCCAAAGGGTGGAACAAAGGTTCAAGATATAATTGAATTAGGTGACTGCGAAAAAACCTTAGCATTAGGAAGCTTTGCATCAGAAGCAGGTGCAGCGGCACTTGAAAAATTATATAAAGTTCCATACAATACTTTAAAAATGCCAATTGGGATTGGATCTACAGATGATTTGATTATGGAATTAAGTAAATTTAGCAAGAATCAAGTTCCATATGAAATAGAAGAAGAAAGAGGACAATTAGTTGATATAATGATAGATTCACATCAATATTACGATAAGAAGAAAGTAGCATTATATGGAGATCCAGATCTTCTTATAGCATTATCTAAATTCTTATTAGAGCTTGGAATGATTCCTAAGTATGTAATTACAGGAACTCCATCTTCAGCTTTTGATAGAGAAATGAAGGCTTTATTTGAGGAGTTTGGAGTAGAAGGATGTATTGCTAAGCAAGATGCCGACTTATTTGAATTACATCAATTAATAAAAAATGAACCTGTTGATTTACTAATGGGAGGAACTCATGGTAAATACATAGCAAGAGCTGAAGATATCCCACTAGTTAGAATAGGTTTCCCAGTATTAGATAGATATATTCATGCATATATGCCAACGGTTGGATATAAAGGTGCTATGAGATTATTAGAGTTAATGCTTGGAGCATTAATGGATAGACAAGATAGAGACTGTAAAGAAGAAGACTTCGAATTAGTAATGTAAATTTAAGTAAAGTTACCCCAACCATTTATAATAAAATAAACTCAAAGATGAGCAATTGTTTAATATAACTTAAAACAATTGCTCATTTTTACTAATACTCACCAACTGTAACCTGTAAATTAATTGTAAACTGTAACCTTTAACCTAACTGTTAACTGTAAATTGTAAACTGAAAAAAAGGGGGTTGTAATATGGAAAATAAAATTGGAAATTCACTTCTTGAAGAAAGAGAAGATTTCGTCTGCTTTAAGGAAGGTAATAATAAAAAATCTATGAAATGTGATGGAAACAGCGTGTCAGGATCTGTAAGTCAAAGAGCTTGTGTTTATTGTGGAGCAAGAGTTGTTTTAAATCCAATAACTGATGCATATCACATAGTGCATGGACCAATAGGCTGTGCAAGTTATACCTGGGATATAAGAGGAAGTCTTTCTAGTGGTGAAGATTTATATAGAAATAGTTTTTCAACGGATTTAAGTGAGAAAGATGTTATATTTGGTGGTGAAAAAAAATTAACAGCTGCAATAGAAGACATTATGGAAAAGCATAGTCCTAAATTAATATTTGTCTATGCAACTTGTATTGTTGGAGTTATTGGAGATGATATCAAAGCAGTTTGTAAAATGGCAGAAGAAAAATATAACGTTCCTGTTATACCTGTTATGGCTCCGGGCTTTTCAGGAAATAAGTCTAAAGGTTACAAATTGGCATGTAATGCCCTTATGAATCTTTTCTCAAGAAACATACTTCCTAAAGAAAAAGGAATAAATATGCTAGGTGATTTTAATTTAGCAGGAGAAATTTGGATAGTAAAAGAGTATTTAAAAAAGTTAGGAATCAATGTTATTTCAACAATTACAGGTGATGCCAGTTACTCTAAATTAATAAAAGCCAGCAGTGCAAGCTTTAATGTAGTTCAATGCGCTGGTTCAATGACTTATTTAGCAAAGAGAATGGAAATGGAAATGGGAATTCCCTTTATTAAAATAAGCTTTGTTGGATTAGAAGATACTAAAAATTCACTCCTTAGAATAGCAAGTCTTTTTAATGATGAAGAAATTTTAACTAAGGCAAAAGAGCTAGTTAAAGTAGAAGAAGAAAAAGTTCTTCCCATTTTAAATAAATATAAAAAGAATTTGAAAGGTAAGAAAGCTGCCATATATGTGGGTGGTGGTTTTAAAGCTATATCTTTAATTAAACAATTTAATGAACTTGGAATAGATACAGTAATGGTTGGAACACAAACTGGTAAGGAAGAAGATTATGAAATTATAAATACCTTAGTTAATGAAGGAACTGTTATTTTAGATGATGCTAATCCTTATGAATTAGAAAAATTTATGCTTGAACAAGATGTTGATATTTTAGTAGGTGGTGTTAAAGAAAGACCTCTTGCTTATAAGCTTGGAGTAGCTTTTTGTGATCATAATCATGAGAGAAAACATCCACTTGGAGGTTTTATTGGAGCAGTAAATTTTGCTAAGGAAATAAATTTATCAATAAATAGCCCCGTATGGGAATATGTAAAGGAGAGTGAAGATAATGAAGAAGGTTAAAGAAAACTATGTAAATTTAACTGTTAATCCATGCAAAATGTGTATGCCAATGGGTGTAGCTACAGCTTTATATGGAGTTAAAAACTGTATGACAATATTACATGGTTCACAAGGTTGTAGTACATATATTAGAAGACATATGGCAACACATTATAATGAACCAGTAGATATTGCATCATCTTCACTTACTGAAGAAGGAACTGTTTATGGAGGAGAAAATAATTTAATTAAAGGCTTGGAGAATTTAATTAAGTTATATAATCCTGAAGTTATTGGCATCGGAACAACCTGTCTTGCTGAAACAATTGGAGAGGATGTAAAAAGGCTTTCAAAAATATTTTATGAAAAGCATCCAGAAAGCAAGGTGAAATTAATTCCAATACAATCACCCGGCTATGGTGGAACTCAATATGGTGGATATTTTACAGCCTTAAGAGCTATAGTTGAAAATATAGAAATGGAAAAGCCTAAAAATCAAAAAGTTAATATTGTTACAGGCCCAATAAGCAGCAGTGATACAAGACTTATAAAAGAGATTCTAGAAGATTTTAATATTGATTATATTCTTCTACCAGATATATCAGAAAATTTAGATGGAGTTCATAGTAAAAAATATAACAGACTCCCTAGTAATGGAACAAGTATTGAAGAAATTAAATACATGGGAGGCGCAAAAGCAACTGTAGAGCTCAGCACCTTTATTAAGGAAGAGTATTCTGTAGGAATTTATTTAGAAGATAATTTTGGTGTAAAGAATTATAGAATCAACCTTCCAAGAGGACTAAGAGATACAGATAATTTTCTAAAAGTATTATCTGAGATTTCAGGTAATCAAATTCCAGAAAAATATATTAAGCAAAGAGGAAGATACTTAGATGCAATGATTGATTCTCATAAATATAATGCAGAAGCAAGATTAGCTATCTTTGGAGAACCAGATTTTGTTTATTCTTGTGCACGATTAGCAATAGAAAATGGAAGTGTTCCAATGCTTATAGCAACAGCTGATAGCTGTCCAGAACTTGAGGAAAGTTTAAGGGAGGAAGTAGATAAGCTTTCAAACAAGTTATTTGCAGAAAAATGCATAATTCTAGATAAAGCTGATTTTAAAGATATAGAAAATATAGTTATAGACGCTAATGTAAATGTGATGCTTGGAAGTTCAGATGGACGAAGAATAGAAGAAAAACATAAGATTCCATTAGTTAGAGCTGCATTCCCTATTCATGATAGGGTTGGTGGTCAAAGAATATTATCTATTGGATATGAAGGTTCTCTTAATTTAAGTGATCAAATTGCAAATACAATGATAGCAAAAACTGAAACTACTTTTAGAGAGGCATTATTTAATGAATATTATAAGGAAGAAATTAAAGAGCAACCTGAAAATGAAATTGCAACCTTAAATAATAAAGAAATAGTTATTGAAGGAACAACTGTACTGGAGGATAAAAAAATGGATACAAATTTAATAGATACAATTGCAGAAAAGACGAAAACTCATCCTTGCTTTAGTTGTTCATCAGCTCATAAGTATGCGAGAATGCATCTTCCAATAGCACCTAAATGTAATATAAGCTGCAACTATTGCTTAAGGAAATTCGATTGTGTAAATGAAAGTAGACCTGGAGTTACAACAGAGGTATTATCGCCAGAAGAAGCTTTTGCTAAATATAAACTCGTTAAAGCTAAAATGGATAATCTAAAAGTTGTTGGAATTGCAGGACCAGGGGATGCACTTGCAAATTTTGATAATGTAAAAGAAACCCTTAAGCTTATAAGAGAGCATGATCCAGAAGTGACTTTTTGTTTATCAACCAATGGTTTAATGCTTCCATTTTACGCTCAAGATTTGATAGATCTTGGAGTAAGCCATGTAACAATAACCATGAATGCCATTGATCCGAAGATAACAGCTAAAGTTTATAAATATGTTGATTATTTAGGGGTTACTTATACTGGTGAAGAAGGTGCACAAATTTTATTGAATAACCAACTATCTGGCCTTAAATATTTAACAGATAGAGGAATCGTATGTAAGGTTAATATTGTAATGTTAAAAGGAATAAATGATCAGCATATAGAAGAGGTAGTAAAAAAGGTTAAAACCTTAGGAGCTACAATAACTAATATAATGCAAATGATACCTGTTAAAGGAAGCATCTTTGAAAATATGCCTCTTACAAGTAATAAAGAAATAATGGATTTAAGGAAAAAATGTGGTGAACACTTAGAACAAATGTATCATTGTAAACAGTGTAGAGCTGATGCTATAGGACTTCTTGGAGAAGATCAATCACAACAATTTAATAAACCAATAGACAAAAAAACGGAAGAGGCTCCACTAAAATTTGCTATAGCTTCAAAGAGTGGAATAGGAGTAGATATGCATTTTGGACATGCTACAGAATTTATTATTTATGAATATAAAAATGGAGAGGCAAAGTATTTAGAAAAAAGAAATGTTGATAAATATTGTAATGGAAAAGAAGTTTGTGATGAAGAAGATAAATTTTCAAAATTATCAAAAGTTGTTTCAGATTGTAATGGAGTATTATGTCTTAGAATTGGAGATGAGCCTAAAAGAAAATTTAAAAACTTGGGAATAGAGGTTTTTATGACTTGCGAAACAATTGAAACAGCAGTAGTTAAAGCCGCTGAAGCTATATTAAAAGGAACTGAAGTTAAAGAAATGCTTAGTTCAGTTAACAGTTAAAAGTTATGATTTAACAGTTATGGAGAGAGATCTTGCTGAATTTGTAAAGAGTTTAATTCTAAATATACTAAAAAATATTTAATAAAAAGGAGTTATGGAAATGATTAATTTAAAGCATCATATTTTTGTTTGTGCAAGCTGTAGGGTAAATGGAATGCAAAAAGGAATGTGTTTTTCCAAAGATTCAGTTAAAGTTGTACAAAAATTTATGGAAGAAGTTGAAGAACGAGATCTTATAAATGAAGTGATGGTTACTAATACAGGTTGTTTGGGAGTATGCAATAAAGGTCCTATTGTAGTTGTATATCCTGAAGGAACTTGGTATGGTAATGTTAAAATTAGCGATGTTGAACGAATCATGGATCAACATATAGAAGGCGGTAAAGTTGTAGAAGAATTAGTTATTTAGCAGATAAGAGAAATAACAAAAAATTTGTGTATTGAGTTAAATGGTGGTGAGAAAATTGATTATGAGAGATATAGCTAATGAGATTAGAATAGTAGATACTACTTTAAGAGATGGTGAACAAAGTGCTGGAAAAGCCTTTTCTATTGAGGAAAAAGTTGAAATAGCTAGATGCATGGATGAAAATGATATATATCAGATAGAAGCAGGTATACCAGCAATGGGTGAATTAGAAAAAGAATGCATTAAGAGAATACTGGATATTAGAAAAAATTCATTAATTTCTGCTTGGAATAGAATGAATATTAAGGATATATCAGCATCTATAGAGTGTAAACCCGATATAATTCACATAAGTGTTCCAACCTCAGATATACAAATATTTTCAAATTTACAAAAAGATAAAAAATGGGTTGAAGATAATCTTAGAGAATGTGTATATTTTGCAAGAAATAAGGGGTATGAGGTAACCATTGGCTTTGAAGACGCCTCAAGGGCTGAAATTAACTATCTTATTAAATTAAGTCAAATAGTTAAAGAATTTGGTGTCAAAAGAATTAGATATGCTGATACAGTTGGAATATTAACACCTTCACTAGTCAAACAAGCAGTTACAATGTTAATTGATACTACTGGTATGGAATTAGAAATTCATGCTCACAATGATTTTGGAATGGCAATTCCTGTTTCAATGGAAGCAGTGAAATGTGGAGCAAACTATGTGAATTGTACCTTAAACGGAATTGGAGAAAGAGCAGGTAATTGTAATTTACAGGACTTTATTAAAGCATTAGATTCATATATAGAAAGAAGTAAAGTATGATTAATATATTTTTATTCAATAATCTGGTGCAACAATTACCATTTATTCTTCAGATATATATTGAAGAATAATATTACACAATAAATGGGGTGATGGAATGGTTGAGAATGAAATCATAATAATAGATAAAACATTGGTAGTACTAGAGGCATTATACAAAGATAAGCTTATTAAAAAAATACCGCAACTTAGAACTTTAATTAGATTGTTACATGAAATTGGAAGTGATTATATAGAAATAACACCCGAACTATATAATATTTTGTCTCCATTTCCTCAAAATATAAATATTAAAATTAACAACAACATAAGAGAATTGAAAAGTGAAATAAATACCAATTGTGAATTTAAGAATGAGTTAATAGGTGAAGAGAACACAAATTTAAGACTAGTGGGTTTAGATTCTTTAATTTTTTATGATTTTGAAAGAATTTTTTCGAATATAATTAATGAATTTGGTAACAACATTGAAATGTGTATTACAAATAAATATAATTCAGCTAATGCTATGAGCTTAGAATGGATACATTCTGGTGGAAGAAAAATAGTAACTACTTTTTCTGGAATAGGAGGATATACAGCTTTAGAAAGCATATTAGGAGCTCTTGAATTTTTAGAAAATATTAAACCTAAAGGTAATTATATTTTATTTCCAGAAGTCCTTAAAATATTTGAAGAAATAACAGAAAATGAAATTATGACAAATACACCTTTTATAGGAAAAGATATTTTTAACGTAGAATCTGGCATCCATGTAAATGGTATTGCTAAAAATCCTCAGACATATGAGCCTTATGATCCAAGTGAAATAGGAAGGACGAGGAATATAATAATTGGAAAACATTCTGGAGTAAGCTCTTTAAAAGTAAAATTAAAGGAGCTGCATATTGAATATAAAGAAAATGCATTAAGTAATATGCTAGAAAAAATCAGGGAGATTTGTACTCAAAAAAGGCGAGGATTAAATGATGAAGAAATTAAACAATTATTTAAAAATTGTGGAGTGCTATGTAAATAATAAAATAAAGTGAACTTATTATAAATGAAGGCAAGGGATAATATTTTAATTTCCTTGCCTTTACTTAGGTTAATAGAAAAACTAATCTTGATGAAAATATTTTGAGCTGTTCCAAGTTATGATATAATTTATTTCAGAAGTGATTAAATTTAATTAATATGTTAATATTATTATAAGAACTGGTGTTTTCATAATAGAGTTTTTTGCTATTCTTAAATTATGATAAACATATGTTGCAGATTATATATTTAGGAGCAAAAGTATGCTAAATGAATTAAATAGTATTTTAGATAATGTAATATATTTAGATATAGAAACAACTGGGCTTGATGAAAAGAGTTCAGAAATCATTGAAATTGGTGCAGTTAAAATCAAAAATGGAATAATATCTACCTATGAGACTTTAATAAGACCAAGGGGAAGAGTTCCTATAAGCATTTATAAATTATGTATAGGTCTAAACGAAACAGATTTATATAATGCAAGACCTATAAGCAGTGTTAAAGAAGAAGTTATAGAATTTTTAGAAGATCTTCCTTTAATTTGCCATAACGGAGGCTTTGAAAGAAAATTCTTAGGATATCATATTCCAGAAATTAAAAATAAAATAATGGATTCATTGGAGCTTGCTGCAATATTAGAGCCATGGCGCAAGGAATTTAATGTCGATGCTTTGTTAAAGGCAATTACTAATCTTAAAAAAAATGAAATTCATAGAGGCTTATCAGATTCAGTTGATACACTTAAAGTAGTAAATTCTCTTCTTTTGAGACAGTGGGCAAGAGAAGAAACAGGAAGAAAGAAGAATAAAACCTTATATGATAGACTGAATAGAGAATATCAATATTTGAATAAATGGATATGGACACAATATTTATTAAAACCTCCCTTTTTAACAGATGAAGATTTTCCATATGTTAATTATGAAGAAAATAAGAAAGAAGAAATTAAACTAAAAAGGCTTTCAATAGATTATTCCTTGTATGAGAATTTACTTGAAAATGAAGAAATTTGGAATAACGGTGGAGACTTTGGTTACCAATATAGAAAAGATCAAAAAGAATTTTCAAAAAAAATA
This sequence comes from Clostridium sp. YIM B02555, assembly GCF_022320955.1. Lineage (NCBI taxonomy): Bacteria > Bacillati > Bacillota > Clostridia > Eubacteriales > Clostridiaceae > Clostridium > Clostridium sp. YIM B02555. The sequence goes on along the minus strand of NZ_JAKJJY010000010.1, from coordinate 42,239 downwards.
AGGGAAAACTTTGAAAAATCCGAAAGAATATTTATTGAAGCTCCAACTGGTAGTGGTAAAACTTTCGCTTATGTATTAATCGCAGCCATTGAGACTTATATCAATAAACAGAAAAATAAAAAAGATGATTCTAGTTTTATTATTTCAACAAATACAAAAGAATTACAAAACCAATTAATTGAAAGAGATATACCCACAATTCTTAAGAAGTTAAGATTGGATGATAAGCTAAAATACGGAGCTATGAAAGGCAAGGGAAATTATCTTTGTGTAGATAGATTAAATAAATGTGAAGCTCTTGAATTTGATGAAAAAGGAAATCTAACCTTATTATTTTTAAGAAGACTTTGTGAAAATGGCGAATATGGAGATATTGAAAATATAAATTATGCTTTGCAGAAACATTTTGAATTAGATAAATACTTAAATGAAGTCAATTGTGACAGTGAACAGTGTAATTTGGATAAATGCCATAAACCTTGCTTTTTAAGAAAAAGATATAATGAACTCCCAAATGAAAATATAACAGTAATAAATCATTCATTATTATCTTGCTGGCCATATAGTGAAAAGAAGAAAATCAATCATCTTATAATTGATGAGGGACATAATTTGATGGAGAAATGTTATGATTTCTTTGCTGAAGAGTTTTACTCTATTCAATTTTTAGAGTTATTAGATATGGTTGAAAAAGGTCATCCAAGTATTATTGCAATGCTTTTAAGTTTAAACGCAAGCTATGGTCATAGAGAAACCATAGAAAAAGATAAGCTAGTTTATCTTGTAAATGATATTGTGATAAATATAAATATTTTAATGAATGATTTTAGAAGTATGAGATTGGTAAGTGGAGAATATAATTTTACTACTGAATTTTTTATTCCAAGAGATGATTTAAAGAATATGACTAAACCTGTTTGGAATGAAATTTCAGCTTTAAAAGAAAGCATATATCCGTTATACAAAATATTAAATGATTATGTGAGTAATATTACCTTAGATGAAGAAACCAATGGTGATAATGATCATAAAAATTTATCAGACTATATTTCAAAGCTTAAAGCTAATTTTGATGTTTTAGATAAGTTTTTAGAAAGCTCAGTGTTTTATGCTAAAGTTTTGGAGGTTGATTCAGAATACAAATCCTTTACCTTTAGAAACGTGCCATTAAATGTCGGGGAATTAGTAAATGAACATATGCTTAAGGATGTTAAAAGCACAACATTTCTATCAGCAACTTTAAGAATAGAAAATTCTTTTAATAAGATAAAAAAACATTTAGGGCAAGAAAAGGCAAAGGAATTTATTATTCCTTCAACCTTTAATTTAAAGAATAGAACAAAAATCTATGCTTTAAATAACGTTGGACGATATGATGAACCAGCATATATTAGAAATATATCTAAATTTATATTTGAAACAGCTCAAAAAATTAATGGACATATTCTTGTTTTATTTAATAATAATGCTCGAAGAACAGCTGTAAATGAAGAATTGGAATTGCTTACAAGGGGAACTAAAATAGAAGTTCATATTAGCAAAAAATCAGTTTCAGCATTAAATGATTCAAATAGACAGGTTATTATTTTAGGGAGCAAAGGATTTTTTGAAGGTATAGATGTACCTGGAGATGCATTAAGTTGTGTAATGCTAGATAAAATACCTAATTATAGTCCTGAATACCCAATTTTAAGGGCAATTACTACTTATCAAAAGAAAAATTATCAAGATGTAAATTACCCTCAAGTTTGTATTAAAGTTAAACAGATTTATGGAAGGCTCATTAGAAGTACTTTTGATTATGGATACTTTATAATATTAGACCCAGGACAAAATGCAAATACGATTCGTAATTTAGAAAGGGACCTTGGAGGACCGAGTATTGAGCATACATCAACACAAAAAGTACTTTCTGAAATGCAATTTGATTATAATAATTGGAAAAGAAGTAATATCAATAATATAATCAATAATATGAAGAAAAATAATAAAAACCTGGTTGAAGATTTTAATAATGAAGCTAAAAAGCATAAATTATTCTGGGAACTTTCGAAAGTAGAAAATGATGAATTTTACTTTGAAAATATGGACTTTAAGTTAAATGGTAAAATAAATTAAAAATAAATGCTTTATCAAGCACAATTAAAAATGCTAATTGCATAGAATTAATTGTGCTTTAAGCATTTTGCCATAAAATGGCATTAACAGTGTATTCTTAGCTTAATTTTTATAAAATATAATTTTTGAAAACCTATTCAATTTTTATGAAATAAATGGTATAATTTTATTAATAATTAGTATATTTTTAATATATATTTGTATAATTTTAATGGGAGGAGGAGATAATAGTAAAATAAGATTTACTTTTATAAGAATTTTTATAAAAAAGGGAGTGTATTGGGTATGGAAGAGAATGTAAAACAATTATTACAAGAATATAAAAGTACGAAGGAATCATTGGAAAGTGGTCTAAAATGGTTACCTAAAAATGAATATGCTAAATCTAAAATAGAAGTTATCAATATGGTTATAAAAGATTTAGAACAATTGGAAAAAACATTTGCCTAGAATTAAATAATAGTTTTGAGAGAAGTAACTTAAAAATTAAAAGTTATTAATATAAGAGCTGCCTCGAAGTGATATGGTATCATTTTGAGGCAGTTTTCTATATTTAATGGAATTTAAAGGAATATCATCCTTTATGTTGAATATTGTATTTAACGGAAGGAGTGTTTTGTATGAATAATATAGAAATTAAGGACTTTTTTTTGGAATGCATTTTTAATTTTTATGATTTTAAATATCAAAATATGGTTAATAAAATAGATTCCTTAAACCTTATAAATGACAAAAGTATTCTTTATGTAAAAGGACTTGGAAATAATGAAGAAATAATGGTTATTTATATCTTCAATGAAGAAAAAGTAATTATGGTTGAATGTGATCCAAAAGAAAACGGACAAATTAATTTTAAGATTACTAAAAAATCATCTATTAATAACATAACTTTTTCTATAGATAAGGACAACTATTATTCAGTTTCATTAGGTCTAGGGGAAGATATAATTTTTCTTAGTAAAAAAGATGGGTCAAGTGATTACAAATTTTATTATAGAAATGTTATAAAATTAATTGTTGACTACTTAATTAAATAACTTTAAATTTATTTTAAATATTTTTTGTTTTGCCTAAAAATATTAATTAATGATATAATAGTATCAGTATTTATATTTAGGGGTGAAGTATGCATGGAGGATGTATTAAAAGGTAATATCAAAGAGACAATTAAATTTCTTCCAGAGGAAAAACAGAAGATAATATTACGTTTAACAGAAATATTTGAGGGTGAAGAAGACACTATCCTAGAATACTGTGAGAGAGAATTTATCGATGTAAACTAAATACCAATGTAAATGCAGTCATTAATTTGGCTGTATTTTTTTTATAAACTTATAAATTATTTTGCTTATTTTTTACAACATCCAACTATAATATACAATAAAATTTATTTTTACACTTTAAAGGAAAATAAATGTCGATGTAGAAATAGTAAATTGTAGAAAAATATATTATAAAAGGGGATGGGTAATAATGCAAAAATTTAAAAGACTAATTGCTAGTTTTATGATGGCATTATCCTTACTAGCTTTTACTCCAGTAGATGCTAATGCAGAATGGAAATCAGATTCAAAAGGTTGGTGGTATTCTGAAGGAAATTCATATGCTCAATGGTGGAAGCAAATTGATGGTAAATGGTATTACTTCTACTCTGATGGATATATGGCAAAGAATACTTGGATGGGTGACTATTATTTAGGTAGTGATGGAGCTTGGACTACTGCACCTGCAGCTACCACAAGCAGTGTACGAATTTCAGATAATCAAAGTCAAACAGCATATTTATCTGCTACAGGATCAAAATATCATTCAAAACCTAACTGTGGTAATATGAATCCTAATAAAGCAACTAAAACAACAGTAGCTGAAGCAGAAAGAAACGGCTATGCTCGATGCAGTAATTGCTGGTAAATTTTAAGGATTAGTACTTAAAAAGAGATAATGTTAGTGAGAAAACTAATATTATCTCTTTCTTTATGCATTAGTTAGGTCTTTAGAGATAATCTAATTTAAAGTGATAGGAAAGTTAATACATACCAAAAAGCATTAAATAAAGAAACTAAAAGAAGCAGAGATTCATTATTTTGTTATGCATGGAGAAAGGTAACCCAATCAATTTTATTTGGTGGAAAGAAGGAATGGCACAAAGAGAATAATTTGTCATAACGGCAGTATTATTATAAATTATATTACAAATTATGAAATTATATAAATAAATTCTAATAATTGACAAATAGTCCGAGTAAATGTATAATTTAACCATACATTTTTGAGCTTATATGTAAATAAATATTATAAAGGGGAGAAAAGAATATGAAACATAAAAAATGGCTAGGAAGCATGTGTATTGCATGCATATTATCGCTATTAGCAGTAAGTTATCCTGCTAGCGCAGAAACAATAAAAACAAACCGAACAAATACAAATAATATAATAAACTTTGGAAGAAGTGATTTACAAGAAAAGGACATTTCAAATTTAACAGAAAATGGAGATTCTATTAATATTGATAAGCAACAAGTAAAAGAAAAACAGAATGATAAAAATGTTAGAACAATGAAAGCATCACAAAATACTTCTATTTCAGACATAATAGATATAACTAATACAGTTACAACAGGTTCTAGTGTAAATTATACTCTATTTAGTGTTAATAGCGACAGAACAATGATTATGTATTTAACATCAAGTAATCCAAATTACGTTGCACAATTAGGCATAGTTGATATGGTTGCAGGAACATTCAAACCAACAAATGTATATGTATTCTCAGGGCAAAAAATAAAATTGAAAAATTTGCCAAAGGGGGATTATGCAATAAGAGTATTTTCAAATAGTGGTGAAGCTGGACAAACTTATCATCTTTATATGAATGCAGTCTATCCTGCAAATACAACTGAAATATTACAGTTAGGAGAAGGTTCGATTCAAAATGTTGGTGGGCAATATGGGAAAGTATGCACAATACAAGGATATGCTTACGATATTGACGGAAATCCTTTAGCTAATAGAGTAGTTTTAATAACTAACAAAAAATTACCAGAAGGTACTTTAGCTACACAGGCAAATTATTTAGTTGCAGAAGCAGTAACAGATTCAAATGGATACTTTGTTTCAAGTAGCTTTGCTACAAATTCTGGGTCATATAAATACTATTATGGATATCTAGCAAATACTGAGCCATTTACAGAAGATCAATTTAATCATATTAATGAACCTTCAACTTGGCCTGCAAAATGGCTTTTTGAAAATAATTTATCAACTATCTCAGGAATATTTTTTTGGTCTAATATTGAAGGTAACCCAGTTATTTTATAGCTACAATTTTAATGTAGGAATATAATTACATATTCCTACATTTTTTTATATTTAGAATACTACCGATTAGATGAAGTTGCAAGATATAAGTAGACATGGATGTAACCACCCATTGTCTACTTTTTTTGATTTAAACTATAAAAATGGAGTGATATTATGGGTATAGCTAAAGAAACTAAAAGAAAGAAATGGACATTTGAAGAAAAACTAAGAATTGTAAATAGATATTTTAATGAAAATTTAGGAATTAAGAGATTAGCTAAAGAAGAAAACATGGATTTTAATCTTTTGAATCGATTGATTCAAAAATATATAAATAGTGGAGAATTAAGCTTACAGCCTAAGAAACATCCTTGAAATGCATACACTTTTTATTTCATCATAGTTTTTAATCTACTTATCTATAAGATAAACCATTTCTTTAATCTTTATCAATAAATTGGAGATATTGTAGAAGATTCTCGTATTTTTTGTTATAATTAATTTTATGAAAGAGGTGATGATATGGGATTTAATCAAAAGTCGTGGATTGAAAATTATGTGCAAAGTTTATGTCCCCTAAAAATTACGCGTGAAAAGGTAGATGAAGAAATAAAAAACATAGTAAACTTAATGAATGAATTATTCAGTGGTCAAGATATAAGTAAAAAAGTAGAGTTTGTTGAAGGGGATAATTTAATAATATTTCCAGGCAGAAAATCAAATATTTTCATTGTGTATAGTGTTGATGAAAAGAATAACGAATTAAAAATTGTTAGGCATAAAAAGCCAGATTTAAACAGTGAAATTGATAGAGCAACATTAATAAATTGTAAAGTTGAACAATATTTAGTTCAAGACGAACCTTCTATTACAATGGATGAAATAACTTTTGATAACTTAAATGAAGCTATAAATTGTGCATTTAGTAGAATATTAAATTAACTAAAAAATATATATTTAATAAATATTATAATAAGAACTGCCTTAAAGTGATTTAGTATCATTTTAAGGCAGTCTTCTATTTATATAACAATTATATAAATAAATTATTTATATTTTTTCATATCCATTTTTTCTTGGATATGGTCTAGGCATTCACCAAATCTTTGAAAGTGAACTACTTCTCTTTCTCTTAGAAATGTAAGAATTTCTTTAATCTCTGGTTCATCGGTTAAGTGTATTAAATTCTCATAAGTTGCTCTGGCTTTTTGCTCTGCAGCTAAATCTTCATGTAAATCAGCTACTGGATCGCCTTTTGCTTGAATATATGTGGCAGTCCATGGGTTGCCAGTTGCATCAGTATAAAATAATGCCTTTCTATGATCAGCATAATGGCCAGCAAGGCCTGCCTTTTTAATTTCCTCTATAGTTGCATTTTCCATAAGCTGATATACCATTGTAGCAATAATCTCCACGTGAGCCATTTCTTCTGCTACTATTGCTTAAAGGTAAAACAACTTGCCTTGGACGTTCTTTATCTGATCCAATTAATATAATATCTAAAATCCTTGTTTTACTATCCCAAACAACATATTTAACAAGACTTCTTATTAATCTTTTCCTGTCCTCAAACTTTTCGGTAAAGTCATAGAACTTTTGAAAATTATCCAAAGTAGTTAATATTTCATCTAAAGATTCATAAGTAGAAGCAATGCTATCATTAGCTAATGATAATTCATTAATTAAGGAAGTAAGTTCATTATTTCTATCAGTAAGCTTTTTTATTTCGGTTTTAAATGGTTCAAGTAATTCAGGATCATTATCAAGATATACCATTTTCATTACTAAATTACTAATAGACTTTTTATTACTTTCAATTTCCTTTGTGAAGCTTGAAATTTGAGCTTTGTTACTAATTTTAACCACATTTTTCTTTTTTAGTTTCTCATAATTTTTAATTATGTCATTATGAGTTAAGGATTTTAATGTATTAACAACAAAATCTTCAGCATCATAAGCATTTAGAGCATCGTTAGTACATCTATTTGCATTCGAATTTCTTGAATTACAAGAATAATATCTGTAAGCATATTTACTACTTAAATTTTGCCTTGGAGCCATAGCCGATTCACATTCTTTACAGACAACTAATCCAGATAATAAAGCCTGCTGGCTTGTACCTTTTCTGTTAGAAGAATTAGTATCCTTTATTTCATTTGCGATCTGCTGACACCTAATCCATGTATCACTAGCAATAATTCCAGGATGTTCACCAACAGATATAATCCAATTTTCTATAGGAGCAAAACTTCCTTTTTCAGTTCGTCTATTATAGGCCATAACACCATTAATACCATTTATTTTTTCATATCCAAATACTTCAGCACAATGCTTTCTTAAATAATCCAATATATTTTTGTCTGCAACTGAGTAAGTAGGATTATCAATAGTTTGTTTAACTAAGTTTCTTGAGAAAGGAGAACCATTTCTACTATAAATTCCTTGATCCTCTAATAACCTGCTTACTTTTTGATAACTTTTGTATTTCATGAATAGCTCATAAACAAGCTTAGGAACTTCACTTTCATTAGGATTAATTTGAAGAATATGCTTTTTTCTATTTTTTCCATTAGAATCGTTATTCTCAACTTCAATAGATTCATAACCAAGTGGAGGAGGACCACCAAGCCATCGTCCAGTCTTAGATAATTCTCTTAAATTATCTTTTATACGTTCTGCAATAGTCTCTCTTTCAAGTTGAGCAAAAGTAGCAGAAATATTCATCATAGCTCTGCCCATAGCAGAAGAAGTATCAAATTGCTCTCTAATTGAAATAAATGCAGTATCATATTTATTCAGTATTTCTATAGTACTTGCAAAATCAGCAACATTTCTAGATATTCTATCAAGTCTATAACAAATAAGATGAGTAAATTTCTTAGCTTTTACGTCTCTCATAAGTTTCTGGAATTTTGGCCTATTTGTATTACCGCCAGAAAATCCTTCATCCTCATAAATTTCATAATCATCTATACCAATATTTTTAGCATATTGTATACACATATGAATTTGATTTTCTATTGAGTCTCCTTTCTCTGTAAATTTACTTTTACGAGAATAGATTGCTGCTTTCAATATGAATCAATCCTTTCTAGAGTTTATAGTAATTAAGTTAAAATACATATCTATATATAGCTATCTTATTATTACAGAGATAGATAAATTCTTAAATATAGGTAGTGAGTTAATTTAATATTTTGGTTAAGAGTTATTGAGAATATTATATCATAAATTATTATGTTGCGAATATACGTTTGCGTTAAGTAATAGTGTTTTTAGAAGAATTTGTGGTATTTTTGTAATTTTATGGTAAAGATTAGATAGCTGTGCTATAATTGCTAAAAGATAAATTATAACTTGTAGGAGGCATGTGATATGAACGAAGAGGTAATTGCTGAATATCATATTAAAGAAATGAAAAAAGAAAATTTAGAAAAATATAAGAAAGCCGGTGTCTGGGCTTTATGGGCTGAGAATGTAGATGGGAAAAGAGTATGCCTTGAAGTTGCACAAACGTCAAACATATATAAAGAAATAAATAGTGCACTTTATATATTATCTAACGAAGATGATTTAAAATGTAAACAGTGTTCTGAGACATATGATTCAAGGCAAAGGCATCATGGATATAGTGTCAAATTTAAGATTCATAAGTGTAAATCATGTGAATATGTAAGTAATCTAAGAATAAAATCTTGGAAAAGGAATCCTAGATATATTGATAAATATCAAGATATGATTTTAAATTATCAGAAGTTTGAATTTGTATCAGTAGATGTTTCTCCTGAAATGGAAAAGAAATATGCACAAGCAAAGCAAGCATTATATTGGTTCGGATAATTTGCTTGCAGCATGGCAAAAAAACAAAATTAGTAACTCCAGTAAATGTACAACTTCCAATTTCTAGAGTTGCTGTAGATGTTATTAGAGATAAAAATTTAATAGTGAATTAGAATATCACATTATTTATAATCAAGGATGATTTTCGGTTTTTTATTTAAAATACCACATAATGCTACATCGTGCACATCAATATGATGATTTTAAGTTGATTTATTACAATGAACATAAAAAAAATATTAAGAGGATCAATAAAGAATTGAGTAAGGTCGAAATAGCAAAGTTATTAGGAGGAGGGCTAGCAACATTATACAGATGGATAGAACTATATGAAAAAGATATTGATGCATAGATTCATATTTATTAGAAAAGATAAATGCTTTTAAAAATTACTTATAGTATACTGAAAATTATAGGAAGATATTGTATGAGGGGGATAATTGTGTTACATAATTTTAATAATCAACTAACAAATTGGACAAATATAATTTCTTTGTTAAGTGGCTTTGCGTCTATAGCAGCATTAATTATATCAATTTTAGCATTTAATAAATCTAATCAAAAAGCAAATCTTGTCTTAAAGTATAATGTATATGATTCAGAAAAATATTATAATGGAAAATACTTTGAAGATGGAAATGGGAAAATTGTATTTGTAGAAGAATTTGATGATAGTAAAGAAAATGTCTATGGTGAATCTTGGGGACAAGTTACGATATGTAGACCAGGATCAGAGCTTAACCTTGTAATAGAAAATAAAGGAAATATACCAGCGAAAAATATCGTAATGAATTTTAAATTTATAAATATGGCCATAGAATTTAAAGAGAATGGATATTGGAGAGGAATTTCGCATATTCACGCTTATGGTACATGGAATGAAATAAGATGGGAACCAAAAGATAACACAGTTATACATAATGGAATACCTGTAACAATGTGCTACTATTTTAATAGATCTTATATTAATAGAAATAGTGCATATATAGAGGTTATATTGTCAGCTGAAAATATGAAAACTAAAAAGTTCAAAATACCAGTTGAGTTAAAATAAATATTGCTGATATTTAATCAAGAGTTATGTTAGTAAAATAGCTTACATTGTGGGAAAAGTTCTAGATTACATGGGTGGAGTTTTTATACAGGATGAAAAGTAATTATGATTCTTTAGGTAATAAGGATTTGAAAAATATTATTAATAACGAATAAAGAGGTAGAGTTGTGAAGGTAGACATAAATAATTATAGAAATTTTTATTTTGGAACAGGGACTGAATATTATATTTTAAGCAAATTTTATATGATGGGATTTGAAGCATATAAATTAAATCCAGATATAGGATATGATTTACAAGTAATGAATACTGCTAAAAATTTGTATGAGAATAAAGATAGAATAGAATATAATATCCAAATTAAATCATCAATACTGATAAAGGAATATACTGAATTTTGGATATCGGATAAAGATTTTTCAATGATTTTAAATGATGAGAAAGGTATATTACTATGCTCTTTATATGAACCAATCATGAAAGCTGATCCTAACAGTTTCTATTATGATAGAACCGGAAGTGATGAATGGGACAAAAGGCTTGAAGAAGGTGGAATGAGAACATTCATTCAAAATTATCATAAATACAATATAGAAGATAAAGATCATATTTTTAAGTTTATTGATTTTAAGATTAAATATTTTTGGTTAAATAGGATGCACTTAAGAAGACTTTTTGAAGAAAAGTTTATAGGTGAAACTGAAAAAGATGGAATCAATTATAAAGTAATAAAAATAAAAGTTGATATTTCAAAAGACGCTATTAGAGTATTAGAAAATGATCGTAAATGTACAGAAGATAAAATGTACTTTGAAAAGTTTTTGGTGGATGAAGTAAAAAGTATATACTATTTAATGAATAATTGTAAAAGTAAATATGACTTACAAGAAGGAAAATTATTTGAATGTGACAATCCTAGATATAATTAAATGATATTATTTTATAGAAATTTATATTTAGGATTGTGAAAAGGAGAGCAAAATTGATAGATGTAGTTGCAGCAATCTTAACTAAAGAGGATAGAATATTAATTGCAAAAAGAAAAGAAGACAAGAGCCAAGGAGGACTTTGGGAATTTCCAGGAGGAAAAGTTGAACCAGGTGAAGAGCCAGAGGAAAGCTTAGTTCGAGAATTAAAGGAAGAAATGGAAATTGAAGTGGCTGTAAAAGAGCATGTTGCTGATAGCATATATGACTATGGTAATATTCAGGTTAGACTTATTGCATTTAAGGCTGAGATTTTAAGTGGAGATATTATTCTGAATGATCATAGTGAGTATAGATGGATACTTATAAGTGAAATGGATAATTTTATATTTGCGCCAGCTGATATACCAATTGTAGAAAAACTAAAGTTTTAATGAGATAAAAGGGAGAACTACATATGAAAATAGCAAATTTAAAACAAGGAGACATATTAAGTAATCAAGAGTTGATGGATACTCGGGTGTAGTGGACAAGGAGGCATGAGAAGGGCTAAGAAAACTAATTCTTTAGTGCTTATATCAAATCATATAAAGTCAATATATGATGATAGATGGTATGAAGATATATTTCATTATACAGGAATGGGACAAGAAGGAGATCAAAGTTTACATTTCGCACAGAATAAGACCTTAAATGAGATGGATACAAATGAAGTAAATGTATACTTATTTGAAGTTTTCGAGAAAAAAAAGAATACATATATAGGTCAGGTTAAATTAGCTGGTGATCCATATACAGAAAGGCAGTTAGATGAAAAGAAGAATAATAGGAATGTATATCTGTTTCCGCTAAAGCTTATAAATAATCAACATATTCCAATTATAGATAAAGATATTATTGATAGTACAAGTAAGATTAAAGAGAAGAAAGCCAAAAACTTATCTGATGAGGAACTAGAGAGTAGAATAAAGTTGAGTATACAAAGAGAAGAGCAAAAGGTATATGTGAGTTCTGTGGAAAGCCAGCTCCTTTTAAAAATAGTAAAGGTGAAGATTATTTAGAAGTGCACCATATTAAATGGCTATCTAGAGGCGGAGAAGATAGTATAGAAAATACTGCAGCCTTATGCCCAAATTGTCATAGGAGGATGCATATTGTTGATAGTAACGAAGATAGAGAGAAGCTTATCTTGATTATAAATTTGAAAAATATATAAATATAATCTGCAAGCTTTTTCAGTTTAGTAAAAAATATATAAGATTGTTTACTACAATATTCAGAAATGGATTTGTGGTATTTTTGTTATTTTATGGTTTTAAATTGGTAAAACATGCTATAATAATTATATATTTTAAATATTATGTAATTATATGGTGAGAATAAAGTTATAAACATAGGGGGATTAAGATGAATTCACTAAATAGCGAATGCCAAGGAATTAAGACACAATACTCATTAGTAAAGCATTTGAAATTATATTCAGAAAGTGATGAAAAATATAAAAACTTGTATGCTACCTGGGTACAAGATGAGAAGGTTTATACAAATGCTTTAGCTACTATATCTACTAGTTTTCCGCATTATAGTATGCATGATGCAAGTCATTCCTGGAGCATAGTTAATAAAATAGAAATGATTTTAGGGGAATCTAGAATTAGACAATTATCTCCTACTGATACTTTTCTAATTTTAGAAACCGCATTTGTGCATGACTTAGGAATGATTATTAGCGAAGAGGATCAAAAAGAATTATGGTCAAAAATAGAATTTAGAAAATATATTGAAGATATTATTAACAATAATTATGATAAGGATTTAGTTGCGGCAGCAAGCTATATAAAAGATATAGAAAAAAATGGAGTAAAAAATAGTAAAGATTGGCCGATAGAAGTAAAGAAATATGTAGTAATACTCAATGCCGATTATTTTAGAAGAATACATAATAGTAGAAGTGCCGAAATAATTGTGCATTCTTCTAAAATAGAAGTTTTACGTAATCGTAATAATTTAATACAAGAAAGAATAATGAGACTTATAGCTCAAATTTCTATTATGCATGGTACAAATTTCAGTGATATAGTGGAGAAATTGTATAAGAAAGAAAATGGAGTGAGCACTGATGAAATTCATCCTAGAATGATTGCATGTTTATTAAGGTTAGGAGATTTACTGGATTTAGATAATGGCAGATTTGGTGAAGTATTATCAAATACGGTTTATATGCCTGAATCTTCAAAAGAACACAAGGAAAAACATCAAGCAATTACACATTTTTTAGTTTCACCAGAAAGAATAGAGGTTGCAGCCATTTGTCCAAATGATAGTGTTTATAGAGCAACACGACAATGGTTTGATTGGTTGCAAGATGAGTTGAAAAATTTAAGTAGTAAATGGTCAGATATTGTTCCAACTAACTTTATTGGTGGGCCTCCAAGCTTAGGAGAGATAAAATTAAGCATAAAAGATTCTAGTGGAATAACAGAACAACTAAATTTTAAGTTTAATATAGATCAAAAGGTGGCTTTTGAATTTATAGAAGGTTCAGGGATATATGAGAATAGATTAGATTGCATAAGAGAAATAATACAGAACTCATTAGATGCAACTAAAATGCAAATTTGGAATGATGTCAAAATAGGAAGATATAGTTCACTGAAAGAATGCGACGACATTTTAAAAAAATTAGAATTTAGCAGTACTGTTCCCAAATTTATAAAAAATATGTACCAATTAAAAATTCAAGTTGATTATGTGGAGGCTGATAATGATGATGAGTCAGAATTTAAAATAAGCATTGAAGATAGTGGATGTGGTATAAGCCAACAAGATTTGAAAAGGATGGAATCTGTAGGACAAAGTTGGAAAGATGATATAGAAAAATATAAAATAATTGAAGATATGCCGGATTGGATGAAACCAACAGGAAGTTTTGGAGTTGGGTTGCATTCAATTTTCATGATAACTGATACTGTTGAGATAGATACTAAGGCCGAAAATAGCGATGCATTTTATATAACATTTGTTTCTAGTAAGAATAACGGATATATAAGCACTAAAATAAACCCAAATAGAAAAAAGAATGGTACTAAGATAAGTTTTAGTTTCAAAAGTAAGTTTATTAAAGATTTAAAATTTGATATATTTAGTGATATGACTCAATACAACAGCAATATTTGGGATGATTTTGAACTTTTAGATAGAGAATTAGACTTAGTTGATACTAAATATTCATCCAAGAAAAATAAAAGTAGGATGTGTATTTTACTAAATAATTATATTAAAAATATAGATTGGTTAAGTGTGGAGAAGCAGGGGATTTTAGTTGAAGATGATTTGTTTAATGGTGATTCAATAGAACATAGTGATGAGAATGATAACTTAAGAATCTTCGATGATTATGATGATTTAGAAATAACAATAGGGTTTAATAAGTCGAGATTACTAGAAACACATGTTAGAGATAAGGAAAAACTTTCTGAGATGAATTTTAAATTTTTAGATTTATCAGAATATAATAAAGAACATAAATCTTTTTCCTTAGGTGAACAATTAAATATAAAACCATATGGAGATATTTTTTCAAAAAGTAAGGTTTATTATAAAAATATTTTTTGCTCACCAATAACTACATCAATATTTAATGTGAAATTAAATATTGTTGAAGGACAAGCAAAGCAGTTATTAAGTATAAATAGAAATAGATTCATGGATAGCGATATTTTAAAAAGTTATTTAGATAGGATAGAGAATTATTTAAGAATAAAAGTCTTGATTAAAATGCATGATTATATATGCAGTTTAGATGATAAGTATATTTTTAATTATCAAGATTACATGGATGTAATATTATTAACATTACAATATGAGAAATATTACGGTAAGGTTAATAGAGAAATTTTAGATAAAAATGTGATTTATAATGAATGGGAAATCACAGATTCAATAATGATTAACTCGGATGGAAGTACTAAAAAAGTAACTTTAAAAGAAATACTTTCTAGTGACAAGATTATGATAGTGAGAAAGTGTGACGAAGAATCTAAAAATATAGCTAAAGAAAACAAAATTAGTATCTTATTGGAGGAATATTGGTATAGAACTGAAGAGGTAATAAATCTATTAGGATTTAATCAAATAGAATGTATTGTTGCTCATGAAATTTATATAGCATCACATGATGAAATAAATAAAGAAGAAGACTACATACCTATTCTTGATTATAATAATAAAAAGTTGGTGAAAACAACACTAAAAAGTTTATATAATTATGAATCTGAATCAATAACACCCATAAGATTAAGTATAAGAGCGTTTAAATATAAAAATAAAATCAATTCTAAAATCAAATACTTAATTATTGATAACAATCGAATATTATCTCCATTTACGAAACAAATAGAGAAAGATATTTTTACATGGAAAATTGATGAAATTATTGAGGAATTAAAAGAAAGTTATAAATTTAATGAATTGATTGAATATGTATATAATTTAATGGGTAATACAGCGCACAAAAATACAGATTATAAAAAAGAAATAGAGAATGCATATAAAGAACTTATTAGTGATTATATTGAATTTGTAGTGAAAAAAGATGAAATCCAGGAGAAGGAAGTTGCTATAGATATAAAGGACATATAAAACTAAATTTTTAGTTATAGGTTAAGCGAATATTTGGTTA
Source organism: Clostridium sp. YIM B02555 (assembly GCF_022320955.1). Classification (NCBI taxonomy): domain Bacteria; kingdom Bacillati; phylum Bacillota; class Clostridia; order Eubacteriales; family Clostridiaceae; genus Clostridium; species Clostridium sp. YIM B02555. The sequence goes on along the minus strand of NZ_JAKJJY010000010.1, from coordinate 26,320 downwards.
AGTAAGATAAAATAGTCTTTATCTTATTCTGGGTTATGTATACTAAATTTCAGATTTATGATTTTAACCAGAACATAATAATTTCTAGCCAATTGTTTCAATGATAGTCTATCCAACTCAAACTGATAAATATTGAATTATAAATCTGAAAATCTAGTATTAAATAATAACTTCACATACAAGTGTTTATGCTTATATATTTATGATAGGTAAATTAAGAACTTCTTATTTGAACGGTTACTCTTTAATGATATACTTTTCAAGTTGAACAAGGTCTTAATCTATGTCAGAGAGTACAGATTCTAAGAAGTTTTTAAATATAGAGATTCAAAAAGAACTTTGGAAGTAACAAAGTTTTGGATTTTAGAAAAAAAGAGATTCAAAGCTTTATTGAAGTAAACTCAAATTTAGATAAATAGATAGTACCTTGAGTAAATCCGATAATAATTCTAATAAATCTGAGATTAATGACACAAAGAAAAGCAAAGTAAATAAAAATAAATAAGATAACAACATCTTTTTGAATTGTAAAATTAAAATTTAATAGAGCATAATTAAAAGCTATCGATATATGAAGTTGATTATATATTGATAGCTTTTTATTCTTGGTTTAGTTTACTTATTAAATTTAATCTTCATAATTTCCACCGGAACATAATAACTCCTAGCCAGCTGCTCCAAAGAAAAACCATCCAACTCAAGCTGATCCACGGCCAAATCATCAATTAAAAACTCTGTAGTAAATATATTATATAAATTGACAAGCAGCTAGAATACCACACATTTGAAAATGAATTTCTGGTGTTTTTTGTAATTTTGCAGCATTATGTGGTAAAATATGTTATAATAGGACATACTACACATAATAGGTATTTAAACAAAGTATTATGTATCGATGTTTATAATTGATTGCATAGATATTATTAGATTTACGGAGGAATTTTTTTATGAAGTACCCAATTAGTTTGCAATGTCAACTGGAGGAAGTTAAAGAAATTATATCGCATTGGCCTATAGAAATTGATGTTCGAGATGTAATAAAGTGGATATTGCAATTTGATCCATCGGATTATGATTTGGCTATTAGAATAATAAGAAATTTAAATGTTATAGGACATGAAGATATAAAAAGTGCATTATCTGTTGCATATAGTAAGCTTATAAGAAAATCTATTGAGAGAGGAGCGCATATTAATAATAAAAATACATTATTTGCAGGTTTAGGCGATTCAGGTAAAAGTGGATCAATGATTTCGTATAATTTTCGAATTATAAACGAATTGTCTGAAGAAAATTTTCAGGAAAATGAAATTACAAAAAAGTACATAGAAGACGGTTTTATTGAAAATATTGTATTAGTTGATGATATAATATCAACAGGACATCAAGCAACAACAAGCATAAATGAATTGAAAGAGAGAGTTATACCTTATGGAGTTAAAAATATCTTTCTGTTAACAATTTGTGGATTTACAGAAGGTCTTGAAAAGGTGTCAAAAGAAGCAAATATATACACTTTTTCAGCTTTCGAATATGATAAAATGGATACAGTAGCATCATTAGATTCAAGATTTTATGACGGAATAAGTTTTGATGATAGGGAGAAAATATTAAAACGTCTTCAATATTATGGCAGCACATGTTGCAGATCAAATCCACTTGGGTATGGAGGTATTGGGGCTTTAATAGCTTTCTACTATAATACTCCAAATACAACATTACCTATTGTATGGAGCGAGAATAACTCATGGATACCATTGTTCAAAAGAGCGCGCAGGATAAATGGAATAACAGCGTACTACAAACAATTTGATAAATCTGTTAAAGATAAAACTGAAAAAGCAAAAAACAATAGAGGAACTGGCACAGAAAAATATAAGCATCTGTCAATATTCGTAGAAGGAAAAGAAGAGGAAATATTTTTTGATCTCCTTGTACGAGAATTTGACTTCTGTAAAAAACTTGGATATGAAACAATTAATATTATTGCTGTAGGTGGTATATCAGTTTCAGATAGATTAATAAATAAGTTGATTTCTGCAGATTTAAACTCAATATTTATTATAGAGAATAATGAATTGGATCCTCCATATGTTAAAAATGCTCGCAAAAAATTATCTGAAAAGGTAAGATATGTTGAATTAAATCCAAGTGTTATGGAGTTTTTTGATGTAAAAAAAATTATTTCTAAGTATAATTTAGAGGAACAATTTGTTGATGTTCAAATTGATGATGAGTGTCCTACAGTAGTTTATCATGAGTTACATGAGAGATTTTTTAGAAGGGTGCCTTTGAATTTTCGTGAAAAGCGGTTTAACGAATTTGTACCGGATTTCGTAAAAATTAAGAAAGTTAATAGTTTTATTGAAAATTTAAAATTAGAATTAGCTAACCCCATAAGTAAGGTTAAAGACCCTGAAAATATAATCCCCAACAATGAGTTAGAAAAATAACATCAAGTTAAATGGACTCGATTAAATTATGCCAAATAAAACTTTAGATAATAGATTAGTAACAATACTCTAGGTTAATAAAATCTCTGATAATATGTGACTATTATCAGAGATTTTCTATAATTTATTATATTTTAACTTCACAATTTCCAACGGAACATAATAACTTCTAGCTAGCTGCTACAATGAAAGACAATCTAACTCTGCGGCTCTGAAGCTAAATCATCAATGAAAATTCATTAGCAAAAACATTAGATTTATAGTCCGAATTTAATATTATTTTACAATAAATTCAATTAGAAAACAAATATACGAACTGGTGTTTGCACAAAAAAACAAATATTGTTGTAAAATGGTAGTAACAATTTCGGGGAGATGAGGCTATGGAAACAAATGTAATTGAATTGTTGTCAAAAGGTTTAAAGAATAGTTTTAATGAGATAGAATTACAAGAAATAATGAATCGATTTTCTATAGTAAAAAATGAATATGTATCTTTATGTAATAAAAAAAATCAGGATGAATTTTAATCATCTTGATTTTTTTATTTTGAGTTAGCGTTATTTTTGAAAACAATATTAAATTATGTATATCATCTTCAGTGATTTTATAGCTATCTCTCGAGTTCAGAAATAAGTTTCATAGCTATCTGTTCTTATAAGTCATTTTTAGAATGATCAATTGACTGTGTATTAGAAGTACCTAATAAATAATCAACTGTAAAATTAAAATATTTTGCTATTTTTAATTTGACTTCATCATTTGGTGTACTATTTCCATTTTTATACATTCCTTATACTTATAGTTCAATTATAATTGTCCCCTTTTTACTGACAAAGCAAAAAAATCGTTAATTGATATAACTGCAGATGGAAAGATAACAAAAGATGAGGTTCCTAGGTTGCAAGAAATAAGAGATGCCTTAGATGAGACTTCAGTTAAATCTCAATCTTTAAAAATATGGGCTAAAAAAACTTAATGGGTTGTTGGAGAAATGACTGATTGTAACTAATTTAAAATATTTGCATAGTATAAAAGCAAATATTAAAGGGTGATAGCATGAAAAGTAGACAACCTATAACAGTTAGAGTTCATTATCCTGAAACAACAGAAGGAATGGAGATGCTTAAAAATTCCCAGGCTGAAGTTATGATTGATATTTTAGAAAAACAGCTAGGAGAAAAAAAGGTAAGAGAGCTTGTTGAATATATGAAAATTAAAACAGAAAAAGCTTAGGATAAAAAGGCTGAAGAGCCTTAGCTAGTTAGATGACATAATAAAAATATTGATATTTATAATTTAATTGGGGGAGTGAGAATATGTTTTATTTATTTTTAGATTTAATCAAATCCAAAACTACAGAAGATGAGTTTAAGAAAATATTAAAAGATACTGATGCTGTTATTAAATTAAATAGAGTGTAGTTTGGGAAAACAACTAATTTAAAAGAGTATATAAGAATTTCACAAGATGAATATACAAAGTTAATGCAATTAGCAGAGAGTAAATATACTGAAGCTAATGTATCATAGCAAGAACTATCAATAAAATAATTGTAGATAACATTAAAGGCTTAAATAAAAAGTCTTATTTTGTTATCTATTTTAAGTAAATAAGTATAAATATGGATAAACAAAATGTAAAAAATTACTAATTTTCTTAGATATAAGGGAATTTGTATTACGATTATTGTTGGATTTAACTGGAAGAATGATTAAAATAAAGATATTGGATGCGCATTCATTTATTATTAAAAACAACGAGGGAGAGATGATAAATGAAAAATTACTTTAAAAAGTTTAGTATAATGTTTTTTATGGCTTTGATATTAATATCAGGAAGCTGTGTTAATGCTTTTGCAGATGATACAAGTCAATCTATGAAAATAAATAATACTACTTTAAATTTTAATAAAATTATTTATGTTGATTCCAATAATGGAAATGACACAAGTGGAGATGGAAGTCAATCAAATCCTTACCGAAGTTTATGGAAATGTTTGAATTATTTAAGTGATAATAATCTAAAAAATGATGTGGCAATAGTAATGAATGATGGAGATTATGATTGGACACCCATATCAAGTGGATATAGCTGTAATGTAAATTCAAAGTTTAATGGTATGAAAGTTAGTTTTATAGCTAAAAACAGAGGAAAAGCATTTATTAAAAGTACAAATGGATTAGAACTCTTAATTGTTGAAGGGAATTCTTCTTGGAGAATTAAATTTTCATTTTATGGACTAGTATTTCATAATATCTCAGGGGATGGCAATTATGTTTGCCTAGGCGGAGATGATTGGACAAACGAATATTACAATTGTGTTTTTGATAATCTTAATATAGGTGGATGGAACGGGAAAATATCAAATGCAAGTATTATAACTGTAAATTGTTTATTTAAAAATTGCTCAGATGGATTTTATACTAGGCAACCATTATCTGGACAAGGCATTAATAATGCGTCTACAAATTCAATAATTGATCCATATTCTGGAACCAAAACTAAAAGTTTAACTAATGTTATAGCAGACCCAGATTATAATATAACATCAAGCTACTGGAAGAATTCAGGTGATGGAACAAATCCAGACGGAACACAAGCTAATATTGGTGTATATGGTGGTAAATTTTCATGGGGAACATGGAATAATGTAAGTAGTTTAATATCATTAGATAAATCATCAATGAATTTAAATGTTGGAGACTTTGGACAATTAACGGCAACAACAACTCCAGCAGGAGCACAAGTTACATGGAAATCAAGTGATACATCAATAGCAACAGTAGATTCAACTGGTAAAGTTATTGGAGTAAAAGAAGGAATTTGTACCATTACAGCCACAACTGCTGATGGTGTAACTGCGGCATGTGTTGTAACTATAACACCAAAAGGAACTGATCCAGCATCAGAAGAAAAGATAGTTAATATTGCTCATGCCAAAGGTGATAATACTAATAACCCTGGTGGGGAGGTTACAATTATATTTCATGGAACAGCTGATACTATCTTGAGTGTAGTAAAAACAGCAGATGTAAAAGATGTATGGATAGGAGATAATTTCACATATACTCTTGTAATAACTAATACTGGGACAAAGACAGCTAAGGCAGTAGTTGTTAATGATCCAGCACCAAATCATATAGATTTTAATGTGAGTGGAGTAACAACTACTCAAGGAACAGTTGATTCAAGCTCAACATCTAAAAATATTATAGTTAATGTTGGAGATATACTACCTGGAGGAACAGTAACAATTAAAATACCTTCAACTGTAATAGCATAAATTGACTGCTTTAAGAGATAATTAGATATAAAGTTTATAAAAGATACTTGCAGAAATGTAGGTATCTTTTTATGTTGCTACATAATTGGAAAATAGGGTGTAAAACTTAATAAGCCAAATAAGCACCATTATAGGTGCTTTTTATTTGACTTATTTTTACATTAAAATGAATACTGTAAAAAATTACTAAATTTCTTATATATAAGGTAATTTGTATTACGATTGTTGTTGGATTTTACTGGAAGAATGATTAAAATAAAGATATTGGATGCGCATTCATTTATTATTAATAACATGAGGGAGAGATGATAAATGAAAATTTACTTTAAAAAATTTAGTATAATGTTTGTAATGTTATTCATTTTTATAGGAGTTGGAGCAGTTCAAAATGAAACCATCGCTAATGCAGCTACGATTGGGCAAGCATTAACTGCACCAGAAGCTGGATGGAAGAGAATTTCATGTAGCTATAATTCCAATATAGAATATGGAAAAGATTTTTTTGATTATAAGAGTAGTGGATTGTATCATAATTATGAAAGTGAATCATATATAAAGCTTTATTTTTATGGTACTAAAATAAGAATTATGGATGATATGTGTGATAACAGAAAACAAGGAGCAGTAATCTATCTGGATAATAAAGGCGAGAACATATCATCATATAAGAGTTCAGGTATAATTCATCAAGGGATGGTTTATGAAAAAACTGGATTAGAACAAAAACTACATTCAGTTTATATAAAGATTCCATATGAAAAATCAAAATATTTTACAATGTTTAATATAGATCTAGATGAAAATGGCTATTTAGCAAATCCTAAAGAAACAATATACCTAAATAAATCAACAACGACATTAACAGAAGAGACTTCAGAACAATTAAAAGCAACAACAATTCCAGTTGATACAGAAGTAGTTTGGACATCAAGTAATTCTGCAATAGCAACTGTAGATTCAACTGGAAAACTTGTTGGAGTAAAGAAAGGACAAGCAACAATAACAGCTACTACTTCTGATGGTTTAACTGCGATATGTATAGTAACTGTAACTAAAAAAGCAGAGCAAGAGTCAATATCACTAAATAAATCAACTACAAATTTAATAATAGATGATTCAGAAACTTTAATAGCAACAACAACTCCAGCTGGTATAAATGTTAAATGGAGTTCATCTGATCCCACTGTTGCAACAGTTGATTCAAATGGAAAAGTGACAGCTGTAGGAGTTGGAACAGCAACAATAACAGCTATAACATCAGATGGAAGCAATTTAAGTGCAGCATCATGTGTTATAACTGTAACACCAAAAGGAACTGATCCAGCATCAGAAGAAAAGATAGTTAATATTGCTCATGCCAAAGGCGACAATACTAATAACCCTAGTGGGGAGGTTACAATCATATTTCATGGAACGGCTGATACTATTTTAAATGTAGTAAAAACAGCAGATGTAAAAGACGTATGGATAGGAGATAATTTCACATATACTCTTGTAATAACTAACACTGGGACAAAGATAGCTAAAGCAGTAGTAGTAAATGATCCAGCACCAAATCACATTGATTTTAATGTTAGTGGAGTAACAACTACTCAAGGAACAGTTGATTCAAGTTCAACGTCTAAAAATATTATAGTTAATGTTGGAGATATACTACCTGGAGGAACAGTAACAATTAAAATACCGTCAACTGTAATAGCATAAAATTATTGTTTGAAAGATAATAAAAATAAAGTTTATAAAAGGTACTTGCAGAAATGTAGGTATCTTTTTATGTTGCTACATAATCGGAAGACATTGTGAATTATTAGATTTATATTTAAAAAATGCAGTATATAGTATCTTAAAAATGATAAGTAGTCAATATATACTTTAAAAATCCATAAAATTTGTACGATATTAGTTTTAATACATTCTGATAGACATTAAATAAGTTATTGTAGTTTGAATTTGCATAGGGATCTGGCTATAATCATTTTTATAATATGTACAGTATTTTATGGGAGGTTTTGTATGAGTGAATTTTTGAAATTAGAGAATTTTATTGGGCATTCAGATGTAAGTTATGAAGAAGTTATAGTTCAATTTTTACAGGATAACGGAATAATGATTGATGATTTTGAGTATGTAGGGAGATGTGATTCCGAGTGCCTGGAATGTAATTCAGAAAGATTTAGTGTCTGGCGTAGGGATATAGGCGTTATTGAAGAAGAAAATATTTTTACTTTCGATTTAGATGCCGCTGATGAAACATTAGATTTTGCTATATACTTGTGTAATAAATGCAAGAAATGGACTATTTATATTGAATAACACATCATTCTTATATATGTAGGTTTAGTGATGGGCTTAGTTTTTCAGATGCAGTATATTTAGCAATAAGATTCTATATGATTAAATTTTATATAATGATATAGAATCTAAAAACACTGATTTTTAAAAAGCTATATAAATTCTAAAAGCATTCAAAAGAGTGCTTTTTTAAACAATGAAAGGTATATAATATTCTCTAAACATACGTTTCATTAACTGATATTCAGGTCTTTTGCAATCTTTGCCGCTAGCCTTTTCAATAAATATATATTCACTTTCTATTCCTAATTCCTTAGCTGCAGCAATTTGTCTTTCTAAAGATTGGTCTTTACCCTTGCGTAAAAAAAGCTTCTCAATTTATCAACTCCTTAAAATAGTTTTATGATAAGTATAAATTTATTTCAAAAACTATACAAGTTAGTTGAAATGTTTCAAATATAAATATGTTGCTTTTTTGAAATATAAATAATATATATAATAAACACTTTCAAAAAGTATACTTTTTGACACATAAGTGAAATTGCACACTTAAACTACTATTTGCAAGTTATACCCATTAAGTTAGACTTATTTCGGCGTTCACATTAATATATTTCATAAATCCAAGTTATATTATATATAAGATTGATTGTATATATGATTAGTCATATAATAGAGTTGTATCATATAAACAGAATATATTTTATCAATAAATATTATAAAAGGCGGTTTTATATATGGAATTACAAGAGTGTAGAAAATACAGGATATTAATTGCCCCAGAAGTAGTGGATCTAGCAGAAACACATCGAATGACAAGCCTTGCTGATGCTTTTAAGAAGCTGGGGCATGAAGTTATAGTATTAGGAAAAGGAAGATACGATTATCTTTTTGCGGATAAGGGCTTTCAAAGATTGTACATTGATTATGATGAAGAATGGATGGATGATGAAAATTTCAGAATGATGCACAATCTTGATGAATATGGCTTTGATTTTATCACCGAGAGTGAATTAACGAAGTTCGTACAAAATAGAAGAAAAGCTTTTAATGGAATTAAAGCCTGATGTGGTTATAACTGGATTTAGGCCTACTATGAGTATATCCACCAAATTTGCAGAAATTCCTTTGGTTTGGGTACTATCAGCTGTTTGTTCAGACATGTATTATGAAAAAGGTTTAGCAACCCCTTTAATGCTAATAGCTGAAAAAGCACCTATATTAAAAAAACTTCTTCAAAAACTTGTCAAATTTATTATAAAAAAAATTGTATTAAAATTTCCTCATAAGATTTCTGCATGGAATAAGGTAATGAAAGAACAAAAGTTAGATAGCTTTAGTAATGCTCTTAAAATTATTAGGGGAGACTTTAACTTGATGTCCGATGCACCAGAGCTGTTTCGTGAATTTCAAGAGATACCATCTTATTATGGTTTTTGTGGACCAATCTTGATGGAACATAATATAGACATGCCTGACTCAATAAAGAAATATAAAAAAATATCTCGACGTCCTATGGTGTTTTTTGCAATGGGATCCTCAGGTGATCCTGAAATATTTAAGTCTATTATTGCTGGTTTTAAAGATCAACCTTATGATGTATTTGCTGCATCAACAAATATTGTTATTAAGGAAGATATACCTTATATTCCCTCAAATGTAGTAGTTGAGAAGTTTTATCCCTCCTTTGAAGTAACCTCTATGGCTGACGTGGCCGTCATACATGGAGGTCAAGGTACAGTTTATACAACTGCAATGGCTGGTACACCTTTTGTTGGGATTCCCATGTTTGGTGAACAGCAGTACAATCTTGAAAATCTTGCCAGAAAAGGTTGTGGTATAGTATTATCAAGATATAATTTAAGTTCTGTAACTTTAAATCAATCAATTAATGAAATTCTTAGTGATAAAGCATTTAAAGAGAATATTTCAAAAGTTCAAACTCAAATTCTTAAGTATAAAACAAATGAAAATTATTATCCGCCAATGGTAGGAGCTAAGCAAATTATTAATTTTTTAGATAATGCAGTTACTTCATATTTTAAAGTAAAAGGACTGTAATAGTAAAATAAACTAAAGGAGAGTTTTATATGTCATTAGAATATGCAATGTTAGGTTTTCTTCAAATCACACCACTTTCAGGCTATGATATGAAAAAAATGTTTGATGCTTCTGTAAGGCATTTTTGGGCAGCAGATCAAAGTCAAATATACCGTACGCTAGCACGGTTAACCAATTATGAGCTAATATGGTCAGAAACCATAATACAAGATGGTAGACCTAATAGTAAGGTTTATCATATTACTGAAAAAGGTAAAGAAGAATTTAGTAAGTGGCTCACTTCCTCTATTACACCTGTTGAGCCTAGAATATCTTGGCTTATTCAAGTGTTTTTCAGTGGAGGACTTTCTGATGAAGAATTTATACGCATGATGGAGGGGGTTGCTTCAAAAATACGGTGTTTAATGAAGGAGTTTGAAAGAGATGCCAGCAAAGATGAACTAATTCCTGATAACAAGGAATCAAAACGAGATTTATTTTTTCATAAATTAACTTTTGATTATGGCATGACCATGAATAAGAGCATAATTAATTGGATTGAAGAAACCATTGAAAGAGTAAAGAATAAGAAATATTTATAAATGGAGGTATGAATATGAAAATTTTAGCTATCAACTCGAGCTTCAGAGGAGATAATGGATATACAAAATTTCTAATAGATAAGCTTTTTAAAGGAGCAAGAGAAAAAGGCGCTGAATGTGAGAATATAAATCTTGCCAATCTCGAAATTAATCACTGTATTGATTGTCAGGTATGTCAAACTGAAAAGCATTTTTTAAAGTGCATACATGAAGATGATGCAGACATGGTTTATAATAAAATGCGAAAAGCTGATATTATTATATTTGCAACGCCCATTTATACATTTGATATGTCTAGCTTACTAAAGATACTTCTTGAAAGATATTATTATAACTGTAAAATAGGGGAATTCAACATTACAAACAGCGGATTAGTTTTTCACCATGTTGATTCAGCTATATGCTCTAAGCCTTTTGTTACATTAATAACTTGTGATAATATGTTAGTGGAGACTACTCACACCCCCATAGAATATTTTAAAACCTATGCTAAATTTATGGATGCAAGACTTGTGGGAATGCTAGTCAGAAAACAGGGGACATTAGTTGGACATGGAAATAATCCTAAAAAGGAAAAAAATTATCCAATTATCTATGATATTTATGATGCATATTATGAGGCTGGAAAAGAACTTGCTACAAAAGGCTTTATAAATAAATCAACTGAAAATCGAGCTAATAGGCTCCTATTCAAAATTCCTTTCTACTTAAAATATTTAATGAGATTTGAACCTTTTAGGAAAGAAGCTGCCAGAAGACATGCAATGATGATAGAAACAGCGATTCATAGATAATTCTTTGACCTATTTTTGAGTATATTAACATTTGGTGAATAAAACAGAAAACAGGCTATATTATGGTTATTACTTACAGCATGTGGCCGGTTTTTATACGTATGTCGGCTGTACCCCTAAATGATAATTATACGATGGCTAAATCAGAATGGGTATGGGATAATGGAGAATGTTACTGTTTTAATTCTAATGGTACAATGTATGCTAATTGTATAACTCCAGATGGATACAAAGTTGATAAAACAGGTGTTTGGGTACAATAAAAATAAAATGATTTCTTAGGGTATGGGAGTAATCCTGTACCCTTTATTTTTTTTAGATAAGAAAATAACTTGATAAATAATTTAAGTAATATTTTATTTCCTGAAACGAGAATAATTTAAAGTTTACTAAAGAAACTAACAGTAGAATAGTCTACTTAGGAGGAAAATTTTAGTTATGAAAAAAATGGTTGCTTTGATTGTTATCGTAAATTTCATTTGCAGGATAATTGGGTTTACTGTAAACATTAATGAAGTTGTCAGAGTGGATAATTTAATTGAAAAAGATAGATTGCAAACTATAAAAGAAAAAGGAACTCTTACTGTTGCAGCTGCTTCAAGTGATCCACCATTCTATTTTTTGGATATTAACACTCAAAAGGTAAGAGGCATTGACGCAGATATAATAAATGAAATTTCAAATAGGCTTAAAATTAATAAAGTTGATTTTAAAAGCACAGTGTTTTCAGAATTATTACAAAGATTAGAAACTGACGAAAATATAGATATAGCATCTGGTGGAATGTATATAACTCCAGAGAGGGAGAAAGAAGTATCCTTTACTCATCCATTATATACGGAAACAGAGGTAATTATAGTTCCAAAGGCATCAAAAATTAATTTCAAAGATGATTTAAAAAATGCAGTAGTTGGGGTAGAAAGAGGAACTATATACGTAGAATTAGCTCAAAAATGGAAGACTGCTGGATTAATAAAAGACATAGAAATTTTTCAAAGCATATCTGAATTGGTAAATTCAATAAACAATGGGAAAATAGATGCTGGTATAGCAGATTCAATTATTGTAAACAAAACTTTAAAAGATTATACGAATCTTTTTTTAAGAACGCTAGATGATTATAGCCCGGAGTTAATAGGGAATATAGGAATAGCTGTTAGAAAAAATGATAATACTCTACTAAACGTACTAAATGAAAAGATTGATGAGATGAAAGCAGATGGGACGATGTACGCAATTCTTAAAGAAAATGGAGTAGATAAGAATAATATTGTGTAAATTAAAGCACTAATATATGTCAGCAGTAGCTAGGAACAATCCACTACTGCTTATTTTTTTGCATAAAATTTTAAATATCATACTTACAGAATATGTTATAATTAATGCGTGATGAGTAATTTAGTGTGAATATAATCATTATCATATATAAAAAATGAAGTTATTAGGAGTATTATATGAAAAGAGTGTTATTATCAATCTTCACTATTATAATCATGTTTCAACTGATTGGATGCTCAACAAATAAAGAGGTTGAATTTAAAGAATTTTTTTCTGATATAATTGGATTTAGCAAAATTGATGAAGAACTAATTATACAGCAGGATGCAATTATAATGTTGACTAATGAGGAGTTTCAAAAGTTTAAAGATGAATATTTTACATCAAGAGAAATTCCAATGAAATCACCTGATAAAGAAAAGGCAGTTTTGTACTTACAAATACCTTCTCCAACTTGTTCAGTACAAGGGTATAGAGTTGAAAGTATAAATTTAGGTGATAATATTTTAACAGTAAACTTAAAACAATCATCAGGTGCACAAGTAGATGGCATAGAAGGATTTGATGGTACATGGGAATGGGTTATGTTAATTGAAGTAGATAAAACTAATTTAAAAGACAATATGAAGATTGTTGTAAATAAATAAGTTCAACATATTCTTAAGATGTGTAGAAATAAAGATTTTGTATTTACTACATTATTGTAATTAACTGTGTAGTAGTAGACAAATTGTAACCTGTTTAGAGAAAATCAATAAAACTAGCAATAATAAGGAGAAGAAGTTTGAATAAATATACGCGAAAGGATTTATCAGAATTATTTAATATAGGAAAAGAAACTTTGAGATATTATGAAAACATAAATCTGATACCTAATCCAATTAGGAATGAAAGTGGTTATAGAGTCTATTCTGAGGATGATTTATTAAGAATTAATTTTATTGTTCGAATGAAAAATTATGGATTCAGTTTAAGAGAGATATCTGATTTAATTAAAATGGTTAGTGATGATAAATGTGCTCATCAAGATAAATTAGTAGATTATATTGATAATAAGATAATTGTAGCCCAAAATCAAATTAAAGAATTATATGGATTAATAGAATTATTAAATAAAGTTAAAGAAAATAAGCATTTAGGTGAATGTGATTTCTTTAAATTTTTAGTAAATAATTCTTGACGTTGTTCCATACTACAGCCCTTATTCTATTAATGAATTTAATAATTAAATTTTATAAAATAGGAAATGGGGTTATAAACATGAAAATAATTGCTATTAATGGAAGTCCAAGAAAAAGCGGTAATACAGGAATTTTGCTAAATAAAGCTCTTGAGGGAGCAGCTTCAAATGGAGCTGAAACAGAAATGATCCATTTATATGATTTAAATTATAAGGGATGTAAAAGCTGTTTTGCATGTAAATTAAAAAATGGTAATAGCTATGGGCAATGTGCTATTAATGATGAAATAAGTCCAATACTAAAAAAAATTAAAGAGGTAGATGCTATAATTTTGGGTACGCCTATATATTTAGGATCAATTACAGGTGAAATAAAGTCTTTTATGGAACGATTAATTTTTCCATATTTAACTTATGATGAAAATTATTCTTCACTTTTTGATAAAAGAATTTCTGTAGGATTAATTTATACATTTGGAGTTAATGAACAAAGATTAGAGCAAACAAGATGGAAAGAATTTCTTGAAAATAATGAATTTTTATTGGGAAGATATTTTGGAAAAACAGAATCAATTTTTGTAACTGATACTTATCAATTTGATGATTATTCAAAATATGTTTCAACTGCTTTTAATGCAAGTGAAAAATTTAAACGTAGAAAAGAAGTATTTCCGGAAGATTGCAAAAAGGCATTTGAATTAGGAAAACGACTAGTGCGAATATAATAAGAGATATAAAAAATATAGTAGATAGATAAAATGACTAAGCAACAAATCCCAATTTATCGTTGAGTAATTCGCAACAGTAAATTATTATGAATTAAAATATTGAAGGGAGCATTTAAATGAATAATATATCTAATATCAATAATATTCCCAAAGAGTATATGTATGACCCTGATTTTAACTCTAAATTGAAAACAATATTAATAGGTGATGCTATTGGTTGTGAAAAGATTTATGTGAACATAGATTATGTAAAACCAGGTGCTGAAAGCGTAAAATATCATTCACATTCAAAACAAGAAGAATTCTATTTTATAATGAGTGGAAAAGGTTTATTAAGAATAGATGGTGAAGAAATATTAATAAAAACAGGTGATGTTATTTCAGCACCTGCTGGTAAAGACAATGGACATCAGTTTATAAATAATAGTTCAGAAATATTGCAGATACTTGATATAGGCACTCGTGAAAAAGATGATATTATTACATATCCTGATGAAAATGTGTTTTTAATTAAAGATAAAGGTTTAGTGTTTAATATTGACGATAGTATTAAAGGTTGGTCTTCTGAACCAAATGAATAATATTCTTTAGATATGCAGTCATTAATTTGGCTGCATTTTTTAGTAAAAAAAAGAGATAGCAATGGGGGGGCATGGCAAGAAATAATTACTATCTCTAAAAATTTAGTTTTAGTTATTTATTTGATATTATTTACAAAAGTTTCTATTACCATGCAATAAGGGGTAATAACAGCATCCAAAAAATATAAGTTTTGTTACTACTCAGGCATTCCACTTTTAGGAATGCCTGAGTAGTAACTTTTATTTTTAAGGAGTTCGTACACCTGAAGTATATTGTGGATCTATCTAAAGGTTCGGTAGGCGCCACATGATACAAAATAGACTAGAAGGTGGACTTATTATTTTTTTGAAGATGCCTAATATTTTTAACTAAATAAATACTTATTTATTGCCTCTATACCAGCATTTAATATTCTATTAGAATCTATATCATCTTTTTTAAATACAATTCTGTTTATAATTGAATTACTAATCTCCTCTATAATAATAATTGCTGAATCTATATCCGTAACTTTAATATCATTTTCGTGAAAACATAACCATTCCCTAATAATATTTCTTATTTTTTTATGTTGCTCATCAACCACAGATGCTACTTTAGCATTTGAATTATATAATATATTAAGTTCTCTGTTTAGGTCTTTTGAAGATTCATGAATCATTATAAGTTTATTCGCAATTAGAAGCATCCCTCCTTTTTTGTCACCCTTGTGAATTTCTATAATATTTGGTATATTATTGACTATTTCTAAAAAATTTTTATTATAAAAATCTAAAATTTCATAAAATACTGCATCTTTATCTTTGAAATAAGAATAAAAACATCCTATAGAAATACCAGCAATTTTAGCTATTTCAATAGAATTAGTTTTATAATATCCATTCTCACAAAAAAGCTTATACGCAGCTTCTAATATCTTTTTTTTTGTATTAAAAGCTCTAGTTTGTTTTAAATCTCTAGATTTTCTTCTATTCTCCATGAAGATTTTCATTCCTTTCGTAGTTTTTAGCTAAATCATATACTTAATATTTTATCTTACAAAATATTTTTGTCAATAAAATGTGAATAACTATTCGATTTATATTGACATTCAATATTTTCAGAGATAAAATATATTTATCAATTAAATGTGAATGATTATTCGATTTTATTCGCATCTATTATTCTTAGGAATATAAAAAAATCAACTTATCGTTATTATTAAAAGGAGAACAATAATTATGATGAATTTAGTTTTTAAAGATGATCAATTCGAATTCCAAACATTAAGGCTTCTTGGTGAAACCGCATTTGGTGCTGCTGATATAGCAGAAGTTATTTCTACCGCTGAAAAAATAGAAGAAGGTAATTATGCTAGCTGGTGCAATGAATGGAGTAAAACAGCAAAAAGACTTCATAAAATTGCTAATGACAATTATTTAAAAGGTCATACTATTAGTGCAAAGAAGGAATACCTTAGAGCTGCTAACTACTACAGAACAGCCGAATTTTTTCTTCACGAAAATCCTAATAAAACAAAAATAGATGAACTATATAATGCAAATCTCGAATGCTTCTCGTACGTTATGAAACTCAATAAACCTTATATCAAAAATATTGAAATTCCATATGAGAATACTGTGCTTCCAGGACATTATTATCCACTAGAAAATTCAAATGAACCAAAACCAGTTTTAATAGCTATGACTGGTTTTGATGGAACTAAAGAAGAATTATATGGAATGGCAATGATAGCTCTAGAACATGGAATGAATTGCTTAACTTTCGAAGGTCCTGGGCAAGGTGAAGTTATTAGAAAAAAGAAATTATTTTTTAGACATGACTATGAAAAAGTCATAACACCTATTGTAGATTACCTTCTTACAAAAAAAGAAATAGATCCAAATAAAATAATTTTATGGGGACAAAGTTTAGGTGGTTATCTTGCTCCTAGGGCGGCAGCTTTTGAACACAGACTTGCTGCTTGTATAGCAAATGGAGGTATTTATGACTTTTTAGGAGGATTTATGAGCGGATTAAATATTACAAAGGAACATTTACTCAATTCTTTGCTCCTCAATCCAAAGAAATTTAATAAATATATATATGATCAAATGAAAATTAATTCAACATTACGTTGGGGATTTTCACATGGAATGTATGTGTTTGGAGTAGATAGTCCTGCTGAATTTGTATTAAAAGCTAAAAATTATTACCTAGAAGAAATACCAGAAAAAATTCAATGTCCTACACTTATTATAGATGTAGAAAATGAAATTTTTTTTAAAGGACAAGCTAAGCATCTCTATAACACTCTTACTTGCAACAAAGATTATATTTTCTTTACATCTGAGGAGGGAGCGGGATCTCATTGCCAAGAAGGAGCAAAACTAATTGCAAACGAGCGGATTTTTAGTTGGATTGAAACAATTATTTAAAATATATATTAGTTTTAACATTCACTAAAAAGTTAGGAGTTTTTATAAAACAATTTTCAGACAAAAAACAATCTCACCAATTTCAATATGCTCCGTTCTGATAAGTATAAACTGGTTTATTTATATTTGGGCCGTCAATTCTAATCATGTTATAGAAGCTAGTATGGGATATTATATAAATCCATTGATTTCCGTACTGCTTGGAGTAATCATATTCAAAGAAAAATTGAACTTCTATCAAAAAGTATCTATAGTTTTTGCTGCTACTGGGGTTCTTTTCATCATTATAGAATATGGTAAAATTCCATGGATTTCAATTAGTTAGCTATAAGCTTTGCTTCATATGGTTTATTTAAAAAGATGCTAACTATAGAATCAATAATTGATATTTAGGAGAAAAAACATAAGAATAATCAAGAATGCTATATTCTAAATTCTAACAAATGTATATAAATCATAACATTAAAATTCCAAATAAGTAATGAATTGTAATAGAATTTAAATTGTGGTTTAATTAAGTTGGAGGCGATATTATGAACGAAAAAAGTAGTATGACAGCGCTAGCGTGTGCATTTGTACGGGCATATCATGCAAAGAATAGCAAAGTAAAGATATTTGATGACTATGTGGCAGAAAAACTTCTTACTAAGGAGGAATATCAGGAAATGTCTTTTAGGATGGCACAAAGCATAAAATATTTTAATCCAACTTTCAGTGGCAGTGATAAAGAAGCTTTAGAATGGATAATTGATACTCAGTTTTCATCAGTACTCAGTAGAGCTGTATACACAGAAAAAATGCTTGAAAATGCTATTAAACATGGTGCTAAACAATATTTAATTTTTGGAGCAGGTTTTGATACTTTTGCTTATAGACAATCTGATTATGCACACAAACTGCAAATATTTGAAATAGATCATCCTTTAACCAGTGTGGATAAACAGGAGAGGGTGAAGCCTATTATTAAAAACAAGATTACAAATCTAAATTATATTTCAGCTGATTTAGCAAAAGAAGAATGGCAAAATATTCTACTTTCGTGTCCTATGTTTGATAATTCTAAAGTAAGTTTTTGCAGTTTGTTAGGAATTAGTTACTATTTAACAAAAAGTGATTTCAAAAAATTAGTTAGCACAATTTCACAACTTATTCCAAATGGAAGTAGTATAGTATTTGATTATCCAACTAAAGAAACACATACAACTAGCGAAAAAAATGTAGAGAAAATAAGAGATATAGTAAACTCTGTGGGTGAAACTATGTTGGCTGAATATTGTTATACAGAGATAAAAGAAATTCTTTCAAATAATGGAATTTTGGTTTATGAGCATTTGGAACCCGAACAAATCGCCGAACAATATTTTAAGGAATATAATTTGGCTAATTCAAAGCAGTTAATAACAGCGTCTTATAATGTAAATTATTGTTTGGGAATTAAGAACAATTCTAAAACTTTACTGTAAAGTTTAAATATAATGATTGCTTGTTATGTACAGAAATCATAAAAGTAGATTTTTAAATACCGTATTATTCATTTTTTTCTGAGCAATATGGTATTTTTTTATATTTAAGTACTGCGAAATTCCATCAACGGATGCAGATCTATTGTATATAATATAGAAATTAAATAGTAAATTATATAAATGTTCTTTGAAAATTGAATAATACGGTAGTGGATTATTATAAAATAAAGATAATTAGTCAGATGAATTATAAATAAGATATACCTGACGTCAGAACAAATGTTTGTTATCCTGTCTATACAATTAATGGAAATACATTAATTTCTATTAAAGCTAATTATCACATGATATTATTAAGTTTGGAGGATAAAAATGTCACTGATTAAAGTAAATGGAATAAACTTAAATGTTAAAATACAAGGGGATGGAGAGCCTTTAATACTTATACATGGACTTGGTTGTGATAGTACAAAATGGGGCAACGAAATTCAGAGGTTTTCTAAAAATTTTAGAACGATTTTATTAGACTGTAGAGGACATGGAAAATCCGATAAGCCAGATAGTTATACATTAAACGATCATATTCAAGATATTTTATCTATAATGGATATTTTTGGATTTGAGACAGTAAATCTTTATGGAGTTTCAATGGGAAGTTATATTGCACAAGGTGTAGCGATTTCACAACCTCATAGAATAAAAAAATTAATTTTAACCGTTCCTAAATCAAATGGTTTAACATCATCAACTCAAAGATTGATTAAGGAACATGCAACAGAATTAGAAGGGTTAAATGAGCAAGAAAAATTAATCTTTTTTTATAAATATATGGCTTATAATCCAGAGATATTTTTAAAATATCCGAATCTTCTTAAAAGTTCATTAACACATAAACAAACTATAGCAGCAAATAAAGCATTAGAAGGTTTTGATTATAGAAGTGAATTGTATAAGATAACAGCCAAAACTCTTGTTATAAGCGGTAAATATGATGGGCTAAATCCACCTTCTGATGGAAAATTATGTGCTTCACTGATAACAAATGCAACCTTCATTGAAATGCAATATTCAGGGCATATACCTATGCTTGAGGAACCAGAAATATATAGCAACATAATTGACAAATTCTTAAGTGAATAAATAAACAGATTATCTTCAAATAAGGAAAAAGAAGTTCCATTTTTTAAAAATATTCCTGACGAAAATCTTATTACTTATTTTGATAGAGGAATATTAAAAGAAGGAAAAGCTCTTGATGTTGGCTGCGGAAAAGGAACTTGAAGTTTGTGGTGTAGACTTTTCAGAAACATCAATAGAAATGGCTAAAAAAATAGCTACAGAACAGGGGATAAAAAGAAAATTATGATTTCATTGAGAATTGTACAACTCCAGATGGTTATAAATTTTATGAAACTGGTGCGTGGGTTAAATATAATAATAAATAGTAAGAAAGTATTTAAGGTCACGGGAGAAATCCTGTGTCCTTTATTTTTTTGCCTAATTTTAGGCACAATAATTTAAAAATAGCATATATGTAGTAGGTATAGGCCTAAAAGGAGTGAGATAATTGGGAAATATAATTAAGGTTAATTTGTACGTAAAAATGAAAAGAAAAAATGATAATAAATTAAGTTTGAAAACTATAGAAGAAATCATTTTGAAATATAAGAATTGGCTAAAGGAAAACAATAGAGAGGATAAAATAGAAACTTATGAGGAATTTCTACAAGCTCAATAATATTTTTTAAGTGGCAGTAGCTAGGAGTGATCCACTACTGCTTATTTTTCTGTGTAAAATTTTAAATATCATACTTATAGAACATATCATAATCAATGTATGATGTTAAATAACTGTGCAGTAAGGGTAATTTATAAAAAAATTCCTATATATTGTAGATTTGACTTAACAACAGAAAGTGAAAATATAATACTAATATTAGTGTTATTTGGAGGTATAGGAATTCCACGAATTGCTCTTAGATATTTGGAAATAAATATTAAAACAATAAATTATGTTGAAATAATGAAAAATCACAAATATATCTAGCGTGCAAAAAAATGTAAAATTGTATAAAAATATAATTTATTATAAAGAATACCAAAAAATAAACGATAAAATAATTGAGTGTGTGGTTATATTAGCCAAAATTTGAAAGGAATGTTTTAAATGAAAAAAATTTATATAACCATATTAAGTACTTTTTTTATTTTTTTATTTGCGAACACGGCTTATGCCGCTACTGAAATAAATGAAATAGAACCTAATGGATCAACTACTCAAGCTCAGGTGATAGTAACAAATAATGAAAAGCCAGCTGAGCTTATCAAAGCCAATGCTACTGGAACAAATTATGTTCATGGAAATATTTCAGATAGGACTGATGAAGACTTTTATAAAGTTTTTTTATCTGCTGATAACAAAAATATATTAAGTATTGCTAATTCAGCAATTAGTGGTACTGGAATTTTTGAGGTTTATGATGAAGATTTAAATCTCATTACAAGCATTAATTATAAAAAAAATTCATTATATAGTGTTACTCCTTACTATGTGAATATACCAAAATCAGGTTATTACTATGTGAAAGTACATTCTACATTACTTACTGGAGACTACTATTTTTATATAGGTGGGCCTCATTATCAACTTAGTAATTATGAATATACTGCATCAAGTGCACTAACATTAACACCAGCAGTAAAATCAGTACAAGCAATATATGATTTTAGCAATATATCTTCTATTCCTGATAATGCAATCATTTGGTCTGTTGATTTAAATGGAACAAAAACTAATTATGCAAGCAATCAATATAGAAGTATAAAGATTTATGGTGATTCTTCTTGGATTACTACAGGTCCATATGTATTTTCAACAAGTGTATCACCTACAAGCAATGAACTTGCAAAGAGTAAGTGGGTATATAAACTTGATGGTAGCGTATCAAAATCAGCAAAATACTTTAGCCTTATACCAAAAATTAAACTTTGGTATATGTATCCTGTAATACCAGAATTGCTTGGTCAATCTTATAGGTAAACAAATAATAAATTTTAATTATTTTATATAAAATGTTTAAGTAATGTCAATTTTTATGTTAATAAATAAGTAAAATTTAAAAATTATATATAACTACACACTTAGAATTTTTCTATTAAGGAATTAATGGAAACTGTTTTGGAATATTAAATTTGATGTATTTGGTTGCGCAATTTTCATAAGATATGCAGTCATTAATTTGGCTGCATTTTTTAGTGCAAAAAAGAGATATTGTTAATTGTAAAAGATGTTTGGATAGGAGATAATTTCACATATACTCTTGTTATAACCAATACTGGAACAAAGACAGCTAAATCAGTAGTTGTTAATGATACAGCACCGAATCATATAGATTTTAATGTGAGTGGAGTAACAACTACTCAAGGAACAGTTGATTCAAGTTCAACATCTAAAAATATTATAGTTAATGTTGGAGATATACTACCTGGAGGAACAGTAACAATTAAAATACCTTCAACTGTAATAGCATAAATTGATTGTTTGTAAATATAATTAAAATATAAAGTTTGTAAAAGATACTTGCAGAAATGTAGGTATCTTTTTATGTTGCTACATGATTGGAAGACATTGTGAATTATTAGATTTATACTTAAAAAGTGCAACATATAATATCTTAAAAATCATAAGTAGTCAATATATACTTTGAAAATTCATAAAATTTGTACGATATTAGTTTTAATACATTCTGATAGACATTAAATAAGTTATTGTAGTTTGAATTTGCATATGGTTCTAGTTATAATCATTTTTATAATATGTACAGTATTTTATGGGAGGTTTTTGTATGAGTGAATTTTTGAAATTAGAGAATTTTATTGGGCATTCAGATCTAAGTTATGAAGAAGTTATAGTTCGATTTTTACAGGATAACGAAATAACGATTGATGATTTTGAGTATGTAGGGAGATGTGATTCTGAGTGCCTGGAATGTAATGCAGAAAAATTTAGTGTCTGCCGTAGGGATATAGGAGTCATTGAAGAAGAAAACATTTTTACTTTCGATTTAGATGCCGCTGATGAAACATTAGATTTTGCTATATACTTGTGTAATAAATGGACTTTTTATATAGAATAATAAATAGTAAGAAAGTATTTAAGGGCACGGAAGAAATCCTATGTCCTTCATTTTTTTGCCTAATTTTAGTCACAGTAATTTAAAAATAGCATATATGTAGTAGGTATAGGCATAAAAGGAGTGAGATAATTGGGAAATATAATTAAGGTTAATTTGTATGTAAAAATGAAAAGAAAAAATGATAATAAATTAAGTTTGAAAACTATAGAAGAAATCATTTTGAAATATAAGAATTGGCTAAAGGAAAACAATAGAGAGGATAAAATAGAAACTTATGAGGAATTTCTACAAGCTCAATAGTATTTTTTAAGTGGCAGTAGCTAGGAGCAATCCACTACTGCTTATTTTTTTGTGTAAAATTATAAAACATTTTAACTCATTATATGATAAATTTAAGCATCTTTGCAATCTATAAAAAAGAAGTAATACATGTTTTAAACTAGGAGATTAATAAAAATTTCCTAGTTTCTTTTATGTTCATATTTACAAAATAATTTAATAGTAGTAAAATAATAATGCGAACACTAGTTCGTATTATTAAAATAAACATTGTACATAAATAGTTATTTAAAGGAGAAGATTAAATGTTGACGGAAAAAGAGAGAACAATATTAAATATTATTGAGATGTATATTAGAGAAAAGAGTATGCCCCCAACGGTTAGGGAAATTGCTGAAATAGCAGAATTGAATTCAACAGCAACAGTACAAAAATATATTAATATATTAGAAAGTAAAGGATATATTTTAAAAGAGAAAGGTTGCTGCAGAAGCATTAGAATAAAGAAAATAAGCTAAAATAATTAACTAAAATTGATATGAAATAACAAAAATAATTAAGGTTCACAAATTATGATAGAATAGATATAAAAATTTAGAGTTTTCTTAGAAATCACCCAATAACATAATACGATATTTTATATCAGTATTTGTTATTGGGACAACTATATATTAAGGAAAGAAAAACAAATCCCCGAAATAGGAGATGACATTATGATAAGAATAAATTTATCAAAGGTATTAGTGGAAAAAAGATGGACTCAAGCCAGATTAGCTAGAGAAACTGAAATAAGGCCTAATACTATTTCTGAACTTTATCACGAATTGGTTGATAGAGTTAATCTTGATCATCTTGATAAAATATGTGAAGTCTTAGGTGTGATCTGAGTGATATATTAGAATATGAACCGAATGAGAAAAGCACTGATTAATTTTTTAAACACTCTAGTTTGTATTAGAAAGATAGAATAATAACATTATAAATTCTCTTGTATTTTTAAAATATAAGGGGATTTTTTGTTCAATGCTCAAGTTTGCATAATGTGTAAAAATTACGAAATAACACTGACCACAAAATCGTGGTGAGTATGATCTTTGAAAATTGAATAATGCGGTATTTATAAAATAATTTATAATTGGTTCGTAATAGTAATTTATTCCATGAAGTTTATACTAAGGATATTTTATATTAATATATTTAATAATTTTAGGGAAGTATAGTTCTGTGACATATTTATAAATATATTAGGAGGTACCTATGAAAAAGATTTTAAATTACTTTTTAATTGCATGCACTTTTGTGACAGTTCAGTTTTTGGGAGATAATATTGTAAATTCTAAGCCTGTTATGGAGAATGCTAATACTTCTATATGTACTGTTGATAAAAGTGCGAAGTTTCCTATTCCAATGCTAGTAAAACTGGATCAGATTTCGCCTAATCAAATTCAAATCAGCTACGATAGGGATGTTGATATGAAACTAGGAATGAGGCCAGCTAATTATTGGATTCAAGACACAACGAATGTTAAACCAAAAGGTATAGCGACTCTTGGTAAAAATGATAAGGTGAATGCTGAAAATTCACTTACAGACAGCATGGTTAAAATACAGCCAAAAGATGGTTCGGCAAAAACATTTATATTAACTTTAAATAAAAGTATTCCTAAAGGAGCAGATTATAAGTTGATAATTTGTTATGTAACAGTTGAAGGAGCACCTGCCTACAATGGAGATAATGGAATGTCTACTTTTGTTGGCAAGTAATTAATATAAAAATTATGATGATATAATACCGCATTATTCAGAAATGAATTTGCGGTATTTTTTATATTCAAGTACTACGTAATACTAAAATTTTAAGTACCAGGTGCAGCTGCAACAGATAGACATAAGACGTACAAATAAACAAAAGAAAATGGCATTAGAAGGTGCGAGTAAATCTAAAATAAACGCTGTTAGCAAGTTAGATGCTATAGGTGATGAGAAAAGACTTTTAGAATGTTTCTTAGCTATAGTAAAAGAGATGGCAATTAAATATGGGGTTCAGCATAAGTAGAAAAAAGTAATGAAAGAAAAGGAGTGCCTTTGCACTCGTGAAGTTACTATTCAGTAAATGAACCAGAAAACCTAATAAATTCTATCTCATTTGAATTTAAAGATATAGTAGTGTTTTCACCAACGAAAGTAAAATGTTTATTATACATGTAGAAATTTTCAAATGTTTTTACTGTAGTTATATCTTTCTTGTCAGTAGAGCTTGGATAAGTAAGATATTGAAAATCTTTTATTTCAATTTCTCTACCTGATTTTAGAGAAATATAAACACTATTTTCCATAATAGTCACTTCCTTTCAATAATATTCTACCATATTTTTAAATAAAAAGGATAAAAGAGAATAATTAGGATGATAAAGATGATATCTAATTCTAAGATTGGAGGGATATAGAATGGATAGTATAAATTTAGGTAGCGAAGAAGCATCAAAAATTGTGCAGGATCATGGTGGTAGTATGAGCCAAAATAATTATGCAATTTACTTAGAACAGTGTATTACAAAATATAGATTTATTGGTTCTATCTTATCAATATTAGGTGGGTTAGGTCTAATAAAAAATATAAAAAGTCAATGATAGTAATATGTTTTTAAGATACCGCATTATTCATAAAAAATGAATTTGCAGTATTTTTTGTTGTACAAGTACTACGTAATACTACAGTGCGACAAGAAGTCGCTAAATAACAGCGTTTCCAATAGGAAACTATGCTAGTCATTAAGCATATTCCCGCTC